>NZ_JAHKRL010000280.1 GCF_019396405.1 Nonomuraea rhizosphaerae | reverse complement strand
GTCCGGTGGACACTCTTTGTCCCCCGTGTGAGCTACCTGGAGTGTCCACCGGGCGGTGACGATTCCCGGCCGCCCGATCCATAGCGTTGGCGGGGTGAGCGCGGCGCTCCGGCCGCGGACCTCGTCAAGGAGTCGTCATGCGCCTGTTGAGACGGTCCGGGGCCGTCGCGGCGGTCACCTTCACCGCCGGCGCGGCCGTGCGCGCGGTGCGGGGCGGCACGCCGCTGACGGTCGGGCATGCCCGGTGATAGACCTACGACAGCTCGCGGCGCTGTGGCGGCGGTGTGAGGTCACTGTCCGGGATGCCCCTTCAGCGCTGCTGCTGACCGTCGTGTCGCTCATGCCGGGGTTCCAGGGCAACGGGACGCAGATCGGCGAGCTGCCGACCAGTCCCTACGACGGGCTGGCCGTCGCGGTGATCGCCCTGGAGAGCATGCCACTCATCGTGCGCCGACGCCGGCCGGCCCTCTGCCTCGTCCTGGTGTCGCTCGGCTTCGCCCTCGACCAGATCTTCGCCTACCACGCGATGGCGGGCATCGCGCTGCCCGTCGCGCTCATCAGCGCGGGCGCCTACCTGGAACACCACCGGCGCGCCGTCGGGCTGCTCCTCTCCGCCGCGTACGTGCCACTGGTGGTCGCGCTCGCCCGGCTCGGCCTGAACGAGGAGCCGGCCGACCTGGTGGTTTTCTACCTGGCGCTGGTCGTGGCGTGGGGCATCGGGGCCTGGCTGCGCTCCACCCGGGCCACCGAGGCGGAGCACCGCCTGCACGTCGCCGCGGCCACCCGCGCGGCCGAGCGGACCCGCATCGCCCGGGAGCTCCATGACGTCGTGACCCACCATGTGACGGCGATGGTCGTGCAGGCCGAGGCGGCCCGCTACCTGACCGCCGCCCCCGACCGCCTCGACGCGGCCCTGAGCGCCGTCAGCGACACCGGCCGGCGGGCCATCAGCGACCTGCGGCACCTGCTCGACCTGCTCAATCCCGATCACGACACCGACGTCCGGATGCCGTCCGCCGGCGAGCTGCGCACGCTGGTGGAGCAGACGCGCCAGGCCGGTCAGCCGGTGGAGTACATCGAGGAGGGCGAGTCGTCCGAGTCGGCGGGCAGCGCCGAGTTCGTGGCTTACCGAGTGGTTCAAGAAGCTCTGACAAACGCCCTCAAATACGCGCACGGTAGCCGTACGGTGGTCCGCGTACGTCATGGAGAAAGGGAGATCACCGTGGAGGTCAGCACCGAAGGCCGCGGCTCGCGAGCCGCTTCCCCCGGTGGCAGTGGGCGGGGCCTGGCCGGGCTCCGCGAGCGGGTGGCCGCACTGGGCGGTGAGTTCAGCGCGCACCGGCGGGCGGACGGCTTTGTCGTGCGGGCGCGCATCCCCGCCGGAAACCCCTCGTGAACGCGCCGATCCGGGTGCTGATCTGCGACGACCAGGCGCTGATCCGCACCGGGTTCTCCACGATCATCGACGCGCAGCCCGACCTGGAGGTGGTGGGCGAGTGCGGGGACGGCCGCGCCGCGGTCGACCTCGCCCACCGGCTGAACCCGGACATGGTGGTGATGGACGTCCGGATGCCGGTGCTCGACGGCATCGAGGCGACCCGCCTGCTGGCCGGCGCCGGGGTGGAGCACCCGGTCAAGGTGCTCGTGGTGACGACGTTCAACCTGGACGAGTACGTCTACGAGGCGCTGCGCGCGGGAGCCAGCGGCTTCCTGCTCAAGGACGCCCCACCGGCGCAGTTGCTGCACGGCATCCGCACCGTCGCCTCGGGCGCCGCGCTGCTGGCCCCCGAGGTGACGCGGCAGCTCGTCGGCCGGTACGCGGCGCGGATCCGCCCACCGGGGGCCACTCCGGACGGCCTCGCGCTGACCCCGCGCGAGCTGGAGGTGCTGCGCCTGATCGCCGACGGCCTGTCCAACAGCGAGATCGCGGAGTCGCTGGTGCTCAGCCAGGAGACCGTCAAGACGTACGTGTCGCGCATTCTCACCAAGCTCGACCTGCGTGACCGCGTACAGGCGGTGGTCTACGCCTACCGCAACGGGCTGGTGGCCTGAGAGTCCGCCCGGCTCTTGCTGATGAGCGTCATCACCGGCGGGCGCCGGGCCCAGGGGGCGGGTTCAGGTATAGGGTTGCCCTGTGATCAGGGTAGGTGTGCTCGGCGCGCTGGGTCGCGTCGGCGTCGAGGTGTGCAAGGCGGTCGAGGCGGCTCCCGACCTGGAGCTGGTCGCCGCGCTCGACAAGGACGACGCCATCGAGGGCCTGGAGCCCGCCGAGGTGGTCGTCGACTTCACCCATCCCGACGTGGTCATGGGCAACCTGGAATGGGCCATCGCTCACGGCGTGCATCCGGTGGTGGGCACCACGGGGTTCACCGAGGAGCGGTTCGACACGATCCGGGGCTGGCTGGCCGCCTCACCGGGCACCAACTGCCTGATCGCCCCCAACTTCGGCATCGCCGCCGTGCTCATGATGCACTTCGCCCAGCAGGCGGCCAAGCACTTCGAGTCCGTCGAGATCATCGAGCTGCACCACCCCAACAAGGCCGACGCCCCGTCCGGCACCGCCCGGCGCACCGCCGAGCTGGTCGCGGAGGCGCGCGCCAAGGCCGGGCTCGGCGCGATGCCCGACGCCACCTCCACCCAGCTCGACGGGGCGCGGGGCGCCGACGTCGGCGGCGTCCACGTGCACGCCGTACGGCTCAGCGGCCTGATCGCGCACCAGGAGGTGCTGCTGGGCGGCGACGGTGAGACCCTGACGATCAGGCACGACACGATGAGCCGCGCGGCGTTCACCCCGGGGGTCCTGCTCGGCGTGCGGCGGGTGCGTGAGCTGGCCGGCCTGACCATCGGCCTGGAGCCCCTGCTCAACCTGTAGGTCCGCTGGACGCACGTCATGCCCACGACCTGCTCGCGCGGGTCATGGGCACGACGTAAGGAGAGGTTCCGGCTCCGCACAGCCGGGCCTTCAAGCATCACACTAATATCCAGAGGCGCGAATCACGCCGAACATGAGACCGTGTCCGCATGGTGCGATGGGCTGAGGCGGAGGACCTTCCGGGGCTGGTGGCGGTGGAGCTGGCCGCTGACGGGCTGTTCGAGCAGGTGGGCATCGTGTTCCCGCCGGGCACGACCATGATCGAAGAGGTCACGGACCCGTCCGTGGTGCTCGTGGAGGGTGACCCGCCCGCCGGGTTCGCGCTGATCGCCTGGGTCGACGGCAACCTCCATCTGGAGCAGCTCGCCGTACACCCCGCCCGGATGCGTCAGGGCATCGGCGGCCGGCTGATGCGGGGCGTGCTCGACCACGCGGCGGCGGCCGGAGCCCCCGCGGTGACGCTCACGACGTTCCGCGACGTCTCCTGGAACGCCCCCTGGTACGAACGTCACGGCTTCAAGGTGCTGCCCGAGCCGGAATGGGGCCCAGAGCTGAGGGCGCTGGTGGAGCACGAACGCGAGCTGGGCATCGAGATCGCCCCTCGCGTGGTGATGCGCGCCTGAACCTGAGGCCTGGGAAGAGACTTGTCAGACGCCGAGTTCGTCGGCCAGGCGGGTCAGGTACGCGGCGAACTGCCGCCGGTCGTAGTCGTCCCAGCCCACCGTCAGCTCGTCGAACGCGTGCCGCTGCCACTGCCGCGAGCCCGCCAGCAGGTTCTCGCCGTGGGGCGTGAGCTGGAGTGAGGCGCGGCGGCGGTCCTGCTCGGAGGAGGCACGGGTCAGGTAGCCGGCCTTGGTGGCGTCCTTGACGATGCGGCTGGCGCCGGAGTGGTCAAGGCCGAGCTGGTGGGCCACGGTGCCGACGGTGGCCTCCTCGGTGGTGTCCATGCCGGTGTCGACGGCCTCCACGGCGAGGATGTGCTGGACGTGGCGGGTCTCTCCGGTCTGCTCCTCCGACGCCCGGTTGATCCACCGGCGGGACCAGAAGCGTACGAGCCGGAAGAGGGCAGGACCGCCGTCGCATGCAGTTGAGGGAAGGCCGTGCGCAGTCATGCTCGTAGCCTACCCCTGGATGGATGCGATCTGCATATATAGTATGTGCGAATCGCATATATCCGAATGGAGACATCTATGTCCATCGTGCTGAACCACCTGATCGTTTCGGCGGCGGACAAGACGGAGGCGGCCACGTTCCTCGCGGACCTGCTGGGACTGCCCGTCTCACCGCCGGCCGGGCCGTTCGTCCCGGTACGGGTGAATGAAGATCTGGCGCTGGACTTCGACGACCGGGGCCAGGTGCAGCCGGGGCACTACGCGTTCCTGGTCGACGACGGCACGTTCGACGCGGTGCTGGGCCGGCTGCGGGAGTCCCAGGACATCGCCTACGGCGCGGGCCCCGGCCACGGCTGGGACCGGCGGATCAACCACCTCGGCGGCGGTCGCGGCGTCTACGTACGCGATCCCAACGGGCACAGCTACGAGCTGTTCACCGCCGTGCCGTAGCGACTACGCTGAAAAGCGTGACTGCCGGGTCGGCCAAGGGCCATGACGAGACGGGGCGCCCGGCCACGCCTTGATCACCGAGCGGGCCCGTGGCCCGCCGCCTCCAGCGCACCCGCCAGGCGGAGATCGCGCAGGAAGGAGGTGATCGCATGTCCCATGCCTGGGAAGGCTTCATGGCGCATCATGGCGTCGGCGACGTGCTCGACGGGCGCGTCGCCAGAGTTGTCCCGTTCGGTGTCTTCGTCGAAGTCGCCGACGGGGTGCACGGGCTGCTCGTCGGCAGAGAGCAGCCGCAGGCCGGATCGAGCGTCTCGGTGAGAATCGCCGAGATCGACCACGAGAACCGGAGGCTGAGGTTCACCGCCGGCTGAGGTTGGCGCTGAGGGTCACCCCCGCCTTGAGGTCGGTGGTGAGTGCGGGGGCCGTTCGGTCCCCGCACGTCGCCCGCTGGAACAGCGCCCCCGACCGGCGGTGCGGCAGATCGACGGTCCGCACGTGGCTGAAGCCCATGGACGTGTAGTAGCGGTGCAGGTCGGTGTTGCCCTTGGCGCAGTCGACCCTGACGAGCGGCAGCCCGGCGGCGGCCGCGCACTCGGCGGCGAAGTCCAGCAGCAGCGCCCCGATGCGGCGTCCCGCCCAGCTGCGCCGCACGACCAGCCGGTGCACGTAGACGGCGCGGTCGGGGTTGTCGTCCGGCTGCCAGAGCTCCGGGTCGGCGCGGCGGTCGATGGTGACCGCGGCGACGAGTGAGGTGTCGTGGCGCACCACGTACACGTGCCCGTCACGGATGTCGCTGATGATGCGTTCGGTCGGGAAGCCGCCTATGGACCATTGGGCAGTGATGCCACGCCTGTGGAGCCAGGCGGCGGCATTGTCGAGCAATTCCAGAATGCGAGGGGTGTCGTCGGGGGTCGCGCGGGTCGGGATCAGGTCTGGCATGGCTGCTCAATCTTGTACAGCAGAATTCCCTTGTCACCGGGAACGACCGTCACCGCGACCCGTACGGGCAGCCCGCCGTCCTCGCGGCCGGTACGAATATGGACGGTCACCGGAGTGCCCGGACGGATGTTCATGCGCGACGATTCCTCGATGGTCGGCATTCGGGAGATGATTTCGTCCTCCAGCGTCCGCTGAAGGTGTCCTAATTCGCGCAGCACCTCATTCGCTCCGCGAGGTATCGGGGTGGGGTCCATGATTTCGCTGCTCTGGACCAGCTCCAGCGGGAAATAGCTGTCGTTGATCATATAGGGCTCGCCGTCGACGTATTTCAGGCGGCGCCTGACGGCGGCCAGAACCTCCTCGCCGAGCTCCAGTCGCGTCGCCAGCTCGACCGGGGGATGCACGACGTGCACCTCGATCACCTGGCGGGGGTCGCGGCCCTCCCGCATCATCTCGACGGTGAAGGCGTCGTACTCGGGGGTCGCGGCCTGGGCGGGAGTTATGTCGTCGTGCAGCATGATGCGCATGGGGCGCTGGTCGCGCACATAAGTGCCTTGGCGTGCCTTGGTGAATATCAGCCCCTCATTGATGAGCAGCCCCAGGGCCAGTCGTACGGTGTTGCGGGAGACCCCGTACTTGTCCTGCAACTCGGTCTCGGTCGGCAGCCGGGTGCCGGGCGTGAGCTCGCCCCAATAGATCGACTTTCTCAGATCGTCGGCGAGTGCGCGATAGAGGGAAGTCGTCATGGGCACCTTCAATGATTGGTACCAACAAAACCAGCAATTGCCTTGACACTTCTCTACTCTGGTTCCACCCTGAGGTCAAGGTTGGTACCAAAGTCGGTGATGGCCATGGCGCGTCCCAAGAAAGGCCTCGTGCCGCTCCTGGTCGGCGGTCGCGGACCCGCGGCGGTCATCGGCGGCCTGGCCGGCCTTTCGGGCTTCGCCGTGGCCGGAAGCGGCAGCGCGGTGGCGGTGGTCGCCCTGGCGGTCGCGTCCGTGCTGATCACCGCCATTCTCATCATCGGGCCGCTGTTGCCGCGGCTCGCGCATCAGCGCACCATCCACACGATCGTCCGGTACGGCTGCGAACCTGGAAAAGCCGCTCAGGCCGAGCGGCTGATGAAGGGAATGGCGCAGTTCCAGTTGGAGAGTGATCGCCAGGCAACGGGACAATTCCGGCTAGAGGGTGATCGCCAGGCCGAGGGCGAACAGCAGCCCGTACGCCATCTGTAGCTTGCCCGTCGCCTGCAGCACGCCGATCAGCGCGGGGCCGACGGCGCCGTGCAGGACCGTCTTGACCGGGATGATCGCCAGCGGCGCCGCGAGCACCGCGGCCGCGGCCAGCGGCGCGACCGGGAGCATGGCCACCGCGATCACGAACGGCACGATCAGGCACGCCGCGTACAGCTTGCGGGTGCGCTCCTCGCCCAGCACGACGGCCAGTGTGCGTTTGCCCGACTTGCCGTCGGTGCCCACGTCGCGCAGGTTGTTCACGACGAGCATGGAGCACGACAGCAGTCCCACCGGGATGGACGCCGCCAGGGCCGCCCACGACAGGTGCTCCGTCTGCACGTACGCGGTGCCGACCACGGGCACGACGCCGAAGAACGTGAACACCGACGCCTCACCCAGCGCGCGGTAGCCGTACGGCGTCCTGCCTCCGGTGTAGAACCAGGCGGCGGCGATCGCGGCGGCGCCCACGAGCAGGATCCACCACGCCCGCGTCGCGATCACCAGCGTCAGCCCGAGCACCGCGGCGATCGCGAAGCAGCCCAGCGCCGCCGCCAGCACCTGCGGCGGGGTGGCCACGCGCGAGCCGACCAGGCGCATCGGGCCCACCCGCTGGTCGTCGGTGCCGCGGATGCCGTCGCTGTAGTCGTTGGCGTAGTTGACGCCGATCTGCAGCGACAGCGCGACGAGCAGCGCGACGACCGCGCGCCACCAGATGAAGCCGCCCTCGCCGATCGCCACGCCGGTGCCCACCATGACGGGGACGACGGCGTTGGGAAGGGTTCGGGGACGCGCGCCGGCGATCCACTGACCGGGGGTAACCATGTGTTCCTCTAGCTGATGTCCGTGGTGAGCCTGACCATGCGGATGGGACGGCCCATGTCGAGCACGCGCTCGGCCATGTCCTCGCCCCAGCCCGCCGACTCCAGGAAGCCGAGCACCGCATAGTTGTCGGCGAACACCCATGTCACGATTTGCCGGAAACCGTCCTCGCGTAGGTGGTCGACGGTGGCGTTGAGCAGGCGGCTGCCGTGGCCGCGGCGCACGAAGTCGGGATCAACCAGCAAGGTCAGCATTTCGGCGGTGATGGTGGGGTCGCAGTCGGGGTCCTCGGCAGGAGCGTGCGAGGCCAGGCCGACCACCCGCTCACCGCCGCGCGGCGTGGCGTGCGCGGCCCCGGTGCCGCCGGGGCCCAGAGCGGGGAACCCCTCCGTGTCGAGGATGGTCTCCACCGCCACCAGAACGCGGTGCATGGGAGTGGGCGGGGCGACGATCGCCTCGTCCCATTGGCGCAGCCACATCTTCTCGGCCGCAGCTC
The DNA here is from genome assembly GCF_019396405.1 of Nonomuraea rhizosphaerae. GTDB lineage: Bacteria > Actinomycetota > Actinomycetes > Streptosporangiales > Streptosporangiaceae > Nonomuraea > Nonomuraea rhizosphaerae. The sequence continues at coordinate 12,227 of NZ_JAHKRL010000280.1, read as the reverse complement.
CCGTCATCTGCTCGAGCGGCCCTTCCGGGAGGAACTCCCGATAGCCGTAACGCCAGGCGCGGATCTGAGTATTCGCAACCTGGAGCACATCCTCGCGCCGGGCCGCCCGGACGCCTACGTCTGCCATCTCGGCCCGCTCCTTCGCCTGCCGTCATGCCACAAGGCACGAGTTACACCGTATCGGTGTTTGAGCCTTGGAGATGACGCGAACCCTGCTTCCTCGCCCGGTAGGCACGTGTTTTGGTGCGGTTGCCACAGACCCGCATGGAACACCACGATCTTGACCGGTTCTTCGAGGAGTCGATGAACGCCCACTGGCATGTCGCCTCGGCGCAGACCTTCAGCCGGTGCCAGGAAGGACTGATGGTAGCGGCGGCGATCCTCGCCAGAGCGCCCTGGACACCGTCCTCCATGGGGACCAGTTCTGGGTGGGGGGTGATGCGGATGTGGAGGGGGAGTGACGGCAACTGGGACATGTTGGGAGTTTCGTACTGAGTTCCGGCGCTGTCGTGGTGTGCGGCGTTGTTGTGCTGAGTTCCGGCGCTGTTGTGTTGCGTGGTGTTGTTGTGCTGAGTGGCTCCGTCGTCGTGTCGTAGCGCTGCGCGGAGGGCTTCGCGCAAGGTGAGCGCGGTGATGAGGTCGTCGTCGGACGCGCGGTCGCGCCGGCCGATCAGCCCCCGCTCCCGCAGCCAGAGCGCCAGCTCGGCGGGCGAGGCCAGCTCGTCGGCGTCGGAGTCGAGGTCGTAGGTGTTCAGGAAGTCGCGCACGAGCTCCGCGGGCGCCAGCATGTCACCACTGTACGGCAATAGGAGGTTGCGCCATCATGGGCTGCGTGATCGTTCGCACATGGCGGGGATGGACTCGTACGACCGATGCCGACGCGTACGCGGAGTATCTGCTGCGTACCGGATTCACCGGCTACACGCAGACGCCTGGGAACAAGGGGGCGTACTTCACCAAGCGGGACGTGGAGGAACGTACCGAGTTCTACCTGATCTCGCTCTGGGAGTCCTGGGAGGCGATCAAGGCGTTCGCTGGGGACGATCCCGGCGTAGCGGTCTTTTATCCCGAGGACGACCGCTACCTCGTGGACAGGGAGCGGACTGTGGAGCACTACGAGGTGTTCGCCAGCGCCTGACGTGCCAGCGCCTGACGCGCCACCGCCATCCACTCCAGCGCCATCCATGTCAGCGCCCGACGTGTCAGCGCCCGACGTGTCAGCAACATCCACTCCAACGCCCGATATATCAGCACCTCAACCCGACACTTCACGTGCCGACGTGAAAGGCAGTGTGTCGTGTCACATTGCTGTCGTGAACGGCTGGTCTGTCATGCGCTCTCGTGAACGGCCTGGGCCAGTCTCCGTACCCCCTCCGCCAGCTCGGGCAGGTTCGCCGCAGCCAGGTGCGTGAGGCGGAGGCGGGGGCCGGGCGGCTCCGACGGGTAGTACATCCTGCCGGCACCCACCAGCACGCCGTGACGCCTGGCGGCCTCGACCAGGGCGTTCTCGTCGATCTCGGCAGGCAGGTGGACCCACAGGTGCGCGCCGCCCTTCGGCACCAGGTGCAGTTCGGCGGCGGGCACCCGCGCGGCCAGCTCGGCCGCCAGCGTGTCACGGCGGAGCAGGATCTCGGCGCGTACGCTCGCCAGATGCCTGGTCCAGCCGGGCGAGCCGACGAAGTCCAGGACCGTCTCCTGCAGCGGACGCGCCACGAAGAACGACTCCACCAACTGGTTCGCCCGCAGCCGGTGCGCCGCCGGCCCCCGCGCCACGACGGCCGCCACCCGCGCGCTAGGGGAGAGGATCTTGGTGAGCGAACAGATGTACACGACCGTGCCGTGCGTGTCCATCGACACCATCGGCGGCGGCGCCTGGTCGGTGAAGTAGCGCGCGTAGTCGTCCTCGACCACGAACGCACCGGCCGCCCTCGCCACCTGGAGCACCTGTTCTCTGCGCTCGGCGGACAGCGTGGCACCGGTCGGGTTCTGCAACGTCGGCTGGCACAGGAACACCCGCGCCCCCGTCACCGCGAACGCCTCCGCCAGCAGGTCCGGCCGTACGCCGTCGCGATCGATCGGCACGGCCGTCGCCCGCAGGCCCGCCGCCTTGGCCGCGGCCAGCGCGCCCGGGTACGTCGGCGTCTCCACCAGCACCTGCGTCCCCGGAGCGGCCAGCGACCTGAACGCGTGCGTGAGCGCGGACTGTCCGCCACTGACGATCAACGCGTCGGCCGCCGTCACATCGCCTCCCGCCTGCGTCGCGAACCACCTGCGCAGCTCGGCCAGCCCCGTCAACGGCGGCATCGCCCACGCGTTCGGCCTGCGTACGGCCCTCGCCGCGGCGGCGGCCAGCTGCTTGTCCGGCCTGAGCCCAGGAGGCAGGTAGCCCCCGGTGAGCGCGACCGCCTGCTCCGGGGCGGGGCTCAGCAGGGCGGTCACCGGCGTCTCGTCCACGACGCGGTCACCGAGGGCGACGGTTTGCCAGGAGAAGTCCGGCGGGTCGGAGGACTTCCTCGGCGGATGGGCGGCGAACGCTCCACTGCCCGGTTTGGTGACAATGCGGCCCTCGGCGGTCAGTTGCGCGATGGCCCGGGAGACCGTGACGGGGCTGACGTTGTGGCGGCGCATCAGCTCGCGGGAGGACGTCAGGCGGGCGCCGGGATGGGAGCGAGCGACCTCTTCGCGGAGGATCGCGATGATGTGGGCGATACTGCTATCGTGATCCATGAGAGATGAGGATAGCGCTATCGGTGACGATGGAGTAGCGGTCCCGAGAACGGCGGGGCCAGGAGCCGTCTCGGGAGGGGCGATACCAAAGGATGCAGCTTCGGCGGAGGCTTCCGCTGCGGCATCTGAACCTGTATCGGCATCACCGCTCGCGTCCACCCCTTCCTCTGCCCCCACCTCCGCTCCCGCGTCGACACCTCCCTCCGCCCCTGCCTCTGCGTCCGCCCACATACCCGCCCCGGCGGCCACATCGAAGCCCGCATCGGCGTCCATCCCCGCGCCGCCCCCCATCTCCACGTCGGCATCCCCTCCCATCCCCACCTCCATTTCCGCCCCCGCCTCGACCTCCGCCCCCACACCCGCCCTTGCGTCCGCACCCGCCTCCGCCCCTGCGTCCGCCCTCACTCCGGCACCCGCCCCAGCATCCGCGTCGACATCCGTGCCCCTACCTGCGCCGTTTCCGAAGTCGACCTCGGCATCAACCTCAGCGTCGGCCCTGGTGTCGGCCTCCTCAACGCCGGTCGCTCACTCGGGAGACGACCAGGCCGCACAGAGCGCTACAGGTCACTCGGGCAGCGCTCCAGTCGCACAGAGCGCTGCAAGTCACTCGCCCGGCCGTCCAGCCGCACAGAGCGCTGCAGATCACCCGCCCGGCAGTCCGGCCATACAAAACGCTGCAGGTCACTCGAACGGCGGTCCGCCCGCACAAACCTCCGCGGTTCACTCCCGCGGAAGCCGTGCTCGCCAAGGAACCGCTCTGGCCTTCCTCGGCGTCCTCGCCTTCTCCGGCTCGTTCCCCGCCACCGTGTACGCGATGCGTGGCTTCGATCCCTGGCTCGTCGCCATCGGCCGTGCCGCGATCGCCGGTGTCATAGCCGTCATCTGCCTACTTTTCGCCCGCCTCCCGCTCCTCCCACCCCGTGCCCAATGGGGGTCATACGCCGCGATCTCTCTCGGCGTCGTCTTCGGTTTCCCGGTCTTCAGCGGTCTGGCGCTCCATCTCGGCGCCACCACCTCCCACTCGGCCGTCGTCATCGGCCTGCTCCCCGCAGCCACCGCCGCCTGCGCCGTCCTACGCGCCGGCGAACGCCCACGCCCCGCCTTCTGGCTCGCCTGTACGGCAGGAGCCGCCGCGATCACCGCGTTCACCCTCACCCGGGGCCAGGACTCCGCCGCTTGGCCGGACCTGCTCCTGGTCGGCTGCCTCGTCTCAGCGGCCGTCGGTTACACGGAGGGCGCCAGGCTCTCCCGCGACGCACCCGGCTGGCAGGTCATCTCCCACACCCTCGTCCTCTCCCTCCCCCTCACCGCCCCCATAACCGCCGTACTCGCGCTCACCACCCCGATCGAGCCGTCCGTGGAGGCGGTCGCCGGGTTCGCGTACGTGGGCGCGATCTCGATGTTCCTCGGCTTTGTCCCGTGGTACGCCGGTCTGGCCAGGGGCGGAATCGCCAGAGCAGGCCAGACCCAGCTCACACAGCCGCTGCTCACGCTGGTCTGGGCCTGGTTCCTGATGGGGGAGCGCTACGGTCCGGCCACGGTGGCAACGGCACTGGCAGTACTGGTGTGCGTAGCCATCACCCAACGCACCCGTACATGATCAGCTAGACCCACATCCCACCCACCCCCACGCAGCGTCCCCAAACCCGACCACGCCCACACAGCACCCACCAAACCGTCGGCCAAGCCCGCACAGCGCCCGCTACCCCGTGGCCACGCCCGCACAGCATCCACCAACCGCCTGTCCATGCCCGCTCAGCATCCACCAACCGCCTGACCAGGTCCGCTCAGCACTCATCAACCGCCTGACCAGGTCCGTACAACATTCACCGATCCCCTGGCCATCCCTGCACAGCGCCCACCCGCCCCCGCCATGTCCCACATGACGACCGTGCAACGCCAACGCGCCCGACCCAACGATCACCAGACCTCCAGCCGTACCCCGACCCCCAGAGAGCACCGCAGCAAAAGACCCCGCCAAATCCGCACATCAACCGACTTCGCCCTTCCTCCCCTCCAAGACGCAAGGAAGCGCGCCCTTGCGGGGCAAACTTGAAAGCCGTGACGCCGCCCCGCAGGATAGGTAGTGGAGGTGTCACATGGCAGACCTCACCGTCCCCGAGGGCGGCTTCTGGCCCGCCCCGGAAATCCCGCAGCCGAACATCTACCCGATGGAATGGCGAGTAGAGACCGCCAAACTGGCCGCCATATACGAAAAATCCAAACGAACCCTCTGGAACCCAGCCGACCTCCCCTGGGACGGCCTGAACCCGGACGACTTCACCCGCGAACAGCGCCTGGGAATCATGTACTGGTTCTCCGTCCTGGCGAACTTCGACGCCTCAGGACCGGCCGTGTTCGCCCGCGCTACCATCCAGGCGTTCGAGAAGCACGAGGAGGACCCGGTCAGGAAGTGCTTCTTCTCGATCACCCGCGACGAGATGAACCACGAGGAATGCTGCCAGCGCACCATCGCCAAACTCTGGCCCGGCGGCCCCCTCGACTGGACCCCCTCCGACGACCTGGAGAAGGCAGCCCACAACAACATCGGCTGGCTCTACCACAACGGCGGCCGCTACTGGACCGGCTACAACGTCGCCGTGGGCAAGTACACGCTCCCCGTTCTCTTCACCAGCTTCATGATGGGCGAGATGGCCGCCTCCACCCTGTTCAGGGGGATGGCCTCGGGCACCCAACACCCTGTCTTCGGCGAGATGTTCCAGCGCATCGGCCGGGACGAGTCCCGACATCTCCAGATCTGCATGACCATCCTGGAGAACGAGTGGCCCGGTCTCACCGACGAGACCCGTTCCCTCATCACCCGCCAGCTCCGCGCCGGCTTCGTCTTCCTGTCCATGATCCTCTGGGAGCCACCCGAGGGCTTCTGGGAACTACCGCCGTACTTCCTGCCCAACCACCGCGTTCTGATGGACCACGCCCGTGACGCCGGCCTGGGCGTGCTGTCGTACGAGGAGCAGGCCGAGAACTGGCGAGTAGCGATGGCCCGCGTCCGCGTCATCGTCGAACGCTGGGGCATCGCGTTCCCCGCCATCCCCGAGCTCGACCTGGAGGGCGTGGTGGTCGACTTCATCGACCCCGAGGAAATCATCCCGGTCTTCTGACACGTACGCTCTGTCGCATGTGGGCTCGCATGAACGGACTACGCGTACTCGAACTCGGCATGCCCGGCGACCAGCGCACCTGGCTCACCGACCTGGTCCTGTCCGGCGCCAAAACCGCCACCGCCGGCCTGCTGGAACTCGACTACGAGGCCGAGAACGAGCCCCTGGAACACCTCGGCGAACACCTCGCTTTGATCGACAACACCGGCACCCGGGTGGCCCTGCTGGAGATCACCAAGGTAGAACCGACACCGTTCTCCGCGGTGACCTGGGAGTTCGCCCAGTCGGAGGGAGAGGGCTTCCGCTCGATCGACCACTGGCGCGAGGCCCACGCCCGCTACTGGGCCGGCCTGGGCCACAAGGTGACCGACTCATCCACCGTCGTATGCCTGACCTTCCGCCTGCTCAACGACCAGTGACCCACGAGAACGACGAGCAATCCGTAAGGACGCGGCGAACTCACGAAGACGACGACCCGTGGCCCGTCAGCCTGGTGCGACGATGGCGGTCACTCACTCTGTCGGCCAACGCTCCTCGGGACAGACGAAGCTGCCACGTTGCGGGACGGTATAAATCCACCCTTGGTCGCGCAGCAGCGCCATGGCTCGCCGTACAGTCTCCCGCGCCACCTCATGCTGCCGCAGCAGTGCGGCCTCTCCGGGAATGGGCCGCCTCGGCCGCAGTTCTCCGGCTTTGATGCGCTGCGCGATATCGGCAGCTATATGCTGATATAGCGGGATTTTTTGAGAAACGCGCGGTGCCTGATCGAGCACCCCCGCGAACGTCCCCTCACCATGAACGGTGTGGACCAGTCCCTCGTCCCGAAGCATTCGAATCGCTCTGCGTGCGGTGGTGCGTGCCACCCCGAACTCGCGCTGTATCTGCGCCTCGCTGGCCACCGGATCGCCCGGCGCCAGCGTACGGGTAATGCGCAACCGGAGTATCTCGGTGATCTGCTGATAAGGATGCCTGTCACCCTCGCGATCGAGCATGACACTCAGGGTATACGGGCGGCCATACAAGGGGTGACGAGTTACGGCCCTTTACCGGGCCAGTCCTTGGGATCGGACACATAGGTGCCCCGATAGGGAACGGTGAACACCCAGCCTTGCTCCCTGAGATGTCCCACCGCCTGCCGTGCGGTCACCTTGGCGACGCCGTACTGCCGCATCATGGCCTTCTCGCCAGGGATCGCCCGATTGGGTGCTATCTCGCCCCGTCGGATGCGCTCGGCGATCTCTTCGGCGATCTTCTGGTAGATCGGCATCGTTCTGGGCGTACGCGGTGCGCCGGGTGGGCCGACGAACGTGCCCTCGCCCTGGATCGTGTACGCCATGCCTTGCTCGCGAAGCTCTCGCGCCACTCGCCTGGCAGTGGTCCTGGCGATCGCATAATCCTTCTCGAGTGTGGCCTCGCTGGGCACCGGATCGCCTGCCACCAGTTCCCCGCGCTCGATCTTCTCGCAGATCAGCTCGGCGACCTGCTTGTACAGAGGCACGGGTCCTTCGCGATCGAGCACAAAGGGATTATAGACGAAACCATACATGCCTACACAAAATAGACACGCTCTTTGAGTGTATTGATACAGGACCTAGACCAGTGAATACGCCTGGGTTATAGTTAAGGCATGCCGTGGGAAAAAGGAGACCTCCACGGACGCCATGTGGCAGCGTCGAACAGTTCGCCAGTGTCGATCGAATGGGATCCCGTGCGCCCCTGCATCGAACGGGTTCGCGTCCACGACTACACCTGCGACTGTAAGCCCGTCTTCTACGAGCTCTGTCAGATAGGCGGCCTGCGCTGCATTCGCCGTACAACCAGAGGAGGTAAGCGACTGGTGGTGGAAGAAAGTGCTCGAAAAGTCGCCTCTGAGGTGGAGGTGTGGTGGAAACAACTACTGGCAGGGGACGCTCAATGATCGCGAGCCGGCGTCGGCGTATCCAGCATCGCCTTCTGGCATGGATGTGGTGCTTGCTGCTGGATGCCGCATTGCGGCTTCGACGGGGCGGCGCTCGATGGTGAGAGCGGCCGGCCGGTGCCAATTCTGGATGATCCAGGGACCGGCCCCTCTGCGGCCTCTGGGTTTCATGATCTGAAGACTCCCGGCCCGCATACTGCCGCCCAGTGGGTCGGGTCTCATGGCTTCGACGACGTGGATGGTCAGGAGGGGGCGGAGTCATGAGTTCACGGATCGCCCTGCGCAGCGGTCCGTTCGCTCGGCCAGGCAGTGGTTCGTGCCTGCCCGTTCCCCCGGCAGACGTCATCCCAATGCTCCGCGTTCTGCCGGGGGCCCAAAATATGTGTTCACGGCTTTGTGCCGGATGTTGGCGACGCTTGAAGCTACTTCAATGGCTGCGGAGAGGGCTCGCTATCGGCGCACAGTCGGGGAGCCGCTTGAGATGGTGTCGCCGAAGAATGGTTGCTCTGATAGATAACGGCTGCTTCACGTTTGCGCGGAACTTGGCTTATATGGTCGAGTTCCTGGGCGTTACGTGCGAAGGGATTGTCGCTCACACTTCGTCTGCGCCGCTGTTGCATCTCAGATGCCGACTCACGGCCATGCCATTTACTCGGAAATGTCGGAAAATCTATATCCATGCTGCTGATCGAAGGTCGTCGCTGGCCCCACATCCCGCGTCTGATACAGGGCCAGCGACGAGGCAGCCGCCCTCTACAGTAGAGCGGCCGCGATTCAGAGAGCCTTCGGTTTTTCACGGGTTCCCCTCACTGACAGCGTCGCGCAGTGCGCTGACATGTGCGAGGAACCCGCTCGGTGGAGCTGAGCCTTCCCGAGAACCTGCCGCCGGGCTTGGACTTGCCGGGGAGCCCGTTCCGTCCACTGCGGATTGCGCCGTCGCGCACAGTGGGTGGAACCCGGTGGCGGGTACGCGTGGTCCCATGCCCTCCGGGGAGCACGGGACCACGCGCTTGCGAGCGGTTGACCGGCTGACGTCCAAACGGCCTGCTCGCAGAAAGAAGCGTCTCATGGGCTGTTAGCGGAAAACTGAGGTTCAGCGCTATCAACAGAAAGATTCCTTTCGGTGTTCTTACGGTAGATCAGCACTCTTGGCGGCTCCGCAGAGCGGCTCAAACAAGGCCAATGCTGCCCTGGTGGCCCTACCTGCCACTGGTGGCATGGGCCAGCTTTCCGAGGAACGCTCAACTCTTATTCTCGGGAAAAGAGGGAAATGTAGGTGCGGCAGTCGATATTTGGCGATTTAGCGGTCCTGGTCTCTCTTATGTGCTTCGGTGGTGATTGCGCGCCGATCAAGCTCACGGGCGGTTCGGCGCCACGTGAGCTCCCATCACGTCAGGCTCCATGCCTTACGGCCGGTGCCATGCTCGGCGGTCTTGCCGCATGGGTGAAACCGGGATGATCGTCCTCGCGCTGCCCTCGCCCACTACTCCCGCCCCGTGACGATCAGAACCGCACTCGCCGCCACCCCGTATCTGTGACGATCAAGTGGTCGAGAAACCGGAGTCCGACCGTCTCGGCAGCCTCCGCAAGCTGGGCCGTAGCCGCCGCATCCGCGTCACTCGCGTCGAGACAGCCGCTGGGGTGATTGTGCGCCATCCCGAACCCCGCCCCGCCGGCCGTCAACACCACCGTGATGATGTCCCGGACCGGAACCGTCGTGTGATCAGATCCGCCCTCCGTGAGCACCACCCGCCGCAACACCGCACCCCGAACATCGCACACCACCACAACCAGTCGCTCTCGCGTGTGACCGTGCAGCAGTGGGGCGACGACCATGGCCAGGTCGGAGGTGTTCGCGATCCTTGCCGGCTCGGGCTCCGCCTGCGCGCGCCGTACGAGATGAAAGGCCGCCGCCACTCGCGCGGCTTTGGCCGGCCCCACACCGGGTACGGCGAGCAGCCGATGCGGCTCAGCCCTGGCGAGCCCGTCAAGGTCACCACAGTGCTCGATCACCTGCGCCGCCAGATCCATCGCGCTCGACCCCCGGAACCCCGAGCCCAGCAGCACGGCCAGTAACTCGCGATCGGCCAGCGCCGTCGCGCCGCTCGCCATCAGCCGCTCGCGTGGCCGCTCATGTTTGGGCAGGTCCTTGACTCGCATCCGCAACCTCCAGAACCGTTCTATCAACGAGCACCGACAACCTCAGCCCTCCGAAGGTCATCGCTCCGACACCTTGAGGACCGTGTTCGAGCAGCATTCACAGCTCGCGAGAGCTACGTCGTCAGGAGGTGGTGCATGTGGCCGCGTGTCTCAGGCAGCAACGGGACGCATCAGGGAAGCAGCTGGTGACGTTGCAGGTTTCCCGGCAACGTTCACTGTTACCGGCGTCATCAAGGTGTACGGGTCGTTGCCGTCAACGCTTCACCAAAGGGGTCTGCTGGGAGACGCCTTGCCCACGCCAAGATCGTGAGCGGCGACCCGTACCTACATGAGGCATCGCGCCGGCGAACCTTCGTGAGCCGCCCGCCGTGAAGCCAAGCGCCTCCAGAGCCCATGGAAGCTCTTCGCGCGACGAGCGCCTTCCGATGGAGTCCATAGGAGAGCAAGTTACCGCCGACCGACGCTCGAAGTGCTCGCAGGTGAGTGCAGAGCAGGGCGGTAGAGACGGCGAGGACCGCCGTGGCGGGGCGTGTGCTTCAGGTGGCCAGCGAGCCTGAATTACTTCGTAAGATCTGCCGTCGTCGCAATGCGCGGGAAGCGTGGACCGGCATATCGCGGTCGCGCCATCTCCAGCCGCTACCGACGACTGACACCGATTAAGTGATCACAAGGGCTGCGACTCATGCGCAGACATGACATAAGAGGTACCAACAAGGACCGAAACGGAAGACACGCCAAGACTCTCTGCTGAGCTCCAGGCCGAACGGCACGGGTATCGGCCCGGAGCCCTGTAACGCGCTCATCTAAACCGGCATGCTGTACATGATCCGGAAGCGATCACCCGGGATCACGATGTCACTGGTCTCCACCGGGCGGTCGCCTGCCCAGTGCGTACGCTCGATATGCAGGATGTGCACGCCCGCCGGAAGATCGAGAGCATCGCTCTCCGTAGGCCGGGGCACGCGCGTGTGAACGCTTTCGACCACCTCCGTGATTTTTATCCCGTGCGCGTACATCCTGGCGACCAGGCTGCGCCGTTCCTCCTCATTGTGAGCCGCGAACTCCAGTGGCTCGTATGAGGTGACCAGTTGGAGCGGCCTGCCGTCGCCGCGAAAGACGTAGTGCGTCCTCGTCAGCGTGGTCGATTCGTCGAGCCGGAGGCGTCTGCCGATGTCGGGGCCGGCTTCAGCGGGTTCGCTGTGCCAGTCCCAGGTCACACGCCTGCCTTGTGACTGCAGATCGGCGGCGAACGGGGCAGGATGGTCGAGGAACCGCCATCGGTGCAAGGGTGAGAGGGCGGGGCGTTCTCTGACGTAATGGCCCGATCCCACGCGGCCGATGATGAGGCCCTCACCCGCCAGAACGCGAAGAGCGTGGCGGGCGGCGGTCTCGCCGACCTGATACTTGCGGGTCAGCTGCGCCCGTGACGGAATAGGCGCGCCGGGGGGAAGGGTGCCGTCTGTGATCTGTCGTCGAATGTCTTCGACGACACGCAGGTAGACCGGATCTGAGGTGGCCACTAGTCCATCCCTGGGGGTTCGTGTGAGGCGATGCCCTATGTTGCCGTATTCGACAGGTAACCGACCGTCATCGAGGACACTTGGAGCCCCAACTTTGCGGCGGCGGAAATTATCGAGAAAACCTTGTAACGCCGATGTAAGGGCCACCGATTGTTCGGTAGAGGTCGTCGATGTGTGTACCCCCGAGCACATATCGGCGGCCTCTTCTCATGGGCGCAGTCCAGAGCGCACGAACCTGTGCCGCGGCTCAGTTGCGACACCCGCTCCCACCACGTCGAACGGCAACCTGCGGTGGCCACGGTGAGGTGAGACCTCCAGGTCGACGCTTGTGTCCGCACCCTCCCCCCGCTTTCGACGCGAGACTCGCGCAGCCGCACTCCGTACGGCAAACAGCTGCAATCCACCCCAGTGACTTGCCGATAGCTGCGATTCAGCCTGCGAAGCGGAGCACACAGGGCTTCTCGCCTTCGCCGTCGGCACTTGCTCTAACGGTGCAGCCCCACCAGCACGCGCAGACCCGTCGCTTCTGTGGTTCATCTATCTGCGGTGATTCCAGTGGGGGCGTAAGTGGGTCGCCGTTCGGTCGCCGTCCACCGTCCGTCTGCCTCCCGCGGATCGTCCACCAACCGTGCGCTGGCTACGATCCGCTCGCCCGCTCGCCCGCTCGCCCGCTCGCCCGCTCGCCCGCTCGCCCGCTCGCCCGCTCGCCCGCTCGCCCGCTCGCCCGCTCGCCCGCTCGCCCGCTCGCCCGCTCGCCCGCCACTTCTACCCTCCGCCCCC
>NZ_JAHKRL010000279.1 GCF_019396405.1 Nonomuraea rhizosphaerae | reverse complement strand
GTTCCGGACGCCCGCCCACCCCCTCGGCGGGCGGGTGTCCGTGCCCCCGGCTGAAGGGCCCTGGCTAAGGGCCTCAAGGGCTCAGGAGAAGAAGGGCTACTTCACCGAGCCCGCCATCATGCCCTGCACGAAGTAGCGCTGGAAGGCGAAGAACAGGACCAGCGGGATGATCAGCGACAGGAAGGCGCCCGACGACAGGATGTCGACGTTCGACCCGAACTGCCGCATCTGCGACTGCAGTGCCTTGGTCATCGGCTGGTTGTTCGTGTCCGCGAAGACCAGCGCGATGAGCATGTCGTTCCACACCCACAGGAACTGGAAGATGCCGAGCGACGCGATCGCCGGCTTGCCCAGCGGGAACACCACCGAGACGAAGATCTTCACCTCGGAGGCCCCGTCCATCCGGGCCGCCTCCAGGAGCGAGGCCGGGATGCCGACGAAGAAGTTCCGCAGCAGGAAGATCGCGAACGGCAGTCCGAACGCCACGTGGAACAGCACCACACCGGGGATCGAGCCGAAGATGCCGACCCCGCCGTAGAAGATGGCGACGGGGATCAGCGCGATCTGGATCGGCACGATCAGCAGCGCGACCACGACCAGGAACAGCCCGTCCCGGCCCGGGAACTCCATCCACGCGAACGCGTACGCGGCCATCGCGGCGATCCCGATCACCAGGACGGTGGTCGGCACCGTGATGAAGACGGTGTTCCAGAAGGACGAGGTGAAGCCGCCGGCCAGCAGGTTCTGGTAGTTCTGGATGGTGATCTCGGCGGGCTTGGTGAAGATCGTCCACCAGCCCTCGGCGCTGTTGACCTCCGGCTGTCGCAGCGAGACGACGAACAGGCCGATCGTCGGCACCAGCCAGAACAGGCCGAGCAGGATCATCACGACCTGCACGCCACCGCTGCCGAGCCGGTCGGTGATCTTGTTGACCCACGTCCTGCGCGGAGCGCCCGCGTGCGCCCCGGCGGGCGCCGTGACGGTTGCGGTCGTCGTCATGACTCGTCCCTCCTGAACCGCCGGATGTTCATGATCATGAACGGCAGGACCAGGATGAGCAGGAAGATCGCCAGCGCGCTGCCCAGCCCCTGGTTGTTGCCGCCGCCGAACGACACCCGCCACATCTCCAGCGCGATCACGTTCGACTGCGGCTGGACCGACGGTGGCGCGATGATGAACACCAGGTCGAACACTTTCAGCGTATTGATGATCATCGTCACGAAGACGACGAGCAGCACCGGCGACAGCAGCGGCACGGTGATCCTGCGGAACACCTGCCACTCCGTGGCGCCGTCGATGCGGGCCGCCTCCAGCGCGTCACGCGGGATGGCCGCCAGGCCGGCCGCGATCAGCACCATGGCGAAACCTGCCCACACCCAGACGAACGCGCCGATGATCGCCGGCGTGATGAGCGTCGGGCCGAGCCAGGTCAGGCCGTGGTAGGCGGCCTGGAAGTTCGACTGCGGCAGCCGTACGACGTAGGCGCCGGCCGGCAGCCCGTCGAAGCGGAACGTCCCGTCCTCGGCGGTCGTGGCGGTCCCGGCGACCTGGCCGTCCTTGACCGCCTCGACGGTCATGCCGGGCAGGCCCTTCTCACTGCCGTCGATGGCGCCGTTCTTGCCGCCACCGCCCGCCGTGAAGTCGAACCACACCGTCCCGGACAGGTCGTTGCCCGGCGGCGCGGCCTTGGCGGGCGCGGCCGAGCCCGGCATGATCTCCGGCTTGATGCCGACGATCGGGACCAGCACCGGCTGACCCGCCTGCACGGGCTGCTTGGTGACGACGGCGCCGCTCTGAGCGGCGACCTGGGACTGGTCGCCCTCGCGCGGCCGTGCCTCCGGATAGCCCTGCGAGGAGGAGAACGTGTCGTGCACGGTCGTCAGGATGGCGTTGGCCACGCCCTTGTCCGGGTCCTCGTCGTACACGAGCCGGAAGATGACGCCCGCGGCCATCAGCGAGACCGCCATCGGCATGAAGACGATCAGCTTGAACGCGGTCGCCCACTTGATGCGCTCGGTGAGCACCGCGAAGATCAGGCCCAGCGTCGTCACGACGATCGGGGCGACGACCACCCAGATCAGGTTGTTCCTGATCGTGGTGAGCATGCTCCCGTCGGTGAAGATCGTCAGGTAGTTGCCCAGCCCGACGAACCCGCTGCCGGTGGCGTCGAACAGGCTGCGGAAGATGGAGTAGACGATCGGGTACACGACCCAGATGCCCAGCAGCACGGCCGCCGGGAGAAGGAAGACGATGGCGACCGTCGGCGAGGGGCCGAGGCGTCGTTGCTTGCGGGGGGTATCAGCCGGTCCGGGGACGGACCCACCCGCGATGGTCGCGGGCGGGTCCTGCGGGCCGTTCAACCGTTCGGTCACGGCCTTACCTCTTTACTTCCAGGCCTTCTTGGCCTCGTCCTCGAGCTTGGTCTGGGCGCCCTTGATGTCCGCGGGGTCGCGCAGGAAGTCCTGGAGCACCTTCCACTCGCCCTTGCCGTCGGTGCCGCCGAAGGCGCTGGGCGCCAGGTCGGACATGTCGTACCGGACGGCGTCGCCGGCGGAGATGATCGTCTGGCCGAGAGCCTTGGTCAGCGGGTCGGGGTAGTTGTCGGGGGAGACGTTCTTGTTGGGCGACAGGTAGCCGGGCAGCTTGGCCCAGATCTCGCCACCCTCCTTGGAGGCCAGGAACTGCAGCAGCGCCATCGCTCCGGGCGAGTCCTTCATCGCGACCGCCACGTCACCGCCGAGCACGACCGGAGCGGTGTCACCGGCCTTGGGGAACGGGATGTACTTGGCGTCCTCGCCCACCTTGGCGCCGTCCTGGACGGCCTGGGTGGCCACGAAGTCGGCCTCGATGACCATGGCGGCCTTCTTCTGGCCGTACACCTTGGTCACGCAGGTCGGGAAGTCGGTCTGCAGCGCGCCGGAGTTGCCGTCGAGCACGAACTCCTTCTTGCCGACGATCTGCGCGATCTTCTCCAGCGCGGTGGTCACGCTGGCGTCGGTCCACGGGATCTCGTGCTTGGCGAGCTTGTCGTAGTTCTCCGGCCCGGCGGTCGAGAGGTAGACGTTCTCGAACAGGTCGGTCAGCGTCCAGCCGGAGGCGCCGCAGAAGGAGAACGGGGGCGTGCCGGAGTCGGCGATCGTCTGGGAGGCCTTGACCAGCTCGTCCCAGTTCGTCGGCGGCTGCACGCCCGCGTCCTGGAACGCCTGCTCGCGGTACCAGATCAGCGACTTGTGCGCCGCCTTGATCAGCACACCGTACGGCTTGCCGTCGGCGGAGCCGAGCTCCTTCCAGTACGGCGTGTAGTTGGTGTCGATCTCCTGGACCACCGCGTCGGTCAGCGGCTTGAGCGCGTTCTGCTTGGAGTACTGCTGGACCAGGCCGGGCTGCGGCAGGATCGCCACGTCCGGCGGGTTGCCGCCCTGGATGCGCGGGCCGAGGTAGGCGCCCGTGTCCTCGCCGGTGGAGGCGTAGGTGACCTGCGCGCCGGTCTTGTCGGAGAAGGCCTTCAGCACGCTCTCGAAGTTCTTCTGCTCCTGGCCGGTCCACTTCGCGGCGACCTCGAGCTTGACGCCCTGGAGCGTCTTGTCCCCGGCCCCTGCCGACGCGGAACTCGACGCGGTGGGCTGCGTGGTGGTCGGCGCGTTGCCGCAGGCGGCGACGGCTACCGCAAGCCCTGCCAGGATCGCTGCTGCTCTGGCTGTTCGCATGGTTGCCTCACTGTGGTGGTTCTGACTCACTGGGGTTACTTACTGTGCCGGAGTCGTCGCTCCGGCCTATTGGGTCTTGATGATCTCTTGCAGTTCGGACTTCATGGAGGCCGCCACGTCGTCGGCGGACTCGTTGTACGGAGGACTCAGCGCCTTGGCGACCGTGCTCGCGATCACCAGGCTGAGCTGGTTGTAGTTCGCGCTCACCGGACGCGGCTTGGCGGCCAGGATGCTCTCCTTGAGCACAGGCAGGTACGGGAAGCGCTTGATCAGGTCGGGGTCGTCGTAGAGCTCGGTCCACACGGGCGGGAACGAGCCGTCGGTAAGGACGCGCCGCTCGTTCTCCAGCCCGGTGAAGTAGCGGATGAACTCCTGGGCGGTGTGCTGGTGCTTGGAGTAGGCGCTGACGGCCAGGTTCACGCCGCCGAGCACGCTCGACCCCGGGCCGTCGAGCCCCGGCAGCCTGGTCACCGCGAACTTGGAGCCCAGCTTTGCCAGAGCGGGGCCGTACGCATGGGGCCAGTTGCGGGCGAAGGTGAGGTGTCCTTCCTGGAAGGCCAGGCGCGACTCCTCCTCCTTGTAGCTCACCGACTCGCTGGGGATCCAGCCTTCGCGCAGGCCCTGGAGCAGGAAGTCCAGGGCGATCCTGCCCTTGGCCGGGTCGAAGGTCACCTCCGTGCCGTCGGGGCTGAGGATCTGCCCGCCCGCTGACTGCACGGCTTCGGAGAAGTTCACGGTCAGTCCTTCGTACGCGAGGAACTGGCCGGCGTAACCCCCTATGTCTCGCTTCTTGGTGATCTCTAGGGCTTGCTGGCGAAGTTCCGCCCACGTACGGGGTGGCTTCTTCACCAGGTCGGTGCGGTAGTACAGGAGGCCGGCGTTGCTCGTGTACGGGACGGCCCACAGCTTGCCCTTGTAGACGGCGGTGTCCACGGTGGGCGGCAGGAACCTGTCGAGCGGGAAGAGCCCGCGCTCCAGGGGGATGATCCAGCCGTTCTCCGCGAACTCGGCGGTCTGCACGACATCGAGGCCGAGCACGTCGTACCGGCTGCTGCGGGCCTGGAGGTTGGCCACCATCTGCGCGCGCTGCTCGTCGGCGGCCTCGGGAAGCTCGAGGAGCGTCACCTTCTCGGCCGGGTGGGCCTGGTTCCAGCGATCCAGCAGAGGTTGCAGGTACGCCGTGGTGTCGCGTCCGGTGGCGAAGGTGATCGGGCCTGTGCCGCCCGTGCCGGTCTCGCCGCCGCCCTCGTCGCCCGCCGACGCGCACCCTGCCGCCAGAAGGACGGCGAGCGCGGCGGACAGCGGGCGAAGCACTCTGGTTACCTCCCTGTTCAAGGGGATTACATTCGTGTTAGGTAGATGCATTCATGTTATGCACACAGGTAATCTGGTGGTCAACGCATAAGTGCGTAACGCATCCGTAACACACAGGGGGAGGTGGGGCGTGCGGCTGCACCTGCTGGCACTCCTGGCCAAGGAACCTGCCCATGGTTACGAGCTCAAACAGGCGCTTGAGCAAACCTTTGGCAGTGCCTACCCCTCTCCCAACATCGGCCAGATCTATGTGACTCTGGGCAGGTTGGAGAAGGACGGCTTGGTCAGGGCCGTGGACGTGGAGCAGTCCAACCGGCCGAACAAGAAGGTCTACTACCTGACCACCAAGGGCCGGGAGATCCTCACCGTCTGGGTGGACGAGCCGACCGAGGGCCCGCGGGTGCGCGACGAGTTCTTCATGAAGCTCGTGCTCGCGCCGCTCACCGGCATCGCCGACCGGATGGCCCTGATCAGCCGCCAGCGCCGCCACTACCTGGGGCTCATGAGCGACCTGAACGACCTGCTGGCCCGCACCGAGCCCGACGACCGGGTGGCCATCCTGCTCATCGAGGGCGCGATGCTCCATCTTCAGGCGGACCTTGACTGGCTGGAGCGATGCCAGGAGGATCTGGCATGAGCGTGATCAGGACCGTCAACCTGGTGAAGATCTACTCGGGTGGCGCGGTTCCCGTGCCCGCTGTCCGGGGCGTTGACCTGCGGGTCGAGGCGGGCGAGTTCGTCGCCGTCATGGGGCCGTCGGGGTCGGGCAAGTCGACGCTGGTGCACATGCTCGGCGGGCTGGACGCCCGGACGAGCGGTGAGATCTGGCTGGACGAGAAGCGCGTGGACACCCTGTCGGAGAGCGCCTGGGCGCTGCTGCGGCGCAAGAAGATCGGCTTCGTCTTCCAGTTCTTCAACCTGGTGGCCAACATGACCGTGGCCGACAACGTGGAGCTGCCCGCGCTGCTGGCCGGGGCCGCGCCCAAGGACGCCCGCGAGCGCAGGGAGCACCTTCTGGGCGCGCTCAACCTCGCCGATCGCGCCGACTCCGCGCCCGGCCAGCTCTCCGGCGGCGAGCAGCAGCGGGTCGCGCTGGCCCGCGCGCTGGCCAACCAGCCGAGCGTGCTGCTGGCCGACGAGCCGACCGGCAACCTCGACAGCCGCAACACGCGCGACGTGCTGCGCCTGCTCAGCGACGTGCACAAAGAGGGCCAGACGATCGTCATGGTCACCCACGACGCCCGCGTGGCCGGGCTGGCCGACCGCCTGGTGTCGCTGTTCGACGGCGAGATCGTGGACGACGGCCGGATCACCCGCAGGCGTACGGGCACCGCCGGGGAAGTGATCGACCTCAGGTGAGCACTGCGAGGGCGGGGAGCAGGTGGATCAGGGCCGACCTGCGGGCCAGGCCCGGCCAGGCGCTGCTCACCGTGCTCGCCGTGGCCGGGATCGTGGCCGCGCTGATCACCGCCGTCACCCTGCTGGAGGACGGCACGAACCCGTGGCGCAGCCTGTCCGCCCAGACCGACGGCGCGCACGTGTGGTTCTACACCAAGGACAGCCCCCAGGCCGCGCTCGGTGACATCGACGGCGTCGTCCAGACGGCGGGCCCCTACCGGACGGCGCCCGTCACCGTCGTGCAGGGCGGCAAGAAGGAGCCCGCCACCCTGCACGCGATGCCCGCGACGCCGCCCCGGGTGGCCCACCCGGTGGTGGCCGAGGGCCGCTGGCTCGACCCCGTGCAGTCCGACGGCGTGGTGGTCGAGCGCTCGTTCGCCACGTCGCTGCGGCTCAAGGTGGGCGACGCCTTCACGATCATCGCGCTCGTCGGCGAGCGCCACACCCTGTACGTACGCGGCATCGCCGACTCCGCCGAGCAGGGCTTCTACCCCGAGTGGACCCCCGGCCTGGCCTGGGTGCTGCCGGCCACCCTCGACCGGATCGAGCCCACGCTCGGCCGCAGCGAATGGGTCACCGGCCTGCGCCTGGCCGACCCCGAGGCCGCCCAGGTCGTCTCCCAGCGGGTCGTGGTCATGCTGGAGGACCAGCTCCAGCGCGTCTACACCTGGCGCGAGGTCAGGGCCGCGATGGAGCTGGACAACCGGCTGCTCGGCACGCTGCTGGCGCTGTTCGGCATGGTGGGGCTGGTGGGCGGGGCGGCCGG
>NZ_JAHKRL010000278.1 GCF_019396405.1 Nonomuraea rhizosphaerae | reverse complement strand
AGCCTGCTACCGGGCCTCCTGGCAGCTACCCGGACCGGACTTCCACCGGCAAGCGACGACGAGCTTACAAACAGACGATCAGCCGCTACGTCACGGCTTCACCTCCGTCCTGCTGGGCGCACGAAAGCCCGAGGCAAAACGGCCGTCAAGCCGGTACGTACAGGCTGAGCGTCTCCGCGATGCAAGCGGGCCGCTTCTCCCCCTCGACCTCGATCGTCACCTTCAGGTTCGACAGGTACCCGGCAGGCGTGCCCTTGACGTCGCTCAGCTCGCCCAGCGCCCTGACCCGCGCCCCGACCGGCACCGGCCGGGGAAAACGCACTTTGTTCAGGCCGTAGTTGATCCCCATCTGGATGCCTTCGACCCGTACCAGCTCCATCATGAACGACGGCAGCAGCGACAGACTCAGGTAACCGTGCGCGATCGTGCCGCCGAACGGCCCCTCCTTGGCCCGCTCCACGTCCACGTGGATCCACTGGTGGTCGTCGGTGGCGTCGGCGAAGAGGTTGACCTGCTCCTGAGTGACGGTGCGCCACTCGGACGGGCCGAAGGTCTCGCCGACGGACGCCTTGAGTTCCTGTACGTTCGCGAAGGTCCGCATGGTTCCGAACGCTATTGCTCGGGCGGGACGGCTGCCAAGTTCAGTACCCAGTACTTGGCCGGCTTCTGCCCCTTGGTGACGCCCCAGTAGACGATCGTGCTGGCCTCCGACGAGGTGCCGACACCGATCCAGTTGCCGGTTCTCGTGATGCTTGCTTGCTTGCGGGTGTTCAGGTCGAACACGGAGTCCATGCCCTCCAGGAAGCGGTCGAGGATGGGGTATGGGGAGAGCCCGCCCCCGAACCCGAACCCGGTCCCCGTGCGGAATCCGCTGCCGTCGGGACGCTGGACGAACCCGTTGCCGTCCTGACGGCCGCTGCACCAGGTCGGCCCGCATCGCAGCCCCTTCATTCCCGGCTTCACCACGATCTCGGTTTCCGTGCCGTCCTCCAGATTGACGATCTTCGACTGGTTGGCGTCCATGCCGTCGGGCCCGTCGTCGGCGTCGCTCGCCCAAGGCCAATGGATCAGGTGAAGCTTCTCGTCGGTCAGCTTCTCGACGGCGCCGCCCGCGAGTGGCATCCGCGACACGCCGCCCTGCTGCACCGACCAGACGACCTGGTCGCCGACGAGCCCGATGGCGTCGATGGCGGCGTCCCCCCTGTAGATCCGCCGGGCCTCGCCACCGGACAGCGGGACCCAGTAGATCTCGACGACTCCGGCGCCGTTCTCGTCCAGGCCTATCGCATACCAGGCGACGTTCGTGCCGTCAGTCGTGGCGCTCTGCGGGAAGTACTTCTTCAGGTCCTTGGGTGCCGGAACGTCCGTGACCACTCTCGACTTGCCCGTTCTGGTGTCAAAAATCTCGATCTTTCCAGACTTCTCGAACGAGGACTCCGCCGACAACAGCACCTGCGTCGCGTTGATCCCCGTGACCGGGCGGTAGCGCCAGCCGTCGGCGTTCTTGGCGGGCATCTGGAAGAGCGCCTCCGGCCACAACCTCCCGACCGGCGTCCCTGCGGGCCTCCTGGGCATCGCCGTCACGGTCGTGGTGATCGTGGGCTCGGCCGTCTCGTGCCCCTCACCGAGCCGGCGAGTCACCGTGACCGTGGGTTCGGCGACCGCCCCGCGATCCTTCTCGGCCGTGGCTCGGGCAGCCGTCCCGTTGCCCTCGCCGCCCCCGCTGACGAAGATCCCCTTGGTGGCGACCGTACCCGTGCCGACCACAACCACCACCGCGGCCGCCGCCAGCAGCTGCGTCCGCCGCCTGGCCCGCCGGCGCCTGCGCTCGCCGATCCCGGCCAGCAGGTCCTGCTCCGGAGCCCGCTCGGCCGCGCGCCGCAACGCGCCGGTCAGCTCCTGTTCGGATCTCGCGCCCATCTCGTCGTCCGGCCTCATACCTGTCCCCTTTCGAGCACAGCCGGTCTGATCCTGAGCGTGGCGAGCGCCCGGAACGCCTGGCTGCGCACTGTTCCCCGAGAAATACCGAGAATCGCGGCGATCTCGTCGTCCGGCAGGTCCTCGTAGTAACGCAGGACCAGCACGGCCCGCTGCCTCCTGGGCAGCGTCGCCAGCTCCCTCCAGAGCTCGCCGAAGGTGTGGCTGTCGTGGTGGATCTCTTCCGGGACCTCGTCGGTCACGTGCTCCTTGCGCCGCCTGCGCCACCAGCTGATGTGCTGGCGGGCCATGGTCGTGCGCACGTACGCCTCGGGACTGTCCTTGTTCCGTACGCGGCTCCAGGTGTCGCTGACCTTGAACAGCGCCTCCTGGACAAGGTCGGCGGCGTCCTCGGCGTTGCCGGTGAGCACATAGCCGTAGCGGAGCAGGGCTGATCCCCTGGCCCGGACGAAATCCTCGAACTCCACACCACCGGGACGCATGAGCCGCTCGCTCTGTTGCAAAGATCTTTACCCGAAACCATCGCGCACCTGTTCGAGTCCGCGCTACGATTCTGGGGACCGACTCGAACATGGGTTCGGCCTGGTGGAAGGGGGTGCGTCCGATGACGATACTGGCGGCGGCGCCTGCTCGGACACGCCGTAGCACTTTCTTCCCAAATCTAAGACGGCCGCTATATCCGGCAATAAAGTCCGAGAGCGTGGACCCTGTGCGCAATCCTTACGCCCCCGGAGCCGGGCAGCGTCCGCCGGAGCTCGCCGGGCGCGACCGTGAGCTGCAACAGTTCGAGGTCGTGCTGGAGCGGGTGGCCCGCGGGCGTCCCGAGCGCAGCATGGTCGTCACCGGCCTGCGCGGCGTCGGCAAGACCGTCCTGCTCAACACGTTCAAGTCCATGGCGATGCAGCGGCTGTGGGGCACGGGCAAGATCGAGGCCAGGCCCGACCAGTCGATCCGCCGTCCCGTCTCGGCCGCGCTGCACATGGCGATCCGTGAGCTGGCGCCGCGCCATCGCGCGCCGGAGCGCATCGAGGAGTTCCTCGGGGTGCTCAAGGCGTTCGCGATGCGCGATCCGGCCGCCGCCAAGGGCACCTCGCACTGGTCGCCCGGCATCGAGGTGCCGGCCAGCCGGGGGCGCGCCGACTCCGGCGACCTGGAGATCGACCTCACCGAGCTGTTCGTCGACGCCGCGAGCGTGGCCACCGACCTGGGCGTGGGCATCGCGCTGTTCATCGACGAGATGCAGGACGTGCAGCCCGCCGACGTCTCGGCGCTCTGCGCCGCCTGCCACGAGCTGTCGCAGTCGGGCGGCCCGCTCATCGTGGTGGGGGCCGGGCTGCCGCACCTGCCGAGTGTGCTGTCGGCCAGCAAGAGCTACTCCGAGCGGCTCTTCCGCTACGCCCGCATCGACAAGCTCGACCGGGACGCGGCCGATCTGGCGCTGATGCTCCCGGCCCGCGAGGAAGACGTGGAGTTCACCCAGGATGCCCTGGATGCCCTCTATGAGGCGGCCGACGGTTACCCCTACTTCGTGCAGGCGTACGGGAAGGTCGCCTGGGACCTGGCCCCGCGCAGCCCGATCACGGTCGAGGACGTCAAGGTGTCCGCGCCCGAGGCCGAGGAGGAACTGGCCGTGGGGTTCTTCGGCAGCCGCTACGAGCGGGCCACCCCGGCCGAGCGCGACTACATGCACGCCATGGCGCAGATCGGCGACGAGCCGGTGGCCACCGCCCAGGTCGCCGACGCGCTGGGTCGCAAGCCCTCAAGCCTGTCTCCCGCCCGCGACAGCCTGATCAAGAAAGGGCTGATCTACAGCGCCGAGCGCGGTCTGATCGCGTTCACTGTGCCGCATTTCGGGAGGTTCCTACGTGCACAACCGATCTAGCCGATCCCCCTAGTCCTCTATTGGGCTGTCTAGTGGGGAAGCTAGATAGCCCAATAGAGTCATACCCTCACGCTTTCGAGCGTTCTATAGGGCTGTCTAGCGTCAGGCCGATACTGGCGTATACACCGGCAGAGACCCGCTGTCCTCGGCATCGACCACGGCCACCCGCACCGCCGGACGCCGCCCGCTCAGATAGACCGCGAAGACCACGTCGGAGCCGCCCCGCCCCTCGAAGGCGAAGAACCGCCAGCACAGCTCCCGCCAACTGTCGTACGGCTCGCCGGTGGCGAGCTGCTCATGATGCTGCCGCCACGGGCCGCTCGACCGGAGCCTGCCCAGCGTGACCTCCTCGGCCGGAGCCCGTCGCTGCTCGCACGGGGCCCGGTAGCGCAGCCGGTCGACCATCTCCTCCAGCTCGGGCGAGAGCGCGAGCAGCACGACCACCCCGGCCGCCGAAAGCCACGAGAACTGGACGAACGCCAGCCATCCCATCCCTTCCCCCCAGACCGAGACCCCGGCCATCCCGGTCAGCACCACGGTTCTGCCGATCGAACGCAGCCCGACGGGCGCCCCGCTCACCTCGCCGAAGCAGCCGCATCCCGCGTCGGGCCGGCGTCTGCGCAGGTCCAGCAGCACGTACGTGGACATCGCGAAGAACCCGACGGTCCCCCACCGGAAGAACGGGTGGTCGGTGACCAGCAGTCCGATCGCCAGGACCAGCTCACCGAAGGCGCAGATCAGCAGCGCCGGGGACTGGAAACGGGTGGGCACGAGCACGGCGGGCCCCAGCCGGGTCAGCGCCCCCATCTCCCCGCCCGAACGCACGGTGACCGCCTTCGCCACCGATCCCAGGACGAGCAGCACGATCAGAACCGGCAACTGCGATGCCAGCACGAGCGTCACCCCAATCCGATTTGCGCGTTGAAGCACCCTTTAACCAGGTCCCCGCCCAGCTCCACGTACGACGTGGGCGACAGTTCGGCGATCCGCCCACGAGGAGAAGTGTCACATTCGACGCAACGGTCGCAAAAGCGCCCGGCTACGCAGCCACATGCCACGATCGGCACGTTAGCGGATCTGTCGGTACAGAGGTTGCCCACCGTCACCATGGACCCGATGGCCAGGTACGGCAGCCCCGTGCACGACACCTCCGCGTCCGGGCAGCCCGCGTCCGAGCGCTCCACCATCGGGTAGGCGGCCCCCCGCTCGTCCTCGTCGAACACGTCGGACCAGGTGGCGGTGCCCGAGATGCGCGGTTGGAGCCCCGCGTACGCGGGCGGCGGAGCGGGCACGGCCCGCGCGGGATAGGCGGGCTGCGAGGTGGCCGGCAGCAGCGCGAGGCTCGCCCCGTCCTTCTTGACCCCGATCGCGTCGAACAGGAACTCCGGCTCGAACCTCGCGTGCCGCACCATGATCCGCCCGGTCGCGCGGTACGGGATGACGACGGTACGGCGGCCGCGGTGCGGCCCGCAGTCGAGCTCGACCGTCATGTCCCTGCGTCCTTCGACGGACAGGATCGTCCCGGTCAGCCGGGTGATACCGGCCCAGAACCTCTCGGCGACCCGCCCACCACGCACCGCCCGGATGGTGACTTTTACGCCTATGGGCAGGTCCCCCGGCGTCGCGTCGCCGCCGTGCCAGGCCGTGGCCCACGGCGCGATGATGAGCCGCTCCTCCGTGCCGTCCGAGGTCTCGATGATCACGAGATGGGGGCTGATGTCCAGGATCTTCCCCGTGACCGCCCGTAGCGGGTCCCCGCTCGCCGGGTCGGGTCCTGGGACGCCGACCTCCCGGCCCAGGGCCGCCGCCGCCAGCACACGGCGGCGTTCCACGCTCGGATAGCCCATCGCCCCTCCCCTGGTCGCGTCTATAGGGTCACACGACTGCGGAGGGAGCCCCGCCGTACCCGTGCATTAGAGAGCAAAATACGCACCCCAAGAAGCATGACCTGCCCTCTGTGACGTAGAACCTTTATCGTCGGCCACCCGAATCCTGAATTCCGGTTACGCCCCAAATAGGCCCTCACCTGCGATTCTGACCACGATGCAGATCGCCGGCCGGGAAGAGGAGTTCCGCGAGTACGTCGTCACGCGCGGGCCAGCGCTGCTGCGTGCCGCGCATCAGCTCACCGGGCACCCGCTGGACGCCGAGGACCTTCTGCAGAACGCGCTGACCAAGACGTACCAGGCATGGGACCGCATCCAGGACAGAGGCGCGCTCGACGGATACGTACGGCGGGCGATGGTCAACATCAACATCTCGCAGTGGCGGCGGCGCCATCTGGAGGAGTACCCGTCGGAGGACCTGCCGGAGGCCAGGCCGGAGGCCGAGGTCTGCGGCGACGTGCACGAACAACTGGAGACCGCGCTGCGACGGCTCCCCGAGCGCATGCGGGCCGCGATCGTGCTGCGCTACTACGAGGACATGACGGAAACAGAGATCGCCAGGACGCTGGGGATCACCCTTGGCACGGTCAAAAGCACGATGTCACGCGCTATGGCCAAACTCAGGGGCGAGCTCGCGGGTGATCCCTGCCGTCGCGCAGGGTCGTACGACGTCGCGAATTGTCCGGAGAGCGGCGAGGAAGGCCTCTAGCTCCTCCTCGCTCAGCAGGCTGGTCAGGCATTCGTCGATGTCGTTGAGATGGAGCGGGAGCACCTGTTCCAGCTTCGCCCGCCCGGCGTCGGTCAGCGTGGCGTAGGAGGCCCGCCGGTCGCTGGAGCAGGCCACTCTGGCGACCAGATTGTCGCGTTCCAGCCGATCGACAACCCGGGTCACCCCGCTGGTGGACAGGCTCGTCTGCGCGGCCAGATCGCTCATGCGCAGCCGCTGGTGCGGCGAGCGCCCCAGCCTCAGCAGCGTCTCGAAATCGATCTCCGACAGCCCGGCAGCACTGAACACCGGCTGCATCCGGGCCGTGAGACCTGTGTACACCTCGGTCAGCAGGCCCATGGCCGTCAACCGGGGGTCATCAATGTGGACCACATCCATACTCTAGACGACGTTAGTTGACGAGCGGAATATTCCTCGTGTAGACATTTGTTGCTGCAAACATCTGCACGACCGCACATCTGCAACCGGGCAACCGCACACTTAGGAGAACCCCCATGACCACCCGCACCTGGGAGGGCCTCACCCTCCCCGCCGCCGGCACCTACAACCTTGACAAGGCCCACACCCGCATCGGCTTTGTCGTCAAGCACATGATGGTTGCCAAGGTCCGTGGCGGCTTCGGCGAGTTCGACGGCTCGGTGACGATCGCCGACAACCCCCTGGAGTCCTCCGCCGCGCTGACCATCAAGACCGAGAGCATCACCACCGGCGCTCCCGACCGCGACGGCCACCTGCGCAGCGACGACTTCCTGTCCGTGGAGAAGTTCCCGGAGATCACCTTCCAGAGCACCCGCGTGATCAGCCACTCGGGCGACGAGTTCACCGTCGCCGGCAACCTGACCATCCGAGACATCACGAAGGAGGTCGAGCTCACGGTCGAGTACGGCGGCGCCGGCAACAACCCCTGGGGCCAGGCCGTGTGGGGCTTCTCGATCACGACGGAGTTCGACCGCGAGGAGTTCGGCCTGACCTGGAACCAGACGCTGGAGACGGGCGGCGTGCTCGTGGGCAAGAAGGTGAAGGTCGAGATCGAGGGCGAGGCCAACCCCGCCTGACCCCGTTTCTCCGGCCCTATGAGCTTTTCTGGCGACTCCTGATGTCGCGCCCAACGCTTCTGGGCCCCCTCCGTGGTGGACCCGCCCTGTGGTGCCCTCAGGGCGGGCCCGTTGTCCACAGGCGGTTATTCACAGGCGGTGGATAACCTTTGGGACGACTGGGAGGGACAACCGCTTTGCCGCGTCGGCAGAAGGCCGGTACGCTGTGCTGAGCCGCGTGGCTACCGGGAGGATTCGCCTAGTCAGGTCTATGGCGCCGCACTGCTAATGCGGTTTGGTGGCAACACCATCCGGGGTTCAAATCCCCGATCCTCCGCAGGTAAAAGGCCCTTTCCCCGCCAGTCGGGAAAGGGCCTTTTAGGTCCCCGAAGAGCATTGCTGGACCATTGCCAGACCAACGCCCCGACGATCATGAACTTCGGGACGCCCGAGGAATGATCGCGATGGTCGCTTCTGCGGCCTCCTGAGCCAACTCCGGAACCACCGACGTGTACACGTCCGCCGTGAACGCCAGACGCGAGTGCCCCAGCGTCATCGAGATCACCTTGAGGTCGACCCCGGCCGCCAGCATGATCGTGGCCGCGCAGTGCCGCAGATCATGGAAGCGGATCGGCGGCAGGCCCTCGGACGCCACGATCGCAGCGAACCGCTCCGAGACGTACTCCTCCCGCAACGCATCCCCATCGACCGTCGTGAAGATCAGCCCCGTGTCCAGCCACGACGGCGAGGCCAGCTGCTCGCGCCGCTGCCTGGCGCGCCACCCGGTCAGCAGGGTCACGTTCTCCCCGCCGAGCGCCACCGTCCGCCACGAACTCTCCGACTTCAAGCCGTCGTCGTCCTCGTCATCCGACTCCAGCACGCCGAGCGTCTTCGTCGTCGCCAGGTCCGAGTCCTCCCAGCGGACCCCGCACACCTCGCCACGGCGCAGCCCGCGCGTCGCCACCAGGTGGAACAGCGGGTACAGCCGCTCCTGCCTGCGCTCGCACGCGTCCAGGAACGCGCCCGCGATGGCCGGTGGCCACACCATCACCTTGCCCGGCACCTTGCCCGTCGCCTCCCACCGCGCGACGCGCTCCGCCGTCCACAGCAGCGGCCTGACCTTCTTCACCGCGGGCAGCTCGACGTGCTTGGACGGGTCGTGCAGGATCCGCTTCCGCTTGAACGCCGTCCCCAGCGCCGACGACAGGACGCGGTGCACCCGCTGGATCCGGGCCGGGCTGAGCGGTTTCCTCGACTTCAGGCCAGGTGATCGGCCCGCGCGCTCCTTCTGCTTCTGCGCCCCCTCCCGCCCCTTCCTCGGAGGCTTCCACGGGGCGGCCGCTCGTACGGCGAGCAGCCGGCGCAGCATCTCGGACTGCGAGGCTCCCTCGGGCAGGTTGTTGATCTGCGCCATCGCCTCGTACAGCTTGTCGAGGTGCGTCTCACGCACGTCGGCCAGCTTCAGGTGGCCGAGCCCCGGCTTGCCGTACAGCCGGATCGCCTCCTCGTACGACTCGCGCGTGGAGTCCTTGAGCTTTTTCTTCCCGGCGATCCACTCGTCCAGCCACGCGCCGAACGTCAGGGCACGGTCCACGACCGGCACCCCGGACGCGGCCTCGGCCTGGAGTCGGATCAGCGCCCGGTTGGCCTCCGTCTCGGTCTTGAACGGTCCCGCCCACGGCCGGCGCCGCTTCCCGTCCGGGCCGGCCGGAGCCTCGTACCGCACCCAGAACGCCCCGTGCGATCGCGTCGCGAGCTGGGGACACGCCTTGCCGAGCGTCTTACCGGTAGTGATGTCGCGGCAGTTGCACCGCTTGACGGGTCGGGCCATCGAGGCCTCCTAGGCGGATGTAACGGATCGCATGCGTGTAGTGCCCGGCGAGCTCGTCGGCCACCTCCTGCGGCATCAGGCCGGGGGGTACGAACACGTCGACCTGCCAGGGCGAGGCTTCCACGTAGATGGGCTGGCCGGGGATGACGCGGTTCATGTAGTAGCGGACGACGGGTGAGTGGGCCTGGATGAGCGGGACGAGTTCGACGAACGTACGGGTACCGGCCACCATGAGCGCAGGCAGGGCGGCTGGCTGGACTTTGGTTCGGTCGATACGCAGTTCGAGGGTCCCGCCTGTCCACCGAGAGTCGACCCGGCCAGCCGTGAGGGCGGCCGGGGCAACGAGCGTCAGGTGTAGATGCGGGGTCATCTGGGCCTTTCTGAGGCGTTTGTTGCCTAGGCTCCTCACTCTGACTACCCGTTGTGATCCGTTGTTGTCTGCATCTACGAACAGTAATCATGTTGTTATCTGCGTAGTCAACAGGTAACAGAAGGCTATTCCACCAGGTGGCGGGCCCATTCCTCCACCATCCGGACAAACCGATCTCGCCCCTCTGCGGACAATCCCTCAGGAACCGACACAGCCACCCAGCTACCATCCTTGGCCATCACCCGGGCCACATCGACGCCAAGCCACTGCGCCGCCGCCAGCTCGGCCAGCACCGACAACTGCACGCCCATCCCGGCCGCCAGGGCGCGCAGACGCCACAGCTCGGGAGCCCGGCTCACGCGGCCCATGGCCAGCTGGTTGATCCAGCCATGCTGCAACGCGAACTGCGTCTCAGGATCAATGGCCCGGCGCGCCAGCGCCCGTTCGCTCTCGCCGTGCTCAGCCAGATAATCGCGGATGGCCCGACTCAACTGGTCGCGCTCGCGCTCCGCCGTGCCGGGAGTCCCACCACTCGTCGGCATGCCCTCGCCCTCTCGTAGCCGATGGCTGGCTTTTCGCACACCAACCACAACCCTTGTACCGGGTTATCAAGCCGGTCAACAGTGAAAGCGAGTAAACCAGAACGAACCGGTAAGCCGCGCCACGCTGACGAAACAAGCTTGGATCCCATCGCATCACAGTGGTGGACAACGCGTCACAGCGGGTCTACTGTTCGTTTTATCGCACAACAGGAAGTGAGCACCTGGACATGCCCCGCGACACACTCGCAGTCCGGAACACCGAACAGTTCCTCGACGCCCTCCACGGCGCCGGCCTCGACCGCAAGGACCTCGCCGCCGCCGTCAAGGTGAGCAAGCAGTTCGTGTCCCTGCTGGCCAGAGGGCTCCGCCGCTGCAACGGCGACATCGCCGGCCGCATCGCCCGGGAGCTCAACACCACCGCCGACGCGCTCTTCACCAGCGTCACACTGTCCGAAGAATCGAACAACAAGGAGAACGAGATGCCTCCCGTCGTCGAGCTGGACGACCCGTACCTGCTGTTCCCCGAGGTCTGCGAGCTCACCCGCATCACCGAAGCGACCATGCGGAAGCTCCGCGCCAAGGGCGGAGGCCCGCCGTTCTTCAGGCGCGGCCAGATCCTCACGATCCGCAAGTCCGACGCCCTCAAGTGGTTCCGCGAGACGTACGAGAACGCCCCCGCGAAGTAGCGCGGGCCCGGACCGGAGGCACCCGGCCGAGGGCCCGCTCCGACCAACATCCACTCCAGAAAGGACGAGATCGGTGACCACCATCGTCTCAGACCCCACCCACGCTGACCGCGTCGTCTACGCGGTGGCCGCGCTCGCCGCCGACTACCAGATGGCTCAGGGGGGCGACCTCCTCGCCCGCGCCGTCCGGGCCGCGCTGCTCGTGGCCCGCGTCGACCTGCCGCTCGACCAGGTCGCGGCCGAGGCCGACCGGCTCATCGAGCAGGCCCGCTGCGAGCAGATGGCCGACGAGCACGGCGAGCACACCGCGGCGGTGGCGTCATGACCGCCACGCTGACGGCCAGCGTCGCCGACGTCCTCCACAAGACGGCCCTGTACGTCAACCACCCCGTCAACGCCAGCCTCGCGGATGCGCTGGACACCGCCACCCACGGCGACACCGTCCTGGAGCAGCAGGCCGCCGACGCGCTGGCCCTGGTTCTGCGGCGCCGCACCTGTGACCTCGGCTGGTGGGACCGCAGCCACACCCGCGCCCAGGTAGCCGCCCGGCTGGCCGACGCCGCGCTCCTCATCGAGCGGGATACCGCGCCGGTGACCCGCCTGTGCGAGATGGCCGGCTGCTCCCGTCGCGACGCGACCGAGCGCAGCGCCTGCGGCATCTTCTACATCTGCCCGCCCTGCTGGGAACAGGTCGAACAGCTCACCGCCATCTACCAGGCCGAAGACGCTGAGGGTGGCGTGTGATGGACCTGCACCTCAACCCGGACGGCCCGCACAGCGACGACTACACCCGCGCGGTGGCAGCCGGGCTCACGGAGTGCGTGCGCGTCCTCAACCACGCCACCCTCAACCCCGACGCGATCACCTACCCGGCCACCGTCCACGACGTCATCGGGCATCTGCGCACCGCCGTGCAGGGGCTCGACCAGCTCCTGCCGCAGCTACGTGCCCAACTGCGGCGCATGCACGACAGCGGCCGCCTCGACAGCGTCGGCGGCGAGCTGACGTCCGAGAATCGCGTGGTCGCGACCCGTTGGGAACTGAACGCCGCGCGGCGGCGGGCGTCCGCCCTGGCTGAGGCGCTGCGTCGTGCGCACAACGCCAGCAGCGGCCTCTACCTGCGCGACGGAGGCGAGTGATGGCCAAGAAGCCTCCGTCGCCGTGGCTGCCGCCTGGCACCCCGTCCACGTGGGTGTGCCGCTGCGGCGCCGTCAACCCGCGCACCACCACCAACTGCCGGAAAGGCTGCTCATGACCGGGCCCGAGCACTACCGCGAAGCCGAGCGGCTCCTCAACCTCGCCGCGGACGGGGACGAGGTGTACGGCGCTACGGATGCGGAGGACAGCCGCGTTCGTAGCGATGCCCGAGAGCTTGCCCAGGCTCACGCCGCACTGGCCCTGGCCGCCGCCACCGCGCTCCAGGCCGCTCTCCCGCTCGTCGGCGACGACCAGCAGGTCACCGACTGGGGGCAGGCGATCGGCGCCGACCTCGCCACCAACCAGGGCGCCCGCATCACCAACGCCCTCTCCATCGTCGACGAACTGGACCGGCTCGGCGTCATCGCGCCTGGCTCCGCGCACAACCTGCGCATCGCGCTCGGCGCAACGGGCGGTGACCGCTGATGTGGATCGTCCGTCTCACCGAACAGCGCGCCGCATACGGCCCGATCGAGGACCGCGCCGTCGCTGACCGGTTCGCCGTCTTCCTCACCGTCGAGGTCGACCCGGCCCTCGTCGAACTCCTCGACGAGCAGGCGGCCGAGCCTCTCCTCGACCCGGTCACCGAACTCCTCAACTGGCGCGACGCCATGCACACCAGCGGACGCCTACGCACCCGGCCGTCCGTACGCGGCGGCGACCCCATCGGCCCCGAGGCCGAACTCGGCTACCGCAGGGAGCAGGAAGACCGTGACTGATCTGCCGCCCACACAGGCTGCCTGCCCCGCCTGCAACCGACCCGACGTCCAGATCAACAAGGACGGCACCCTCCGGAAGCACAAGCAGGGCGCCGTCAACTGCCCCGGCGGCGGCCAGCCCATCGGCGAATACCGCATCCCGCGACGCAGCAACGCCGGCTTCTACAAATGCCACACCACCGGCGAACTCCTCCGCTCCGTGACGACCATCCTCAACCAGGGGTCGCCCAAGGAGGCCCTCATCCACTGGGCCGGGAAACTCGTCGCCGAAACCGCGATGGAGCACCTCCCGCAGCTCGTCCGCGCCTCCCGCCACCCCGAGCAGGCCCGGGAGATGACGGACTGGCTCAAGCGCGCCCACACCCGCAAGAAGGAGGAACGCGCCGACCTCGGCACCGCCGTCCACAACCTCATAGAGGCCAAGGTCCTCAAGTCCCCCATCCCTGACAGCGTCGCGAACGACCTGGAGATGCGGCCCTACGTCGCCAACTTCGAGCAGTTCGTGAACGACTGGCAGATCACCTTCACCGCCTCGGAAATGGTTGTCGCCGACTACGACCACAAGTTCGCCGGCACCCTCGACTACCTCGTCCGCTCCCCGCTCCTGGCCGCCGCGCTCGGCTGCCCGGCCGACATGGACATCACCGGCGACACCAAGACCGGCGGCGAGCTCGACGCCCGCACCTACGACGGCAACGTCCACGGCGTCTATCCCGAGGCCGGCGTCCAGATGTCGGCCTACCGCAAGGCCCGCTACGGCTGGATGCGGGACGGCACCCGCGTGGAGATGCCGCCCCGTCATGACGTGGGCGTGGTCCTCCACCTGAGGCCCGAAGGGTACCGGCTGTACCCGGTGCGCTGCGGCGACGACGTGTTTGAGGCGTTCACCTTCATCCGCCGGGTGGCGGAATTCCAGACCGGCCCGGCCAAGAACATCGTCGGCCCGGCACTCAAGACCCCGTCCGTCCCGGCAAGGAAGGTCGCCTGAACGTGCCCATCATCGAACTTCAGCGCCGTATGCGGCAGCTCGGCGAGATCCGCATCGGCCGCGTCGTCGACACCGGTCGCATCAGCCAGAGGACCGGCAAGCCGATCATGCGCCCCGAGAAGCTCAATCGCTTCCGCCTCACCTCCGCGAGTAAGCCGCTCCTGGAAGAGGTATCCGCCCTGTACGGCGGCCAGGTGCAGCCGTGGACGCCCGCCAACGGCGGCCCCGCTGAGTGGGAAGTGTTCACCGAAGTGGACCGGTTGCCCGTTCTGGTCCCGCCGCGCGAGCCCGTCACCCAGTGGTACGAGCAGTACAAGGGGTCGAAGTGCGTGCGCCGCTGCGACGGCGTCACCGAGCAGAAGTCCGACAAGCCGTGCCTGTGCGATCCCGACAAGCGGGACTGCCAGATCACCACCCGCCTGAACGTCATGCTCCGCGACGTGCCGGGGCTCGGCGTCTGGCTGCTCACCTCGCACGGCTTCTACGCGGCCGTCGAACTGCCCGAGGTGGCCCAGTTCCTGGCCACGACGCGGGGCTACGTGGACGCCTGGCTGGCGATGGAGGAGAAGCAGGTCGTCCGCGACGACGGCCAGACGGCCCGGTTCATGGTGCCGAAGCTCGACGTCGCGGTCACCCCGGCCCAGCTCCTGGCCGGGCAAGGCGCAGTATCCCCGGCCGCCGTCGAGGCGACTGCGGCGCGTGCTGCGGTGACCGGCGAGGAGCGGCCGGCGATCGAGGCTCCCGCCTCTGCTGAGAAGCCGTCAGCGGAGGACTTCCTCGTCCGTGCCCGCGCGGTGACCACGCTGGCCGCCTTCAAGGTGGTGTGGGACGAGGCTGCGGCGGCGGGCATCTCCCCCACCCCGGAGCAGTCGGCGGAGATGACCGCGATCGGCAAGCGGCTCCAGAGCGCGCCTGCCTCGCCGACACCCGCCGCCCCGCCGCCGGCCGACCCGGACCTGCTGTGGCAGCAGATCGTGTCCGCGTGGCCCGGCAGCATGTCCGAGCTGCACACCGCATTCGCGGAGACCACCGGCGGACTCACCAGCGAGTCCGCCACGGCCGCTGACCTCGACGACTTCCTGACCAGGCTGCGGAACGGGGCGCTCTGATGGACACCTGGACCAGCGCGCCGATGCTGCCGTGGGACACGGAGACTGATGGCCTCGACACCGAGAACGGGCACATCGTCCAGGCCGCCATCGCCTGGATCAATCCCGCCGAGGGCAAGAACGGCCTCGCCAAGAAGGCGTGGATCCTCAACCACGGGATCGACATCCCGAAGGCCGCATCCGACGTCCACGGCATCACCCGCGAACGCTGCGACACCGAAGGCCTCGACCCCGCCACTGTGCTCGACCAGGTCGCCCAGCACCTCGCCGACGGCATCAACAACGGGTGGCCGCTCGTCGGCATGAACGTCCCGTTCGACTTCACCATGCTCGACCGCGGCTGCCGACGCCTCAACGTCCCCACGCTGACCGACCGGCTCGACGGCCGGCCCGTCGCCCCGGTGATCGACGTGTACGTCCTGGACAAGCACGTCGACCCCTATCGGAAGGGGAAGCGGAACTTGTCGGCGCTGTGCGAGCGCTACGGCGTGCCGATCGTCGACGCGCACGACGCGACTGGTGATGCGCTGGCCGCGGCCCGCGTGGCGTGGCGGATGGGGCAGCTCGCGCGGCGGCCGGCGGACTGGCTGCGCACGGTGTGGGGGCTGAAGTCGCAGGACGCGGCCCGGTTTGCGGCTCTGGGCGGCCTGTCGCTGCTGGAGCTGCATGAGGTGCAGGTGGCTGCGAAGGCGCAGCAGGCCAGGTCGTTCCGCGAGTACCGGGCCAAGCAGAACAAGCCGTCGGATGACGTGAGCGAGGACTGGCCGCTCATCCCGCTCACCGCCTGCGAGCAGCAGGCCTGAAGACGTGCGGCTCCCCCTCAGCCGCCATCCCCTCCAGGTAGAGCCGTCGCCCGCCGGTCCCAAGCGGCGGGCGACATCCCAGGTCCCGAACAGCACAGCACAGCAC
>NZ_JAHKRL010000277.1 GCF_019396405.1 Nonomuraea rhizosphaerae | reverse complement strand
ACTGGAAACGGAGCAACGAACCTGGCCACGGTCACTGGGGTGGCACAACCGACCGGGAAACCGGCGGAACATGAAGGCCCCAGGCCCTACCGCCATGAGACGCCACCGCGCCAGCCCCCGACCCTACACGAGGTGGTCGTCCCTCCTGATCAGTTTCGGCTGATAGAGGTTTCTGTCTGATCGTCCTGTTCAATCCAGGCGGGTGGTACGGCGGTCTACCCGAGACGCTCGGGCGGACGGCGGTTCCACGGGCCGCTTGGGGGATGCCATCGCTCCTCTCTGGGATCGACGGTAGGCGTTCGCACTGGTCAGATAGGCGCTGGCAGAGCGCACAGACGCTGCCAGCAGATCAGGAAGGCGTTCGTCCACGGCCAGGTGGCGCTGATCTTCAGGATCCGCCGGCGGGCGTGAGAGACCAGCCGGGCGGGCAGGTGCCACAGGCAGAAGCGGAGGGTCTGCGGCTCGGCGCGAGCCAGCTCGGCGTCGTCGTGCAGGCCGAGCAGCCGGGTCCAGGCGTCGAGATCGGCGGCGAGATCGGCGGCGAGATTGCAGGTCAGGACCCAGCCGACGTTGACGTTCCACGTCTTGGACGGCAGGTTGCGCAGCCCCATGGCCTTGTTCGTGCGCACCCGGTCCTCGACCTCGGCGTGATCACGGTGGACGGCGTCGATGAAGGCGAGCTGGTGGCTGCCGGGGATGCCGCGCAGGCCGCGAGGGCCGAGGTTGGTGGCGGTGATCGCGTACTTGAAGCCGGTCTTCTTCTCCAGCGCGGTGAGCTGTGCCGTGTCGCGGGCCGAGGGGCGTACGCGGCGGACCAGCAACCGGACGCCCCACAGCGCAGCGCGTTCGTCCAGGCCGGTCAGTTCGGCCACCTGTGCGTGCGCGTGGACCTCGCCGTCCTGGCGGATGGCGGCCTGCCAGGCGCTCTCGGGCAGGTTGGCGATCGCGCTCTCGTCGGTGCCGGTGATCTTCCAGCCGACGGTGAAGCGGACGGTGCGCCGGGTGGTGTTCAAGCCCTTCATGTGTTCGACCAGCTCATGGGTGGCGCCCGCGCCGTCGATCCTGATCCAGATCTTGCCCCGGAAGGGCTCGGGGATCTGCCTGATGGCTTCGGTGAGCACGCGTACGTGGTCGGCCACGGTGTTGGAGCCGGCCGATCCGGTGCGCAGCAGCATCGCCAGCGATTCGTGCGTGTTGGCGCACCAGGCGGCCAGCGGATGAAACCCAAAGCCCTTCTTGAATGTCGCCGAAGCGCCCTGTTTGCCGGAATGTGCGGTGATCAGCGTGGCGTCCAGGTCGATCACGATCCAGCCGGTCAGCACCTTTCCCGCTATCTGCAGCCAGGGAAATCCCGTCTCGGTCGCGGCGACCAACTGCCACACGTGTCGCCGCACCCGCGCCCGAACCCGGGCGATCCAGACCTGCAGCTGCTCCGACGTCCCGACGGGCTCCAGCGCCCGCCGCACGGTGGAGTCCGAGGGTGGCTTGCCGAAGAGCTGCTCCTGGTGGGCCAGCAGAGCGATCTGCCGCATGCTGGTGGCGCCCAGCGCGATCGCCACCGCGAGTTGGACCAGCACCACGCCCCGGTCCCACACCGGCGAGCCGCCCAGCCGGGCGAACACCCCGCCCAGCGCCCCTGTTAACCCACTCTGATCAGCGCATTTGCGCAGGAGCACGGCTCCCGCATGTCCGACGAGCCCCTTACCGTCCCCTCGAACAGACAAGCGGCGGTCCCATGCCGTAGCGTTCACCCGAAAGGTGCATCCGTTTCTCTGCGATCTCGTGATCTAGGCAATCCGATCATCGCAGGTCGGAGGCACCTTTCTCTATTAACGATCTTCAGGAACGAAATGCCGGCCGAGTTACCGAGGTTAGTAGCGCGAGTCCATGATCCAGAACCCACTCGCAAGCATTCACGGGTGCGCAAGGTGCTCGGACTATCCCTCATGAGGCCCGAGGGTCGACGGTGAGCGAACGTTCCACAAGCGGACGGGTGGCGTCTTGGGCCGGGTTGTGCGCCTGCCGATAGCCACACCCGCTCAAGTCGTGGCCATGTGGGCTTCGCGTGGCGGACAGGAACTCCCGCAGCCAGGAACCGCCCCTCGGCACTCAGGGCCCCGGCGTTGAATTGTTCCGTCCCATTCCATCCCGCGATCAGATGTTGTAGACAGCGAGGGCGGCATCGTGGTTGAGAAGGTCGCGGCGGGCGTGGGCGATGTTCGCGCGGCCGGCCAGGCGGACGGTACTGATCGCCAGATTCCGGAAGCCGGCCAGAGCTCTGGGCGCGGTACCCGTCCTGACCTGGGAATGTTCCTCGCTGAACGTCACGTCCCTGACCCAGTGCAGCCGATTTTCCACACACCAGTGCCGGCGCTCGTAGTGGTTGAGGTGGACGGGACCTGCCAGGTCGGCAGGCAGGCTGGTGATACCGAACACGATCTCTTTGCTGGTCCAGGGGGCCGTCCGGGGGCCGGTCCAGCTCGCCGACGTCGCGGCGGAGCCGGAAGGCTTGCCGGGCGCCAGGGAAGAGACCGTCATCGGCGGGGCCGGTGCGGATGATGCGGCGCTCGGTACGGCCGTGCCCGTGATCGTCATCGATGGCGGTGGTGGCGGTCCATTCGGCATCCGGTCCGGACAGCAGGGCGTGTGCGGCGGCGCGGGTCAGCGGCTGGTTGCCCTTCACGATGAGGACGTAGTGGCCGCCCATCGCCGTGATCAGGCGGGCGGTGGTCTTGGTGGTGTGCAACGCGTCCAGAGTCAGGACCATCCCCTCCATCGGCAGGCGGGACAGCAGGGCGCGGGCGGCGGGGCCCTCGCCCTTCTTGTCGGCGACCTGGCATTGGCCCAGGATCACGCCGTGCTCGTGGCTGATCGCGCCGACCAGGAAGACTCGCCCGCCCTCGGCGGTGCGTGCCCCGCGCAGCGCCTTGCCATCCAGCGTCGCCGCGGGCCGCAGGCCGGGCGGGGCCGGATGAGTGAGCTGCCGCGCTGCCGCGCGGCGCTGTTCCCGCTCGGCGGGGCCGGGGGTGTCGGAGATCTGCGGCACGGGCGCCTGATGACGGACGACATCGGCGACATAGCCGCTGATCGCGGTGTCCAGTGCGTCGGCGTCCAGCTCGGCCAGGACCCGGCGGAAGGTCCGTTCGCTCGGGACGGTGAACAGCCCGGTGAACGGATCGCGGTAGGCGCCCAGCCGCTGAAGCGCCCGTTGAGAGATCCGGGTAGCCCACTGCCAGATCGCCGCCACGCTGTCACCGCCGACCACCAGGGTGGCGCACGCGGTCAACGTCAAGACAACCACCAGCGGATGCCGCAGCCCACAGGACGAGCGCTGATCGGGCACCGTCGCCAACCGGCGCATCAGCGCCGATTCCACCACGACCGGGTCGGCGGCCAGTTCCGCTTCCCACAGCGCCAGGTCGGCGATCTGGTCAAGCCACGGGACGGGACGAGGGCTGGTCAGAGAAGATGGGGACACGAGCGCGACTCCTGCGACGATCCTGCGGTTTGGAGACCTGAAGGATCACCAGAAGTCGCGCTCTTTCGTATGCCACCTGCCGAAACCCTCAACCGCGCCATACCTCATCAAAACTCAAGAACGCCGGGGCCCTGCCTCGGCACTGACCTCAAAGTCGGATTCACTCCTGAAAACCGGACTTCTCTCGCCGCCCTCTTCGCCTCGCTGTCCCCGTAGGTCCTGCTTGGCTACGACTCCTCGTCCGCCAGGACACCGTCCTGCGCCAACAAGGCGATCTTATGAAACGGACGTCTTCGACGAGTTGGGGGACCGGCTCGGCTCTGGCGGCGTGCTGATCGCCGATGCGACCGGCGTTGTCGAAAGGGCGTCGGCTCAGCGGGCGCAGCGGCATTGCGGCGGGATCGCGGGCCGGATCGGGTGACCCTCGCCGGTCCCCGGCCGGCTGGGCGCTGCTGGAAGGGCGGCTCTATCTGCCTGAGCCCCCGACAGGCCGATCTCGAACGGTGTCGCGGTCGGCGTCCTGGACGAGACCGCCTTCGCCGCCAATCCCGCCCATTACATTCTGCAGATCGACGAAGCGAGCGAGAGGCCATCGAGGAAGGTGGCTTAATTGTTCTAGCCAGAGAGAGGTCTTTGTGTAGCTAGGGCGGTTTTGGCAGCTCATGGCCATGCCTTAGGGGGTGTTGTCGGATTTTCTGGGGCATCTCTTGGCTTTGTCAGGGCGTGGCGGGGTTGATCTCCTGGGTAAGAGCACTTACGTAAACAGTCGTAAGCGTCACGGGGGGTTACTGATGCGGCTGCGTTTCATGAGTGGAGTGGGGCTGGTCGTGGTCGCGGCGATCCTGTGCGGCTGCAGTGAGGAGCCGGCCACCAAGGCGGTGAGCGCCAAGGCCGACACGGCGGCGAAGCTGAAGCAGACCAGGGCGGCCAAGCTGGCGGCGGCGGCGAAGGTGAAGGCGAACGAGCTGGGGCAGATCCCGGTGCTGATGTTCCACCGGGTGATCAACAAACCCGCCACCACGGACGACCGGACGCCGCAGCAGTTCAGGAGTGATCTGGAGCGGCTGGTCAAGGATGGGTACGTGCCCGTAACAGCGGCGGAGTACGTCACGGGGAAGATCGATATTCCGGCGGGGAAGCACGCGGTGGTGCTGACCTTTGATGACTCGTCGCCGTCGCAGCTCACGCTGGATGAGATGGGGAATCTGCGGCCGGACACCGCCATAGCCATATTGCGGGACGTGGCGGCGAAGAATCCGGGGTTCCGGCCGGTGGCGACGATGTACGTCACGCGGGACATGTTCGGCAAGACGACGACCGACGAGCAGGCGCAGATGCTGCTCTGGCTCAAGGACAACGGGTTCGACATCGGCAACCACACGCGCGACCACTTCGACCTGCGCACGCGTACGCACAAGCAGGTCGAGGAGCAGATCGGCAGCATTCAGAAGATGGTCAGCTCGATGTCCACCGTCAATCCGGTGACCATCGCGCTGCCGTACGGGAACCAGCCGCGTAACAAGGAGTGGGCCCTGCACGGCAAGCTCGGCGACGCCGTCTACAAGCACAGCGGCGCTTTTCTGGCGGGTTACACGCCCGCGCCCGCGCCGTTCAGCAAGTCGTTCAACCCGATGGGGATCCCGCGCATCCGGGCCATGGAGAAGAAGGGGGACTGCAAGCAGTTCTGCTCCGTGGCGTGGCTCGACTGGCTGAAGGCCAATCCGGATATGCGGTACACGTCGGATGGGGACGCGGCGAGTGTGGCGTTTCCGAAGTTCAAGTCGCCGTTCCTGAAGACGTCGTTCAAGACGCGGGCCCTCGCGTACTGAACTACGCCGCCGGCTCTCGCGTGCTGAAGGTGATGCCGGCCTTGTGCAGACGGTCGATCAGCGGCCGGCCCATGGCTGAGGCTGTGGTGAGCTGGCCGCCGGCTCGGTCGGGGACGTCGTCGAAGGCGAGGCAGAGGGCCGCTTCCGACAGCATCACGGCTGTCTCGTCGTAGCCGGGGTCGCCGCCCGCGACCTCGGTGACGACGCGCTCCCCGCCGCCCTGGCCGAGGAAGGTGGCCTTGAACCAGTTGCGGGACCGTTGTTCGGGGGACGGCCCGGTGCCGGGGGTGACACGGCCGGCCAGCAAGTCCCGTACCGGGGGGATCTGGGCGAGCGTGACCAGGGTGCTCGCGCCGGCGACCACTGCGAGGGCGGCGGGGAGCTGCTTCACGGCCAAGTACTGGCGGTAAGTGAAGTCGGGGCCGTAGCGGTCGAGGAGGCGGGCGGAGTGGCCGACGATCTGGGGGTCCACGGTGGGCATCGGCAGGGCCCAGCCGCCCACGTAGCGCAGGACGCCGGACGTCGCGCTGATCCGGCGGCCGGGTGGGCGGGGTTCGGCCGAGCGGCGCTGGGTGGCGGCGGCGAGCCCGCCGAGCGGGCGGGAGGCGATCGACAGCACCGAGGCCAGGGTGCCGCCTGACGGGCTGCCGTGGACCCGCAGGAATCCGCTGACCTTGAGGGGAACCCCCTCGGGCAGTTGGGAGACCGTGTGCAGCACGCCCAGGTCC
This sequence comes from Nonomuraea rhizosphaerae, assembly GCF_019396405.1. Classification (GTDB taxonomy): domain Bacteria; phylum Actinomycetota; class Actinomycetes; order Streptosporangiales; family Streptosporangiaceae; genus Nonomuraea; species Nonomuraea rhizosphaerae. The sequence goes on along the minus strand of NZ_JAHKRL010000277.1, from coordinate 37,584 downwards.
CACGGGATGGAGTCGAAGCCGCAGGCGTGGACCAGTTTGGCGCCGGTGGAGGCGGCCAGGGCGTCGTAGCGCGTGTACATACGGTCGACGAACTCCGGCTCGCCGGTCAGGTCGAGGTAGTGGGTGCCGGCCTCGGCGCAGGCGGCGACGAGCGGCTCGCCGTACCGGATGTAAGGACCGACGGTGGTGACGAGGACGCGGGTCTGGCGGGCGATGGCCGCCAGAGAGGCCGGGTCGGTGGCATCGGCGATGAGGATCGGCACGTCGAGGCCGAGTCGCTCCAGCTTGGCGCGGTCGCGGCCGGCCAGCGCCCAGCGCACGTCAGGCCCTGCGACACGAGCGAGCCGCGCGGCGGTGAGTGCGCCGGTGAAGCCGCTCGCTCCGAACAATACGATGTCGAATGCGCGCATTATTGCCTCGTTTGTGCTTTTCTTGCCCACGGGTGATCTCGGGTCGCCATACTGCTCCTGGCGACAAACCGTGACGTCACGAACGGTTAACGGTTCCCTGAGAGCTTACTGAGCGTCGTAAAGTTTGCGTCGTCGGGCTTTGTTTGGACGTGGGGAAGACGAATGCCGCAGATCTCGCCGCTGGTCGCGGGCGACCCGAGCATGCTGGGGTCGTTCCGGCTGACCGGCCGGATCGGGGAGGGCGGCCAGGGCATCGTCTACCTGGGCGTCACCGACGAAGGGGAGCAGGCGGCGATCAAGCTGCTGCATGTCAAGTTCAGCGGTGACACGATCGCCAGGTCGCGGTTCGCGAGGGAGCTGAAGGCGGCGCAACGGGTGGCGTCGTTCTGCACCGCCCGGGTGATCGAGGCCGACCTCGACGGCGACACGCCGTACATCGCCAGCGAGTACATCGACGGGCGCGCGCTGCGCGACATCGTCGACAACGACGGGCCGCTGCGCGGGACGCCGCTCGACCGGCTGGCCATCGGCACCGCGACGGCGCTGACCGCCATCCACCACGCCTCGATCGTGCACCGCGACTTCAAGCCCGACAACGTGCTGATCGCCCCCGACGGGCCGCGCGTGGTCGACTTCGGCATCGCCAGGATCATCGACTCCAGCGGCACCATCACCAGCCGGGCCATCGGGACGCCCGCGTACATGGCGCCCGAGCAGATCGCCGGCGACGACATCGGGCCGTACACGGACGTGTTCGCCTGGGGGGCGACGATCGCGTTCGCGGCCACCGGGGAGACCGTGTTCGAGGGCAACTCGATCGCGGTCGTGCTCAACCGGATCCTGAACCACGAGGTCGACGTCAGCATGCTCCCCGAGCCGCTGCGCGGGGTGGTGCGGTCGGCGCTGAGCAAGTCGCCGGACGAACGCCCGTCGGCCGACCAGATCCTGCTGCGGCTGCTGGGGCAGACGGAGGAGACGACGGGGGCGTCCACAGCGGTGCTGACGCGGGGCGTGCAGGTGGCCAGCGACGACACCACGCCGTTCACGAGGGTGTCGGCGGGGACGGTCGGCACAGGCACAGGCACAGGCGCGATCGCGAGTACGGGTGCGGGCCCGGGTGCGTCGGCCCCGCAGGCCCAGGCCGGTTCCAGCTCCGGTGTGATGCCTCACACCGGCTCGGTGCACCGTCCCGTGAGTCCGCGGACGGGAGCCGAGTCGGGTCCGCAGACCGGCGCCGGGCCGGCGTCGCAGCCCGTGGCGCGGTCGTTGCTGCATCCGCCGGAGCAGTCGGCGGTGACGGGTGGCGAGCCCATCCCGTGGGTGACGGGCGCGGGTCCCTTTTCCAGCCCCGCGGCCCCGAGTCCCGTCACGGCGGCGGCCCCCGTCCAGGGCACCGTCCCGCCCGAGAGCCTTCCTCCGGCCGACGGCTCCCCGCCCGCCCGTCGTGACTCCGACACGATCGTGCCCGGTTCGGGGCGGCGTACGTTTTGGATCGCCCTCGTCGTCGCCGCCGTGCTGATCGCCGCGACGGTGCTGGTCGCGGTGCTGAACGGATGGGCGCAGATCGCGTTCAACCTCACCCCCGCGCCGACCCCGACGCGCGGGGACGGCCCATCGCAGCCCGGGACGTTCAACTCGGTAGCCGACAAGGTCTCCAAGACCGGAAAAATCGTGATTGGGGTGAAGGGGGACCTGCCCGGCGTCGCCCTGCAACGTGACGGCCGCTTCGAGGGCTTCGACATCGACCTGGCCGGGCGGATCGCCTCCGAGCTGGGGGCCAAGCAGACGGAGTTCGTCAGGCTGCCCAAGGCCGATCGGGAGCAGGAGCTGGCCGACGGCAAGGTGGACCTCGTCATCGCCACGTACTCCATCGACAAGGACGACGTCGAGTTCGCCGGCCCGTACTACGTCGCCCACCACGACGTCCTCGTCAGCGACAACGACCCGGACGCCCCCATCGACTCCATCGCCGACCTCAAGGGCAGGAGGATGTGCGCCCCCGACAGCCCGTCCGTCGGCGCCGTGCAGGACAAGGTGAAGGTCGCGCTCGTCCCGGCCACGGACTACGCCCAGTGCATGGACCTCCTCAGGAGCGGCAAGGTCGTCGCGGTGCCGGGCGAGGACCTGATCCTGGCGGGGTTCGCCAGCCGCGAGAACCAGCGCTTCAAGATCCTCGGGGCCAAGCTCAACAACGAGCGCTACGCCGTCGGCATCAGGAAGGGCGACGCGAAGACCTGTGTCGCGGTCAAGGGCGTGATCGCCGACCTGTACAAGAAGGGCGTCGTCAAGGACCTTCTGGCGAAGTACTTCCCCAATGTGGAGTTCAGGCCGGAGGAGAGGGTACCCGTGATGGAACCCTGCTGAGGGGGAACGGGTAGCATCCGAAGGTCAATGAATCATCCTGCGAGTTAGGGGAAGGCCATGGCCACGCCCGTCAAGGTGACCGTCACCGGAGCCGCCGGTCAGATCGGCTACGCACTGCTGTTCCGCATCGCGTCGGGCCAGCTGCTTGGCGCGGATGTGCCGATCAAGCTCAGCCTGCTGGAGATCCCGCAGGCGGTGAAGGCGGCCGAGGGCACCGCCATGGAGCTCGACGACTGCGCGTTCCCGCTGCTGTCCGGCATCGAGATCACCGACGACCCCAACGTGTCGTTCGACGGCGCCAACATCGCGCTGCTGGTCGGCGCCATGCCGCGCAAGGCGGGCATGGAGCGCGGCGACCTGCTCGGCGCCAACGGCGGCATCTTCGGCCCGCAGGGCAAGGCGATCAACGACCACGCCGCCGACGACATCAGGGTCCTGGTCGTGGGCAACCCGGCCAACACCAACGCGCTCATCGCCCAGCGCAACGCGCCCGACGTCCCGGCCGACCGCTTCACCGCGATGACCCGCCTCGACCACAACCGCGCGCTGTCGCAGCTCGCCGCCAAGCTCCAGGTCCCGGTCACCGAGATCAAGAACATGACCATCTGGGGCAACCACTCCGCCACCCAGTACCCGGACCTCTACCACGCCGAGGTCGGCGGCAAGATCGCGGCCGAGCAGGTGGACGGGGAGTGGCTGCGGGAGACGTTCATCCCGACGGTGGCCAAGCGCGGCGCCGCGATCATCGAGGCCCGTGGGGCGTCCTCGGCCGCGTCGGCCGCCAACGCCGCGGTCGACCACGTGTACGACTGGGTCAACGGGACCGAGTGGACGTCGGCCGCCGTGGTGTCCGACGGGTCGTACGGGGTGGCCGAGGGGCTGATCTCGTCGTTCCCGGTGCGGGCGGCGGGCGGGCGGTTCGAGATCATCCAGGGGCTGGAGATCGACGCCTTCTCGCGCGAGCGCATCGACGCCAGCGTCCGCGAGCTCGCGGAGGAGCGCGACGCGGTCAAGGAACTGGGCCTGATCTGACCCGAAGTATGCCTATAGGCGCGCGTCTGTCATGGGCGTGCGCCTATTTCTTTTTTACGGCTTTCTTTTTACGGCCGGCATGGGCCGGCCCCACTCGCCGACCAGGGCCGGCGACTGTCCAGGGGAACGCTCCTCCGGTGATGCGGGGCCGGGCGCCGTTACGTGCGCACAGTGGGCCGTTCGAGCGCGCAGAGCCGACAGCGGCTCCCTCACGGGTTCGGTGGGGCCGAGTAGCGCGTGACGACAGCGGTCGGCCCCGCGGGCGGTCCTTTCGGCGTCGGTGTCGCGAACAGGACGCCTGCCGCCGCTGTGAGGCTGCCCAGCGCTATGAGCACAGCGAAGAGCAGCTTGGTGACCCTTGGTGAAAAGCTCCTCACATTTCGGTATCACAGCACATATGACGCGGTGTCATCCAGACTTTCCAGAAAGCGCTCCCCACGCATCCTCGACCATGCGGCTGAGCTCGGCCTTCTCCGGCTTCCAGCCGAGCTCCCGGCGGATCTTCTCCGACGAGGCGACCAGGACCGCGGGGTCGCCCGCGCGGCGCGGACCGACCTCCGCCGGGATCGCGTGGCCGGTGACCTCGCGGCAGACCGAGACGACCTCCTGGACCGAGAACCCGGTGCCGCTGCCCAGGTTGTAGATCTTGTGCTCGCCCGGCGTCGCCGCCTCCAGCGCGAGCAGGTGGGCGGTCGCCAGGTCCTGGACGTGGATGTAGTCGCGGACGCAGGTGCCGTCCGGGGTCGCGTAGTCCGTGCCGAACACCTTGACCGACTCCCGCTCGCCCGTGGCCACCTTGAGCACGTTCGGGATGAGATGGGTCTCGATGGTGTGGCGCTCGCGGAAACGGCCGTACGCGCCCGCCACGTTGAAGTAGCGCAGGCTCACCGCACCTAGGCCGCTGATGTCCGCATAGGCGGACAGAGCGGTGTCCACGGCCAGTTTGGAGGCTCCGTAGGGGTTCGTCGGCCTTGTCGGGTCGGTCTCCAGGATGGGGGAGCGCTCGGGCTCGCCGTACGTGGCCGCCGTGGAGGAGAACACGATCGAGCCGACCCCCTGCGCCCGCATCGCGTCGAGCAGGGCCAGCGTGCCGCCCAGATTGTTCGCCCAGTACAGGCCCGGCTTCTCCACCGACTCGCCGACCAGTGACCTGGCCGCGAAGTGCAGCACCGCGTCCTTGTCGGCGAGCACGTCGTGCGCCTCGGTGATCGATGCGCGCACGAACCGCGCACCTGGCGGCACCGCGTCCTCGTGGCCGGTGGACAGGTCGTCGAGCACGGTCACCTCGTGGCCCGCCTCGACAAGCCGCGCCGCGACGACGCTGCCGACGTAACCCGCGCCTCCGGTGACCAGCAACCGCATGTTCACTCCTGTGGATATATGTTTGATTTTGTACGGCTCGCTGTTCAGCATACGCGGGAAAGCGGACGCGTAGGCTGCCAACCACCATGTTTGACACCCTCGCGGCCAACATCGCCCTGGTCCTGCTCTTCATCCTGGTCGGCGGCTTTTTCGCCGCCGCCGAGATGGCGATGGTCTCCCTGAGGGAGAGCCAAGTACGCAAGCTCGCCCAAAAAGGCCGTCGCGGCGAGCGGGTCGCCAAGCTCGCCCGTGACCCGAACCGCTTCCTGTCCGCCGTGCAGATCGGCGTGACCGTCGCCACCATGCTGTCGGCCGCGTTTGGCGCCGACCGGCTCGGCATGCAGCTCGAGCCCGTGCTCGAAGGCTGGAACGTCCCCGAGCCCCTCGCCCCCGTCCTCGCCCTCGTGCTGGTGACGCTGGCCATCTCGTACGTGTCGCTCGTCCTCGGCGAGCTGGCGCCCAAACGCCTGGCCCTGCAACGGGCCGAGGGGCTGTCGCTGGTCGTGGCGCCGTTCCTCGACCGCATCGCCTCGCTGTCGCGCCCGATCATCTGGGCGCTGTCGAAGTCCACCGACGGCGTGGTCAAGCTGCTCGGCGGCAACCCCGAGGCCGACCGGGAGGAGGTCACCACCGAGGAGCTGCGCGACATGGTGGTCGGCCACACCGACCTGACCGCCGACGAGCGCAAGCTGATCGCCGAGGTGTTCGCGGCGGGCAAGCGGCAGCTCCGGGAGGTGATGCTGCCGCGCACCGAGGTGGAGTTCATGGAGGCCGACACGACGCTGGCCGAGGCCGCGGTGCTCGCCTCCGGGCTGCCGCACTCGCGCTTCCCGGTGTATCGCGAGTCGTACGACGAGGTCATCGGATTCGTGCACGTCAGAGACCTGCTCGACCCGGTGCTCGTGGGCCGGATCGAGCCGATCAGCGAGCTGGTGCCGATCCGGCCGGTCAAGCTCGTACCGGCCTCCAAACGCATCCTCACCACGCTGTCGGAGATGCGCGACGAGGGGCACCACCTGGCCATCGTCGTCGACGAGTACGGCGGGACGGCCGGCATCGTCACCCTGGAGGACCTGGTCGAGGAGCTCATCGGCGACATCAGGGACGAGTACGACGTCGAGGGCGACACCGTGGTGCTCCCGGCGGGCGAGCTGGAGATCGACGGCCTGACGAACCTCAACGACTTCGCCTCCCAGACCGGCATCCGCCTGGCCGACGGCCCGTACGAGACGCTGGGCGGGTTCGTCATGGCCGTGCTCGGCCACGTGGCCGCCGTCGGTGAGGTGGTGGAGGTGCCCGGCTTCACGCTGACCGTGATCGAGCTGGACGGCCGCCGTATCGCCCGGGTGAGAGTGAAACGCCGTCAGGTGGCCGAGTCGCCGCCCGAGCAGGATTCCTGACACAATTGCCTGCTATGGCCAGACCTCGCGTGCTCTCCGGCATCCAACCCACCGCTGACTCGTTCCACCTGGGCAACTACCTGGGTGCGCTTCGCCAGTGGGTGACGTTGCAGGACACGCATGACGCCTTCTACTGCGTGGTGGACCTGCACGCGATCACCGTGCCCACCGAGGCCGAGGCGCTGCGCCGCCGTACGCGCGTCGCCGCCGCCCAGCTCTTCGCCGCCGGGCTCGACCCGGAGCGCTCCACGGTGTTCGTGCAGTCGCAGGTACGCGAGCACACGGAGCTGGCCTGGGTGCTGATCTGCCTGACGGGGATGGGCGAGGCGGCCCGGATGACCCAGTTCAAGGACAAGTCCGCTAAATACGGGGAGAACGCGGCCAGCGTCGGCCTCTTCACCTACCCGATCCTCCAGGCCGCCGACATCCTGCTCTACCAGGCCAACAGCGTGCCCGTTGGCGCCGACCAGAAGCAGCACCTGGAGCTGACCCGCGACCTGGCCCAGCGCTTCAACCACCGCTACGGCGACACCTTCACCCTGCCTGAGCCGTACATCCCCAAGGAGGTCGAGAAGATCACCGACCTCCAGGAGCCCACGGCGAAGATGTCCAAGTCGTCCTCCAGCCCCGCCGGCATCCTGGACGTCCTCGAACAGCCCGGCCCGCTGCGCAAGAAGGTGATGCGCGCGGTGACGGACACGGGCTCGGAGGTGCTGTTCGACGAGGAGAACAAGCCGGGCATCTCCAACCTGCTGCGCATCCAGTCCGCCCTCACCGGCACGCCCATCGACGCCCTCGTGGCGCGGTACGAGGGGCAGGGTTACGGCACGTTCAAGAAGGACGTGGCGGAGGCCGTGATCGAGACGTTCACGCCCATCCGCGAGCGCACCGAGAAGCTGCTGGGCGACGAGGCGGAGCTCGACCGGCTGCTGGCCATCGGGGCCGAGCGGGCCGGCGCGGTGGCGCGCGAGACCATGGCCATGGTCCGGGACAGGGTCGGCTTCCTGCCGAAGCTCTGACCGGTCAGGGGACTTTTTCGGTTGTACGGGCCGGTCAGGGGAGTTTCTCGATTGCGCGGGCCGGTCAGGGGACTTTCCACAGTCGTACGGTCCGGTCGCCGCTGCCCGTCGCCAGGGTGGCGCCGTCCGGGCTGAACGCGACGGCGCCGACGTAGTCGGTGTGGCCGGTCAGGGTGGCGACGGTCGTGCCCGTCGCCACGTCCCACAGCCTGCCCGTACTGTCGTCGCCCGCGCTGGCCACGGTCTTGCCGTCCGGGCTGAAGGCCACGGCGCGGATCTTGCCGGTGAAGGTGCGCGGGACGTAGCCCTGGCCCGTGCCGGCGTTCCACACCCGTACGGTGCCGTCGTCGCCGCCGGTGGCCAGCGACTTGCCGTCCGGGCTGAAGGTGATCGACCAGATCGGGCCGGTGTGGCCCTTGAGGGTGATCGGGTTCTCGCTCGTCGCGGTGTCCCAGAGGCGTCCTGTGCCGTCGTAGCCGCCGCCGGCCACGATCTTGCTCCAGGGGCTGAAGGCGACCGACCAGACCTCGCCGAAGTCGTCGCTCCGGAGGACGGCGGTGGGGCGGCGGGTGCTCATGCTCCACAGGCGTACGGAGCCGTCACGGGAGCCGCTCGCCAGGGTCGAGCCGTCCGGGCTGAACGCCACGGAGTCCACGGCCGCCGTGTGGTAGGTCCAGGCGGTGGTGGCGGAGATGGACTGGTTCGTGGTGCCGGCCTCGGAGATGCGGACGGCGGCGATCGTGGCCGACACGGCGACGGCGGCCATGACGCTGGCGCCGCCGAGCAGCAGGGCGCGGCGGGACGGGCGGGGGCGGCGATCCGTGCTCTGGGGAGGGCCGAGGGCTTCTTGGGGGAGCGGGGCGGCGTTCTCGTCCGGGGGCGGTGTCCTTGGTGGTGTTTGGGGCGGTGTGCGAGCCGGTGTCTGGGGCGGCGTTCGCGTCGTCGAGGTCGGTGCGGTCGGCGGGGGCGTCGCGTTCTGCGGTGGTGAGGTGGTGATCGCGGCGAGCGCCTGGGCGGTCCGGTCGGCGTCCATCCGCTGGGTGGGGTCCTTGCGCAGCAGACCGTTCAGTACGGGCTCCAGCGGCCCGGCGTGCACGACCGGAGCGGGGTCGCGGCTCAGCAGCGCCGACAGGATCGCTATGAGGGTGTCACCGGTGTACGGCGGACGCCCCTCGACCGCCGCGTACAGGGTCGCCCCCAGCGACCACAGGTCGCACGCGGGGGTGACCGGCCGGCCGTGCGCCTGTTCCGGTGCCATGAACGCCGGGGTGCCGATCAACGTCCCGGCCGTGGTCAACGTCGGGTCCCCGGCGAGCCGGGCGATCCCGAAGTCGGTGATGATCACGCGCTTGCCGGCCAGCAGCACGTTGGCGGGCTTCAGGTCGCGGTGGACGATCCCGGCCGCGTGGGCCTCGGCCAGCGCGTCCAGCATCAGCGCGCCGATCCGCGCGACCTCGGCCGCGGGCAGGCGCCCCTGACGGGCGACGGTCTGCTCCAGGGACGGCCCGCGGACGAACTCCATCACGATCGCCGGAGCGTCGTCGTGGGTGATGACGTCGTACACGGTGACGATGCCCGGATGGTTGAGCCGGGCCGCCGAGCGGGCCTCGCGCATCGCGCGTTTGCCGAACGACTCGCGTTCGGCGGCGCCCATGCCGGGCGGGAACAGAATTTCCTTGATGGCGACCTCGCGGTCGAGGAACTCGTCGTGGGCCCGCCACACCTTGCCCATCCCGCCGGTGCCGACCGGCTCGATGCGCCGATATCGGCCGTCGATCACCTCGTCACCTTCCCCCGTCACAATCGGAGGATAACGCACGAAAGATCAATAAAATTAGAACTGTTGCGGCTCCAACCATCGGATCAGCGGCTGCTCAACAGGCGGGAACCAGTCGAAGGCCATAACCTCCACAGGTTCGAGGCAGAACCTGCTCTTCTTCTCGTGGAAGACGTAGCGGAAGTCGGCGTGCAGATGCGCGGGCTCGCGCAGCGCGGCATTCGCCGGGACCTCCACAATGGCGATGTCCACCGGAACGACATCCGACAGCGAAATATCCGGAGGAATGGCGATATCCCGCCAGGGAACGCCGGTGCCCTCCTCCAGGCCACGCATCGCCGCGTCGTACAGGGTGCGATCGGTGGACAGGACGTGACCGCCGGGCAGCCGCCAGCCCTCGTCCACCCGATACTGGATCATCAGGACGTTCCCGTCCCTGTTGACGGCGACGCCGCCGCAGGTGACGTGCAGCGGGAACGTCTTGCGCCAGACCGGATCGAGGCCGCCGTCGAGGCCGCCGTCCAGGGCCTCGGCCAAGGGGAGAACCTCGTCGGCGCGGTCGGGATGGGCGGCCAGGTAGCGCTTGAGGGTGGCGCTGAGATCCTCGCGGGGGACGGTCATGGGATCACATGGAAGTGGAACGGCGGACCCGCCGCAATCGGGTGCCTGAGTTGTTGCCGCAATTCGCAGATGTCCTGCGGGTCGTCCCGTGCGCGTTCCGCAGGTGTCTCGCGGTGGTCGAGGCGGTGCTTCAGGTAGACGTCGGAGCGGATGTCAGGGCGGGCATCGGCGCGGACGTCGGAACGGACGTTCGGGCGGACGTCGGCGTGGGCGTCGGCGTGGGACGTCGGTGCGGACATCGGTGCGGACATCGGTGTGGACGCCGAGACGGACATCGCCTGGGTCGTCTTGCGATCGGCATGGGGAGAGCCCCGGTGCTTCCCCGCGCCGGGGCTCTCTGGTCTCAGGCTACTGCGAGATCACGCCGCCGTCTGCCCGCCTGGCGGTTAGCTCGTGTATGCCCACCCCGACCAGCGGGTCACGGTCACGACGATCACCGGGCCGGCCGGGCGCCGCCGTCGATACTGGCTGTACTTCTCGGTGAGGGCGTCGACGGCGTGATGGTGGTCGGGGCCGGCCTCGACGATGCGGGCGTGGCCGTCCGCGCGAACCCACCACAATTGCGCCCAATCTTCTTCGTAGTGGTCCACCAATAGCGACACCGTCGCGTTCTCGCGGATATTTCGTAGTCGCCGGAGATCTGTGGTGGTTTTGGGTTTGTGGTCGATGGCTATCATCACCCGGTCGCCGAGCGCCGCGAAGGTTACGGGCACCAGGTGAGGGGTGTTCTGGGCGTCCGTGGTGGCGAGGCGGGCAATTCGTTCGCGGTGAAATCTCGCGCGGGCCTCTTCGGCATTCATTCCCATGTCGATTTCTCGCGGAAATTGTCGGCGGCGCCGCGTAGCTTTGGTCGCGTTCTCGGCGTACGGAGGCTCGCCATGGTTCGTTCTCGGACGGCTGGTGCCGGTGCTTCGGCGTACGCACAATATCGGGCGCGGCTGAGCGCGGGCCGCGTCCGCCGATGGTCGGCGCGGGCGCTGCTCGCCATCGCCGTCCTCGCCGTGGTCGCCTGGCTGTGGGACTGGCGGATCGGGCTGCTCGCGGCGGCGGTCGTGGCGGTCGCCGATGCCGTGCGGGAATGGCGTACGCACTCGTCCACGACGGCGTGGCGCAAGGGCGCGCGAGGAGAGCGCGCCACCGCGCGGTTACTGCGGCCGTTGGAGCGGCGCGGATACGTCGTGCTGCACGACAGGGCCCTGCCACGCTCCAAGGCGAACGTTGATCACCTGGTGATCGGCCCGCCAGGGGTGTTCGTGGTCGACTCCAAGGCCTGGCATCGCCACACCCGCATATCGAGCGGCAAAGGACGGCTGTGGATCGGGGGCAGACCGGCCGATTCCACCGTGCGCGCGGTCACGTACGAGACGCGCAAGGTGGCCGACGCGCTGGGCACGGCGATGGGACGGCCGGTCCAGGTGACGGCGGTGGTGGCGGTGCACGGGGCCAAGCTGCCGCGCTGGGGAGCGTTACTCGTGTCCGGGGTCACGCTGCTGCGGGCCCGGCGGGTGCGCGGGTGGATCGTCCAGCACGGGACGCGGCTCGACGAACCGCAGGTCGCGGCCATCGGCGCAGCCGCCGAACGCGCCTTCCCACCGTACGTGGAGAAGGAGCGACAGTGACGGCAGCCGGGCGCACCGCCACTGCTACCGCCGCTGGCGCTGCCGCACTTTTGTGTGCTCGATAGTGGGCCGGACGGCCGTGCGCCCGTCTTGTGCGCCTGTCCCCTGTGCGCTGGGTACACGTGTTGCGGGCTCTCCGTCTGTTGGAGTCCGTCGTTGTAGGGGGAGGGGCCTCGGGGAGGCCTGGGGGCGTCGCAGGGGTCGCTGACGGCTGTCACCACGGGACGGTGCCGCCGGTTTCGCTGAGGAAGGCTCCTGTGACCGGTTCGGTGAGTTGGCGGGCGATGTTCGCCCCGCCCTCGGCGGCGCTGAGGACGCCTCGGTGGCCGTTGAGGTCCGTGGCGCAGAAGCCCGGCGACACCGCGTTGACCGATATCCGGGTGTCTGCCAGCTCTGCGGCGTAGATGAGGGTGATCGCGTTCAGCGCGGCCTTGGAGGAGTTGTAGCCGAGCAGCTGCCCGTACTCCCGGAACGGCGAGTCGGCGTCCGTCAGGAACGCGAACGTTCCCAGCCCGCTCGACACGTTGGCGATGCGCCCGGCTTGTGACCTGCGCAGCAGCGGCAGCATGGCGTTGGTGACGGCGACGACGCCGAGCACGTTCGTCTCGTACACCTTTCGCAGCGCCGCAACAGGCAGCTCACTTGGCTTGTGCGGGCGGTCGTGGGTGATCGCGGCGTTGTTGACGAGGATGTCCAGCCGGCCGAACTCGGCGTCGATGTACGCGGCGGCGGCCTCGATGGTGGCGAGGTCGGTGACATCGAGAGGTACGAACCGGACGTCCAGCCCTTCTCCGGACAGCGACGCTGCGGCTTCGGTGCCTCGTTCGTGGTTGCGGGCTCCGAGGAGTACGACGTGTCCGGTCCGAGCGAGTTCGCGGGCGGTCGCGTAGCCGACGCCCTTGTTGGCGCCGGTGATGAGGGCGATGTGCTGGTTCGTCATGACTCCAGGCTTTGAGACGCGGCGGTGGATCGGGAGAGCACCGCTGAACCTGGGATCGACGCTGCCAGCTTGAGAGAAGGGCGGGCACTTGAGGGACGAAGGGCGGGCATTTGAGGGAAGGGCGAGGCAGGTGGTGGTCCGAGGCGGGGGCCGGATGTCGAGCGGGGACAGGTGGCGGGGTGGGTCAGCGGAAGCGGCGGCGGCCGACGGTCGCCAGGATCTCGCGGAGGGCGTCCGCGGCCTCGCGGATCGCCTCCTCGGGAACTCCGGCCATCGCCTCGTCGTGGGCCTTGCCTGAGGCCACCAGCGCGGTGTTGGCCAGGCGCAGGCCGTCGGGGGTGAGCTGGACCCAGCGGCTGCGGGCATCGCCGGGGTTGGCCTCGCGTTCCACGTAGCCGGCGGCGGTCAGGCGCTGGAGGACGTTGCTGGTGCCGCCGGACGTCAGCAGGAGTGACTTCGACAGCTCGCTCGGCTTGAGACGGTGCGGGGGGCCGGTGCGGGCGAGGGCGGCCAGGACGTCGAACTCGGCGTACGTCAGCCCGAGCTCCGCCAGTTCCGCCTTGACCGCAGTCTCGAAGAGCAGGTTGAGGCGGGACATGCGCTTGCTCAGCTCCAGGCTGGCGATGAGCGACGGCGACATGTCCATGGACTGCCAGCGGGGGACCAGCGCGTCCACCTCGTCGTGCTTCATGCGATCGAGGATACTTGGTGACATATTGCTTTCTGAAAAGCTTCTTTCTAAGCTTTTGGGTGTGACAGTTACTGTGATCAAGGGTGGGATCGTCGTCGACACCGAGCCGCAGCCTGTGGTGCTGGGGCGGGTGGACGTGCGGATCGAGGACGGCAGGATCGCGGCGGTCGGGCCGGACCTCGCCAACGGCACAGGAGTCGGCAACGGCACGGGAGTCGGAGGCGAAAGGACCGGAGGCGAAAGGACCGGCCGTGAAGGGATCGGCGGCGACAAGGCTGTCGGCGGAACGGTTTGTGGCGAAAGGGGCGGTGGCCGAGCGGTCGGTGGGGAAAGGGGCGGTCGCGAGGGGAGCGGTGGAGGGGGTGGTGGCCAAAGCGTCGGTACAAGGGAGGCCGGTGGTCGGGGAGTCGATGGCGAGGAGGTGGAGGTCGTCGACGCGAGCGGGATGATCGTGCTGCCCGGCTTCGTGGACAGTCATCGGCACACCTGGCAGGCGGGGATCAGGGCGGTCGTGCCCGACACCACGTTCGACGGCTACCTGCGGCGGATCATCCGCGAGCTCGCCCCCGCCTACCGCCCCGAGGACGTCCACGCGGGGAACCTGGCCGGCGCGCTGGAGTGCCTCGGCGCGGGGATCACCACGCTGCTCGACTGGTCGCACGTGCAGTTCACGCCTGAGCACACCGACGCCGCCGTACGGGCGCTGCGCGAGTCGGGCATCCGGGCGGTTTTCGGGTACTGCCACGGCGGTCCGCCCGAGCGGCTGGCGGAGGAGGGGCGGCGGGTCCATGACGTGCACTTCGGTACGACGGGGCTGCTCAGCATGGTGATCGCCGCGATGGGGCCGGAGATCGCCGGGCCGGAGGTGGCGCTGCGGGAATGGCGGCTGGCCCGCGACCTCGACCTGCCCGTCACCGCGCATCTCGGCGGGCACGGTCCGAGGAGCGCGACCGAGGGGCTGGCCTTCCTGGCGGACAACGGGCTGTTCGGGCCGCGGACGACGTACGTGCACGCCAACCACTACACCGACGACCAGCTCAAGGCCATCGCCGGCAGCGGCGGGAACGTGTCCGTGTCGCCGATCGACGAGATGGGCCTCGGCATCGGGTATCCGATCACCGGGCGGGCGCTGGCGGCCGGGTTGCCGACGTCGCTCAGCATCGACACCGTGGCATGCTCGCCGGGGGACATGTTCAGCCTGATGAGGGCGGCGTTCGCGATGGAACGAGGGCGGCCGGACGGGCAGGGGATGGGGTTCGACACCCGGGACGCGCTCAGGATCGCCACCATCGAGGGCGCCCGGGTCGTGGGGCTCGGCGACGAGGTGGGGTCGCTGCGGCCGGGCAAGCAGGCTGACCTGGTGCTGCTCCGTACGGACACGCTGGGCATGGCGGCGGCGTACGACCCGATCGGCGCGGTGGTGCTCAACGCGGACACCAGCGCGGTCGACACCGTCCTCGTCGCCGGGCGCGTGGTGAAGAGGGGCGGCAGGCTGCTGCATCACGACGTGACAGAAGTGCTCGCCGCGCTGGCTGAGTCGGCACGTGCCGTGACAACAGTGCGCTGACAGACGCCGTAACAGTGTCACCCTGACGAACACTGCACAAGTCGCGCCGTGCGAGCGGCCAGGCACTGAGCACCGCCGTTGGACGGAGGCCGGACGAGTCGCCGTGACAAGCCGTTGTCGGATGCGCGGCTGATCCCCTCGTACGTGGTACAAGGGCGGTAACCGGGGCAGATACCCGGGCCAGGGTGGGGATCTCGGAAGGCGGCGCGACGGCACAGTGATGGCGAACGTGATGACACGCGTCGAGTCGATCAAGGCCCGGGCCGGTCGCATCGTGGAGTACTGGCGCATCCGCCGCCCATGGGTCGACCACTTGATCAGGACCGTCCAGCGCTACCAGTTGCGCTTCGGCGACCGGCTCGCGGGTGCGGTGACGTACTTCGCGTTCCTGTCGTTCTTCCCGCTGATCGCGCTCGCGTACGCGATCTTCGGCTACGTCCTGTCCGAGGACCAGAACGTGATCTACGCGCTGGAGACGGCCATCAAGGAGCAGCTGCCCGGCCTGTCCAACCAGCTCGACCTGAAGAGCATCGCGAACGCCAAGGCCACGGCGGGGATCATCGGTCTGCTCGGCCTCCTGTACGCGGGGCTCGGCGCGGTCGACGCGCTGCGCGGGGCGCTGCGGGACATGTACATGACCACGGCCCCGCCGCCGAACTTCTTCATCGGCAAGCTCCGTGACCTGCTCACCCTGCTGATGCTGGGGTTCACGCTGATCGTGTCGGTGCTGGTCGGCGGGTTCGCCACGCAGGCGACGACCGCGGTCGCGGAGTTCCTCGGGCTGGGCAGCGCGCCGGTGACGACCGGGACGCTCTGGCTCGTGGGGGTGGCGGCGGGGGTGGGCGCCGACTGGGTGCTGTTCCTGATCGTGCTGGGGTTCGTGGCCAAGTCGGACCAGCCGTTCAAGGTGCTGGCGATGGGGGCGCTGCTGGGGGCCATCGGGTTCGCGGTGCTCAAGCAGGTGGCGTCGCTGCTGCTGGCGCAGACCCTGTCGAACCCGATCTACGGGACGTTCGCCGTCATGGTCGGACTGCTGATCTGGATCAACTTCTCCGCCCGGCTCGTCATGTACGTGGCCGCCTGGACCGCCACGGCCGGGCTGCACCCGCCGCCCTCCCCCTCGCCGATTCCCTCCAACGGGAGCTGATTTCCCAACTTGTCTTGGGAAGCGGCGACCTGGTGCCGCTGCACGCGCTCGCCGAGGCCGGGTTCCTGGAGCAGGCGGACGAGCAGCCGGGACGCGGCGACAAGGGGGCCTCGGCGTCTCTACCGGTACGACCACTCCAGCGGCGTGTGTCAAGGACGCCGAGGCGTGGCCGGACAGGGACATGCGGGGGAGGCCGTCGGGCTGATCGAGCTGCTCCGCGACGACGAATGGCAGGTATGACAGGGGGGAGGGTCAGAGCTTCGAGCCGCGCCGCCGCCGGATGCCGTACCCCAGCCACACCAGCCCGAACAGCAGCCCGCCCCCGATCACGACCGAGCCCACCACCCTGGTGGAGTCCGTCTGCTTCGAGGCCGCGTTGTCCAGCAGCGGCACCGAGGACGCGGGCGGCGCGCTGACGGCCGGCCCGGTGACGACCGGCGCGGGGGTGGCCTGGACGGGCAGCTGGGCAGGCAGCGGCTCGACCAGCCGCCCGACCGCCGTGACCTTGCCGCGCGCGCGGAAGCCCCAGTCGAGCAGGTCGCAGACCTCGTCCCAGAAGTAGCCGTCGTGGCGCATGATCGTGACGATGACCGTGTGGCCGCCGCGGGTGGCGGCGCCGACGAAGCTGCCCTGGGCCTTGGACGTCCAGCCGTTCTTGACGCCGATCATGCCCTTGTAGCGCCACAGGAGCTTGTTGTGGTTGCTGATCTCGTACCACTTCTTGGGCGCCGGAAAGCGAGCGGTCTTTGTGCTGATATATCGACGAAAATCGGGATCGGACAGGCCGGCTCGGGCGATGAGCGCCAAGTCGTAGGCCGAGCTGCTCTGCCCCGGCTTGTCCAGGCCGCTGGGCGTCTTGGCCACGGTGTCGTTCGCCTGGAGGCGCCTGGCCTCGGCGTTCATGTCGCTCATGGTCTTGGACAGGCTGCCGTTCGCCTCGGCCAGCGCCATCGCCGCGTCGTTGCCCGACGACATCATCAGCGCCTTGAACAGGTCCTCGACCTTGTAGATCGGCTTGGTCGTCAGGCCGACGGCGGTGCCCTCCTGGTTGACCGCCTTGCGGCTGGGCTTGACCTTGAGGTTCTTGTCCAGCTTGGGGATGAGCGTGAGCGCCGTCAGCGTCTTGAGCGTGCTGGCGGGCAGGTAGCGGCCGTGCGGGTCCTTGGCCGCGAGCACCTCGCCGGTCTCCAGGTCGGCGATCACGTACGAGGTCGCCTTGGTCTTCGGTGGCGCCTTGATGCCGGTGGGCTTCACCAGGCCGCGGCTGCCCAGCAGATCGCCGCCCACGGGGGTGGTGGGAGCGGCGTGAGCGGGTACGGTCAGCGTGACCGCGGCGAGGAGTGCCGTGACAGGCACCAGTTTCATCCACATGGCGGTCTCAGCGTAGCTTCGAGTCATTGCACATGTGGCGACACATCCCCCGATGGTCGGTCCCCGATACAAGCGAAGTGGTCATGTCACGAAAGATCGCCGGATTCCTCATCGTTCTCGGCGCGTTCATGGTGTTCGAATGGGTGAACCTCGTGTTTAACCTGGCAGACGGCCATCCCACGGCCTTCTACGTGGTGCACGGCATCCTCGCCGCGGTGAACGTCGTGCTCGGGATCGTGCTCGTCCTCATCGGGTGGAGGGGTTTGCGCAAAGTGCCCGTCGCGTGAGGCGGTGCAGCTCGTCGGCCTCCTCGCGGGAGTTCCCGATCGAGGTGAAGCCCAGCTTGCCGTGCTCGGGCAGCGCGCCGAGCAGGTGGTAGACGTTGCCGGTGCGGCGCTCCTGGTCGAAGCCCAGCCCAAGTTTCTCGGCCGTCCGCATCACCTCGCCGGGCGAGCGCCCGCGCAGGCAGTCGGCCGCGCAGTTGTCGGTGGCGGTGTAGTACTTGGGCTGGTCGCCGGCCATGAGCAGGCCGGTGCCCGGATCGTACGTGGCGCCCGTGGTGAGCAGCGCCGCCCCGAACGGGTGCGTGGTGCCGCCGATGCGCAGGTTGACCTCGCACAGCAGGGCCGCGTAGCCCGCGTCGGTCTCCAGCGCGAAGAAGTCCATCCCGAACAGTCCCACCACGCCGCGTTCGGCCATGACGCGGGCGATGCGGTCGGCGGAGGCGCCCACCTCGGCCCGGTATCGGGGGTCGGCGGGGAACGTGCAGCCCTGGTAGACGTCCTTGTTGGCGCCGCCGAGCACCTGGTCGTGGGTGGCGACGACGTCGTAACTGCCGCCGGGCGTGATGCGCGCCAGCGCGCTGGGGTAGTGGAGGGGGCGCTGCTCGATGTACTCCTCGACGACCGCGCCGCGTTCGCGGGCCTTGGCCGTGAAGCTCTCCCATGTCTCGCCCGCGGCCGAGAAGCGGGTCAGTGACCGGTCGGCCTTGGTGACGATGACGTTGCCCAGGCCGGAATAGCCGTCGTTCAGCTTGACCATGACCCGCTCGCCGGGCAGAGCCTCGACGGCGTCCTCGATCTCGGCCAGGGCGTGCAGGTCACCGAACCCGCGGGCCATCGGCACGTTCGCCTCGCTGCCGACCTCGCGCGCGCCGCTCTTGGAGCCGTAGTAGGACAGCGACGTGGCGGGGCCGTAGATGGGAACGTTCAGTAGCGAGGCCAGATCCTCCTCCAGCTCACTGAGCACGAACGGCACCATCCACGCGTCGCCGTCGATCGCCTCGCGCACCTGCTCGACGATTTCCGGACGCCTGAGCAGGGATCTGGTCAGCGGCTGCGAGTGCGGGTCGTCGAGGGTGATCAGGCGTAACCTCTTGGCGGCGTCGTCCGGGTCCGGCAGGAAACCGAAGTAGTAGGAGACGATGTCCGGATCGATGGGCGCGGAGGAGAGGTAGATCACCTTGACCTTGGGCTCGCGGAGGGTGAGGAGGAGGAACAGCAGCCGCTCCTCGTAGCACCTCGCGCCGGTGATGCGGCGCAGCTCATCCTGCGGGAGGGAGAGCGAGGGCACGACCACCAGGGTCCCCTCGCTCGGCTCGAAGATGCTCAACTGTGCATACTTCTCCCCGAACGGGATTTTAGTGATCATATTCCGATAGAAACACGCAATTCACGCGAAAACATCCATCGCCGTAGTGTCATGACCATGACGGAAGGTGACAGGATTCGGAATGACAGACCACGTTTGGGAGTGGCGCGTGCGGGTCACCATCTACTGATCCCTTGTGACTATTTCCGGGCCAGGCGTATGGTCACTCAACGTGACAACCTGCGGTTACGGGCATGCCTTCGGCTAACTTTCGGAGTAGTTGTCGGCGCGAACACGCACTCAAGAGATAAAGTTGGAGCATCGCCTTCGGGTTCGCGGCCGACCGCCGTGCGTCCGGGCTTGCAGCGGGTTGCCCTCGGGAGAGGTAGCGGCCCCGTGCTGACGATCTCCGGCACCGAAACCCGTGGGTGCGGCATTTGATTCGCCGGGCGGCTGCCCTGACCGGACAGCCACTGCAGCGAGGCCAAGGGAACGATTTACGGCGCAAGTAGTCGTACGACTTTTGGGCAGTTGACCTGTCGTACGGCATTTGGACGGGACGGTGACTGATGCGGGGACGTGAGCTGCGGGGGGAACTCGACGCGTTCCTGGGCGAGACCGAGCAGGAGCTGGTGGCGTTCCGTCGCGACCTGCACAAGCATCCTGAGCTGGCCTTCGCCGAATACCGCACGACCCAGCGCATCGCCGAGCGGCTCACCGCCGCCGGGCTGGTGCCGTCGGTGCTGCCACGCGGCACCGGCATCATCTGCGACGTGGGCAGCGGCGACGGCCCGACGGTCGCGCTGCGCGCCGACATCGACGCGCTGCCCCTGCAGGACGAGAAGGACGTTTCCTACCGTTCGACCGTTCCCGGGGCCTGCCACGCGTGCGGCCACGACGTGCACACCACGATCCTGCTCGGCACCTCGATCTTCCTGGCCCAGCAGGCGGCGGCCGGTCTGCTGCCCGGCCGGGTGCGGCTGATCTTCCAGCCCGCCGAGGAGTTGCCCGGCGGCGCCCTGGAGGTCATGGCCCACGGCGGCATCAGCGGCGTCGAGCGCATCTTCGGCCTGCACTGCGACCCGCGCGTCGACCTCGGCCAGGTCGGGCTCAAGCCCGGCCCGATCACCTCGGCCTGCGACAAGCTGGTCATCAGGGTGTCGGGTCCCGGCGGCCACACGGCCAGGCCGCACCTGACCGCCGACCTGGTCTTCGCCCTGGCCAAGATCCTCACCGAGCTGCCCGCCGCGCTGTCGCGCCGCGTCGACCCGCGCTCCTCGCTCAGCCTGGTCTGGGGCAAGGTGGAGGCCGGCAGCGCCGCCAACGCCATCCCCGACGACGGCGTGGCCGAGGGCACCGTGCGCTGCCTCGACGAGAACGCCTGGCACGCCGCCCCCGACCTGATCAAGGCGCTGCTGGAGTCGGTGGCCGGCGCGTACGGCGTCGAGGCCACGATGGAGTACACCCGAGGCGTGCCGCCGGTCGTCAACGACGAGATGTGCGTCGGCATGCTGGCCGAGGCGGCCGAGCGGGCGCTCGGCCCGGGCGCGGTGGTGCCGACGCAGCAGTCCCTG
Source organism: Nonomuraea rhizosphaerae (assembly GCF_019396405.1). GTDB lineage: Bacteria > Actinomycetota > Actinomycetes > Streptosporangiales > Streptosporangiaceae > Nonomuraea > Nonomuraea rhizosphaerae. Next base: position 17,100 of record NZ_JAHKRL010000277.1, on the reverse strand, counting down.
GGCGGCGAGGACTTCGCCTGGTACCTGGAGTCGATCCCGGGCGCGCTGGCCCGGCTCGGCACCCGGACCCCTGATGGTGTCACCTACGACATCCACCAGGGGACCTTCGACGTCGACGAGGACTGCATCGGGATGGGCGTCCGGCTGATGGCCGCCACCGCGCTGACGGCGCTCTGGGAGCCGGTCGTCGACCCGCTGACCTCTATGGCCTGAGCTATGGCTTGAGCGTCACCGGCAGGGTCAGCGTCGAGCGGGCCGGGTCGATCGTGAACTGGCTGCCCTCCGGGTAGCGCAGCGTGTAGTCCCGGTCCGTCGAGGTGATGATCAGGCCGATCCTGTGGCCCTGCTTGAACAGGTGGTCCTTGGGCTGGAAGTCCCAGGTGAAGCCGTACTCCCGGCCGGCCTTGACCGGCTCGGTCCTGGAGGCGTCGCTCCTGTTGCGGATGTCCAGCCAGCCCCGGGAGACGATCTGGTACGGCGTCGTCGCGGTGCCCAGCCTGCGCAGCGCCGTGCAGCCCGTGTCACCTGGGATTCCCTGGCCGTAGCAGAGCGTCTCGCCGGTCGGGACCAGCGTGCCGTTCGCGCGGGTGTCGGTGCCGTAGTCGACCAGCAGGGCCGTCAGGTACGGCGACGAGCCCGACTTGCGCGCGGCCCGCAGCGAGATGATAGGGGTCCCCGAAATTCTGACCGGAGCGGGCAGTTCGGCGGTCAGATAGGCCAGCCGGTTCGGGTCGGCGCCGGGTGCCGACTCGACGAGCTGCTCGGCCGTACGGGCCTTCTGATCTGCGAAGCTCTCCCGGTTGGAACGTTGCGGGAGCAGGCTCAGCTTCGCCCCTGACCCCAGGTGGAAGTTCACCGCTCTGGTGGCCGGAAGTGGCCACGATCTGTGAGTGCCCCACTCGCCGGGCGCGATCTCCACGTCCGCCTGCGGCTCGCGCATGATGCCCGAGTCGATCCCGTACAGCCAGTAGTCGAACCAGCCGTGGAGCTGGCGCAGCCATTCGGCGGTACGCAGGTTGAAGGGGTTCATGTGGGTGCCCTGGTGCAGCCAGATCTTGCGCGGCACGTGGCGCTGGGCCAGCGCGTACCACCACTGGGCGTACTGCTTGGTCTTGACGTTCCAGTCGTTGAGGCCGTGGACGACGAAGACGCTGGCCTTGACCTTGTTCACGTCGTTGAGGTAGTTGCGCACGTCCCAGAAGCGGCTGTAGTCGCCGCTCAACCGGTCCTGCGCGGTCGTCAGGTAGTCCATGACCGGGGCGCACACCTGCTGGCCGTCGGCGCGGGTGAGCACGTACTTGGCCAGCACGTCGGTGTCCTCGCCCTGGAAGCCGCCCGGCGCCAGCACGCCGCCGTTCGCGCGGTAGTAGTCGTACCAGGAGGAGATCGCGGCGATCGGCACGATCGTCTTCAGGCCCTTGACGCCGGTCGCGGCGACGGCGTTGGGCAGGGTGCCGTTGTAGGAGACGCCGATCATGCCGACGTTGCCGGTGGACCAGGTGGCCGAGACGGGCTCACCCTCGGGGGTGAAGCCGCGGGCGCGGCCGTTGAGCCAGTCGATGGCGGCCTTCGGGCCGGCGGTCTCGTTGCGGTCGCCGGTGGTGGGGCAGCCGGTCGCCCTGCCGCTGCCCAGGTTCTCCACCAGGGCGATGGCGTAGCCGCGGGGCAGGAAGTAGTTGTCGTAGTAACCGTCGAACGGCTCGGCGGCCAGTTTGTTGGCCTGGGCGCGCAGGGTCGGCAGGGGGTTGCCGTACTCGTCCACGTCCACCGGGTGGTTCGGCACGTCGTTGCCGCCCGCGTAGTACGGGCTGGCCTCCATGATCACCGGGACCTTCAGGCCCGACTCGGTCTCCTTCGGGCGCAGGATGTCCACGGCCACGCGGTCGGGCCGGCCGTCGCTGTCGCTGTCGGTGCCGGCCACCTCGACGTACACCGTCTGTTTGACGGCGTCCGCACGGGAGAAGATCGGCTGCGTAACGTGGTTCTCGATCTTGATGGCCGGGGTGCCGGCCGTCGCCGGGGTCGTGGTCAGGGCCGCGACGAGGGCCGCGGCCAGCGGCACGATCAAGGCCTTCCAAGGGTGCATGTCAGGCTCCAAGATGAAATATCCATCGTCGCCTTGGAATCTCTGCCATGATCGATCGGACGGCAAGGGCCCCCCGACCACCAAAGTTGGGCAAAGCTTTCAGCGCCGGTCCCCGCCCCCTGACCTGAGAATCAGGTCACGGACGCGACTGATGTCGATAACGGAGCGGTTGCGACCCTGTGCGCCGGTTTGGTCTGCCCTGGTCAACCAACTATCTTCCGTGCAGGGTTGCCGTACATTTCTTCGCGCCTGCGATGAAGTTTGACGGCGGGGAAATGGAAGGGAGTCGCCTTGCTCAGCAAGCGATTCGGCAGAATGGCGGCCGGTTCGATCGCCGGCGCCATGCTCATGGCGGCCGCGGCCTGTGGTGGGGGCGGCGGAGAGACCGGTGCCACGTCCAGCGCGGCGCCCAGCGCCGGCGCCAGTAGCGAGGCGCCGAAGACCGGTGCGCTCAAGGTCGGCCTCGCGTTCGACGTCGGCGGCCGGGGTGACAAGTCCTTCAACGACGCCGCCTACGCCGGCCTGGAGAAGGCCAAGACCGACCTCAGCGCCGACATCAAGGAGCTGAGCCCGGCGGCTGACGGCTCCAACCGTGGTGAGCTGCTGCGCCAGCTGGCCGACGCGGGCTACAACCCGATCATCGGCGTCGGCTTCGCGTACGGCGAGGACATCAAGAAGACGGCCGAGGAGTACCCGGAGATCCAGTTCGCGGTCGTGGACTCCGCCTCCAACGCGCCCAACGTGACCGGCCTGCTGTTCGCCGAGGAGCAGGGCTCCTACCTGGCGGGCGTCGCGGCGGCGCTCAAGGCCAAGAGCGGCCACGTCGGCTTCGTCGGCGGCGTCGAGAACGACCTCATCAAGAAGTTCGAGGCCGGGTTCGACGCGGGCGTGAAGTCGGTCAAGAAGGACGCCAAGATCGACGTCAAGTACCTGACGCCCGACGGCGACTTCAGCGGCTTCAAGGCCCCCGACAAGGGCAAGGTCGCGGCCGAGAAGATGTTCCAGGACGGCGCGGAGATCGTCTACCACGCCGCCGGTGACTCCGGCCTCGGCGTGTTCCAGGCGGCGGCCGCGGCCAAGAAGCTGGCCATCGGCGTCGACTCCGACCAGCGCCAGACGGTCAAGGAGGCCAACCTCCAGCCGGTCATCATGACCTCGATGCTCAAGCGCGTGGACGTCGGCGTGTTCGAGTTCATCAAGGCGTTCCAGGGCGGCGCCAAGGGCGGCGCCAACACCGTCTACGACCTGAAGGTCGACGGCGTCGGGCTGGCCACCACCGGTGGCGACATCGACGACATCAAGGACAAGCTGGACACTGCCAAGCAGGACATCATCGACGGCAAAATCACGGTTCCGACCAAGCCGTAATCTGGGTAGAAAAGATGATCGAGGGCCCGGAGTCCAGACCCCGGGCCTTCGGCCTATCCGCCCGGCTCGAGGAGACTTCATGAGCTCGGACACCCTCGCCGCGGTGGAACCCGCCGTCGAGCTGGAGGGCATCACCAAACGCTTCCCCGGCGTCGTCGCCAACCATGACATCCGCATCACCGTCGAACCCGGCACGGTGCACGCGATCGTCGGCGAGAACGGCGCGGGCAAGTCCACCCTGATGAAGATCCTGTACGGCATGCAGAAGCCGGACGAGGGCACCATCAGGGTGAACGGCAAGGAAGTGACCTTCAGGACCCCCAGCGACGCCATCGACGCCGGCATCGGCATGGTCCACCAGCACTTCATGCTGGCCGACAACTTCACCGTGCTGGAGAACATCGTCCTGGGCGCCGAGCCGAAGCGGGCCGGCATGCTCGACACGGCCAGGGCCCGCAAGCGCGTCACCGAGCTGGCGTCGAGCCACGGCCTGCGGGTGGACCCCGACCGGCTGGTGGAGGACCTCGGCGTGGGCGACCGCCAGCGCGTGGAGATCCTCAAGGTCCTCTACCGGGGCGCGCGGATCCTGATCCTCGACGAGCCGACGGCCGTGCTGGTGCCGCAGGAGGTCGAGGAGCTCTTCCAGAACCTGCGCGAGCTCAAGGCCGAGGGGCTCACCGTCATCTTCATCTCGCACAAGCTGGACGAGGTGCTCAGCATCGCCGACGCGATCACCGTGATCCGGCGCGGCACCACCGTCGCCAGCGTCGAGCCCAGCCAGGTCACCGCCAGGCAGCTGGCCGAGCTGATGGTCGGCAGCGAGCTGCCCACGCCCGAGACCCGCGAGTCCACGGTGACCGAGACCGTCGCGCTGACGGTGTCCGGGCTGACCATGGAGGCCGGCCCTCACCACCCGGGCGTCCCGCTGGAGAAGCTCCGCCAGGAGGGCGCGCGGCTGCTCCTGGACGACGTGTCGTTCGACATCCACAAGGGCGAGATCCTCGGCATCGCCGGCGTCGAGGGCAACGGCCAGTCCGAGCTGATCGAGGCCATCATGGGCATGCGGCCCGCGCACGGCCACATCGCCCTGGACGGCGCGGACATCAACGAGTGGTCCACCCTCAAACGCCGCGAGTCGGGCATCGGCTACATCCCGGAGGACCGCCACCGGCAGGGCCTGCTGCTGGAGGCCTCCCTGTGGGAGAACCGGGTGCTCGGCCACCAGACCAGAGCGCCCGCCCGGCGCGGCATCTGGGTCAACAGAAGCGCCGCCAGGGCCGACACCGAGCGCATCGTCAAGGAGTACGACGTGCGCACGCCGGGCGTCGACACCCTGGCCCTCGCCCTGTCGGGCGGCAACCAGCAGAAGCTGATCGTCGGCCGCGAGATGAGCGGCGAGCCCAAGTTCCTCATCGCCGCCCACCCCACGCGCGGCGTGGACGTGGGCGCGCAGGCCGCCATCTGGGACCACCTGCGCAACGCCAGGGCGGCGGGGCTGGCCGTGCTGCTGATCTCGGCCGACCTGGACGAGCTCATCGGCCTGTCCGACACGCTGCGGGTCATCTACCGGGGGCGGCTCGTGGCCGGCCTGGACCCGTCCCACGTCACCCCCGAGCAGTTGGGCGGCTACATGACCGGCGCCATCACCGATACCGCTGAGGAGTCCTGATGCCCGCCGGGCTCTACCGGGCGCTGCTGACGGTCGCGGGGGCCGTCGCCGCCATCATCCTGGCGATCGCGATCTCCAGTGTCGCGATCATCGCGGCGGGGGCCAGCCCCGGGGCCGCGTTCACCGCCTTCCTCAACTTCGGCGAGACCGAGCGCGCGGTCGTCAACAGCATCACGACCATGCTCAACCGGGCCGTCCCGCTGTTCATCGCCGGTCTGGCGGTGGCCGTCGGCTTCCGCATGAACCTCTTCAACATCGGCGTCGAGGGCCAGTACCGGATCGCCGCCATCTGCGCCGCGTTCGTCGGCTCGCTGTTCACGGCGCCGTCCTGGATCCAGATCCCGGTGATCATCCTGGTGGCGGCCGTCGTCGGCGGCCTGTACGCGCTGATCCCCGCCGTGATGAAGGTGACGAGGGGGGTGAACGAGGTCATCGCCACGATCATGCTGAACTACATCGCGATCAACCTGGCCGCCTACCTCGTCCGCGGCCCCTTCACCGGCAAGCGGGCCGAGGGCCTGCTGACCACCACGACGCCCACGCTGCCCGAGTCGGCCTGGTTCCCCAACCTGAACTGGCTGTTCACGATGTTCGGGCTGCCCGCGCCGCGCGGTGGCGGCCTGTGGGGCTTCCTGATCGTGGCGGTCCTGCTCGGCATCGGCCTGTGGGTGCTGCTGGAGCGGACCAGGTTCGGCTTCGACGTCAAGGCCAGCGGCCTGAACTCCTCGGCCGCCCTCGCCTCCGGCGTCAACCCGAAGACCATGGTCATCTCCGCGATGGTGCTGTCCGGCGCGATCGCCGGGCTGATCGGACTGCCGGAGATCCTCGGCGACAAGCACTCCTTCGGCTCGAACTTCACCCCCGGCCTGGGCTTCCTGGGCATCGCGGTGGCGCTGCTCGGACGGAACAAACCGGGCGGCATCGCGATCGCGGCGCTGCTGTTCGGCTTCCTGGACCGGGCTCAGGGGCCGCTGCAGTTCGCCAGCGTGCCGCCCTCCGTCATCATGATCATGCAGGGCACGATCGTGCTGCTGGTCGTCATCGCCAACGAGATCACCAGCAGGATCGCGCTGCGGCGCGAGGAACGCCGGGCCGCGCAGCAGCTCGGCCGGAACACTCCCGTTGAGGTGGCAGCATGAGCAGGCTCAGCAAGTACCACCTGACGCTTGTCGGCGTGGCCGCGCTCATCCTGCTGATGTCGCTGGTCCGCGTCATCTCCGGCCAGAACGACATCACCTCCTCCGGCACCTTCTCCGCGGCGCTGCTGCTGTCGGTGCCGATCGGGCTGGCCGGGCTCGGCGGCCTGTGGGCCGAGCGGGCGGGCGTGGTCAACATCGGCCTCGAAGGCATGATGGTGATGGGCACCTGGTTCGCCGGCTGGGCCGGATACCAGTGGGGGGCCTGGGCCGCGCTCATAGCGGGCCTGCTCGCGGGCGCGCTCGGCGGCCTGATCCACGCGGTCGCGACCGTGACGTTCGGCGTCGACCACATCATCAGCGGCGTCGCCATCAACCTGCTCGGGCCCGGCATCACCCGGTTCCTGTCCGAGGTCCTCTACAAGGAGGGCACGGCCGCGGCCACGGCGGGCGCGGGCATCACGACCTCGCCGCCCCTGTCGTCGGACGCGCCGGACGTCAGCCTGCCGCTGCTCTCCGACGGCCCCGACTGGCTCGGCGCGCTGGAGCGCGCCCACTGGTTCCTGGTCTCCGACCTCGCCGGCATCCTGCGCGGTCTCACGCACGACGTGAACGTGCTGATCATCCTGGCCGTGCTGCTGCTGCCGCTGACGTTCTTCGTGCTCTGGCGCACGGCGTTCGGGCTGCGGCTGCGCTCGGCGGGCGAGAACCCGTGGGCGGCCGAGTCGCTCGGCGTGAACGTCTACCTGACCAAGTACGTCGCCGTCATCATCTCCGGCGCCTTCGCCGGGCTCGGCGGCGTGTTCCTGGTCTTCGTCACCACCAAGTACGTCGAGGGCCAGACACAGGGCCGCGGGTTCATCGGCCTGGCCGCCATGATCTTCGGCAACTGGCGGCCCGGCGGGCTGACCGCGGGCGCCGCCCTGTTCGGGTACGCCGACGCCATGCAGCTGCGCAGCTCGGGCGCCGTGACGTCGCTCCTGCTGTTCGGCGCCCTGCTCCTGCTGATCTACGTCGGCATGCGGCTGCGCCGGGTGCTGGCCTCCGATCAGCCGGCCGACCTGGCGGCCAGGGGCGCCAAGGAGTACACGGTGATCGGCGCCGCCGTCGTGGGCGCCGTCGTGCTGCTCTGGCTCTGGCTGGTCGTCGACCGGCTGCCGAACGAGTTCGTCTACATGACACCACACGTGCTCACGCTGCTCGTGCTGCTGGTGGCTTCGCAGCGGCTGCGGATGCCCAAGGCCGACGGCGTGCGCTACCGCCGGGGGGAACAACATTGAGCATCGACTGGGACGGCCTGCGCGCGGCGGCCACCGAGGCCATGCACCACGCGTACGCGCCGTACTCGAAGTTCCCGGTCGGGGCGGCGGCGATCGCGGACGACGGCCGGGTCGTCACCGGCTGCAACGTCGAGAACGCCTCCTACGGGGTGGGCCTGTGCGCCGAGTGCGGGCTGGTGTCGGCGCTGCAGGCCTCCGGCGGGGGCAGGCTCGTGGCCTTCACCTGCGTGGACGGCCACGGTGAGCTGCTGATGCCGTGCGGGCGCTGCCGTCAGCTCCTGTTCGAGTTCGGCGGCGAGGAGCTGCTGGTCGAGACCGTGGACGGGCCCAAGCGGATGGCCGAGATCCTGCCGTACGCGTTCGGGCCCGACGATCTTTCCAAGAGCGCGTGATGGACGTCATCGAGGTCATCGTCGCCAAGCGCGACGGCCAGGAGCTGTCCGAGGCCCAGATCGCCTGGGTGATCGACGCCTACACGCGCGGCGAGGTCGCCGACGAGCAGATGTCCGCGCTGGCCATGGCGATCCTGCTCAACGGCATGAACCGGACCGAGATCGCGAGCTGGACGCAGGCGATGATCCGCTCGGGCGAGCGGATGGACTGGTCCGCCCTGGACCGGCCCACCGCCGACAAGCACTCCACCGGCGGCGTCGGCGACAAGATCACGCTGCCGCTCGCGCCGCTGGTCGCCGCGTGCGGCGCGTACGTGCCGCAACTGTCCGGGCGCGGGCTCGGGCACACGGGCGGCACGCTCGACAAGCTGGAGTCGATCCCCGGCTGGAAGGCGTCGCTGTCCAACGAGGAGATGCTGTCGGTGCTACGCTCGGCGGGCGCGGTCGTCTGCGCCGCCGGGTCGGGCCTGGCCCCGGCCGACAAGAAGCTGTACGCCCTGCGCGACGTCACCGGCACGGTCGAGTCGATCCCGCTGATCGCCTCGTCCATCATGTCGAAGAAGATCGCCGAGGGCACCGGGTCGCTCGTCCTTGACGTCAAGGTGGGGTCCGGGGCGTTCATGAAGACCCCCGAGCGGGCGCGCGAGCTGGCCGAGACCATGGTGGCGCTCGGCACCGACGCGGGCGTGCGCACGGTGGCGCTGCTCACCGCCATGGACCGGCCGCTGGGGCGGGCCGTGGGCAACGCCCTGGAGGTCGAGGAGTCGGTCGAGGTGCTGGCCGGCGGCGGCCCCGCCGACGTGGTCGAGCTCACCGTACGGCTGGCCCGCGAGATGCTGGAGGCGGCCGAGATCTCCGGGCCCGACCCCGCAGACGCGCTGGCGGACGGGTCGGCCATGGACGCGTGGCGGCGCATGATCACCGCCCAGGGCGGGGACCCGGACGCGGTGCTGCCACAGGCCGCCGAGAGCATGACCCTCCAGGCGGAGGAGCCGGGGGTGCTGGCCCGGCTGGACGCCTACGCGGTCGGGCTCGCGGCCTGGCGGCTGGGCGCGGGACGGGCGCGCAAGGAGGACCCGGTGTCCTTCGGGGCGGGCATCACGCTGCACACCAAGCCGGGGGACGAGGTGCGGGCCGGGCAGCCGCTGATGACGCTGCACGCCGACGAGACGGCCCGCTTCGAGCGCGCGCTGGAGGCGTTGCGGGGGGGCTACGAGGTCGGCCCGGCCTCCGCCCAGGAGGCGCTGCCGCTGGTGATGGACCGGATCACGGCCCAGTAGCCGCCAGGCGGCCGCGCGCCGGGTGGTCTTCGCGGGCCAGTGGGTCAGCGCGCCAGAGCCGGAGCGTCGGAGAAGATCTCGGCGAGGACGGCGCGCTGCGTGGGGAGGGCCTCCTCGTAGCGCGTCCGGCCGGCGTCCGTGATGCAGACGAACACCCCGCGCCGGTCGTTGTGGCACACCCCGCGCGCGACCAGCTCGGCCTTCTCCAGGCGGGCCACCACGCGCGACAGGGCGCTCTGGCTGAGGTGAACCTCGTCGCAGAGCTCCTGGATCCGCAGGTCCTTGTCGTGGCGGACGATCCGGTCAAGCACCTCGAACTCGCTCGGCCCCAGACCATGCTTGTCGCCCAGCTCGCGTTCCAGCGCGCACATCGCCTTGGCGTGCTTGGCCAGGACGTAGTGCCAGGTCCCGACCACGAACTCCTCGTCCATGTCGCGGAGGTTACCACCTCGCCAAAATTTATGCAACGGAATTAAATGCTGTTGCATTAGATGCGAGTGCATGTAATGTTCTGACTCATGTCCTCACCTACTTCCCGCTGGGGCGCGCTCGCCGTGCTCTGCGCAGTGATCTTCCTTGACGCCCTTGACGTGTCGATGGTCGGCGTCGCGCTGCCGGCCATCCAGCACGAGCTGGGGCTTTCCACGTCTTCTCTGCAGTGGGTTGTCAGCGGCTATGTGCTCGGTTACGGCGGTCTTCTGTTGCTCGGGGGCAGGACCGCCGACCTGCTCGGGCGGCGCAGGGTGTTCCTGGTCGCGCTGGGTGTCTTCGCCGTCGCGTCGCTGCTCGGTGGTCTTGTCGACGACGGCACGTTGTTGATCGTGGCCAGGTTCGTCAAGGGAGTGGGGGCGGCGTTCACCGCGCCGGCCGCGCTCTCGATCATCACGACCACGTTTCCCGAGGGCCCCGAGCGCAACAAGGCGCTCAGCATTTTCACCGCCTCCGGCGCCAGCGGCTACTCGCTCGGCCTGGTGATGTCCGGCCTGCTGACCGAGATCGGCTGGCGGTGGACCCTCCTGATGCCGGTGCCCGTCGCGATCATCGCGCTGGTCGCCGCGCTCAAGGTACTGCCGCGTGGCAAGGAGGAGCGGGCCGAGGGCGGCCACGACCTGATCGGCGCCGTGCTGATCACCGCCTCGATGCTGCTGCTCGTCTTCACCGTCGTCGAGGCTCCGGCCGCCGGCTGGGCCTCCTTGCGCACCATCGGCTCGCTCGTCGCGGTCGCCGTGCTGCTCGGCCTGTTCGTCCTGACCGAGCTGCGGATGAGGCACCCGCTGGTGCGCCTCGGCATCCTGCGCTCCGGGCCGCTCGTGCGGGCCAACCTCGGGCTGCTCATCCTGTTCGGCTCGTACGTGGCCTTCCAGTTCGTGGCCATGCAGTACTTCCAGAACTTCCTCGGCTGGTCGGCCCTGGGCACCGCCCTGGCGTTCCTGCCGGCCGGCGTCCTCGTCGCGGTCACCTCGACCAAGATGGGCGACTTCGCCGACCGGTTCGGCACCGGCAAGCTGATCGTCATCGGGTCCGCCGCGCTGGCCGGCGGGTACGCGTTCTTCCTCGGCATCGACTCCGACCCCAGCCTGGCCGGGCTGGTCATCCCGGGCATGCTGCTGATGGGGATCGCGTTCGCCCTCTCGTTCCCCTCCCTGAACATCCAGGCCACCAACGGCGTGGACGACGACGAGCAGGGGCTGGCCTCCGGGCTGCTCAACACCTCCGGCCAGGTCGGCGGCGCGATCGTGCTGGCCGTGGTGTCGGCGGTGCTCACCTCGGGCGGCGCCACGCTGTCCATCGAGGTGCTGCGGTCGGCGATCGTGGTGTCGCTGGTGCTGGCCCTCACGGGGCTGGTGATCTCCGCCCTGGGGCTGCGGTCGCGGGCTGCGGTCGCGGCGCCGCCGGCGGAGGAGGCGAAGGTGTACGAAACGGTCTGACCTGGGTCTGGCCTCCGGTCCCGTACGGCATCGCGCGCCGTGCGGGGCCGGATCTTGTCGTTCGTCGCTTGCAGGTGCCTGAACTGGGGAATCATCACTGGTATGCGCCCGCCAGCCGCCCACGGGTCCGGTCGGAGCCGCCGCAGGCGCCCGGCCGCCGCCGTCCTCGCCCTCCTCGCCTGTGCCGCCGTACTGACCGCCTGCGGCACCTCCGCACCGGGCACAGCGGTCGGAACCGCGACAAGCTCCGCCACCACGCCGCCCGAGACCGGCACCCCTTCGCAGACCGTTTCTCCCTCGGAGACCGGCGCCCCGTCCGACCCGCCGCCGACGTCCACCGCCGAACTCGACGTCGAGCACCCCGTCGGCACCCCCGCCCGGGTCATGGCCGTCCGCTTCGCCGCCCACGGCTCCTACGACCGCGTGGTCATCGACCTCAAGGGCAAGATCCCCGGCTACACCGTCGACTGGGCCGACGAGCTGGTCCAGGACGGCTCCGGCGAGCCCATCGAGGTCAAGGGCGGCGCCTACCTCCACATCGTCCTCACCCCCGCCGAGGCCCACGACACCAAGGGCAAGCCCACCTGGACCGGCGACCCGATCCAGCAGGCGAACCTGCCCGCCGTGACCCACGTGGTGAGGACCGGCGACTTCGAGGGCCGCGTCGGCGTCGGCCTGGTGCTGGAGCGCCGCGCGCCGTTCCGCGTGAAGGAGTACACCGGCCCCGACCGCCTGGTCATCGACGTGGCACACTGACCTGGTGGTCAGAAAGATCGAAGCTCCCACCCGCGTCCCGGTGCCCGGCGGCAAGCTCATCGACGAGCACGTCGGCCGGGTGAACACCGGCGACGAGGCCGTCTCCGTCGCCCACATGGTCGCCCCGCCCGACTGGTCCGAACCCGCCCAGACCCCCTCGTTCACCGAGTACACGGTGGTCCTGCGCGGCACGGTCCTCGTCGAGCACGACGGCGGCACCACGGAGGTGACGGCGGGCCAGTCGGTGATCACCGAGCCGGGTGAGAGGATCCGCTACAGCACCGGCCCCGACGGCGCCGAGTACATCGCGGTCTGCCTGCCCGCCTTCTCCCCGGACACCGCCAACCGCGCCGACGGGTGACGGGCGGACGGGGGCGGCGGACTCATATCATGGGCGGATGAGCCCCACGCTTGACGAGATCCGACGGGCGCCCAAGGTGCTGCTGCACGACCATCTCGACGGTGGCCTGCGGGCCGAGACCGTGGTCGAGCTGGCACGCGACTCCGGGTACGGTGACCTGCCCACCACCGACGCCGACAGCCTCCGGCAGTGGTTCGAGGAGGCGGCCGACTCGGGCTCCCTGGAACGCTACCTGGAGACGTTCCAGCACACCGTCGGCGTCATGCAGACGCGCGAGTCGCTGATCCGGGTCGCCGCCGAGTGCGCCCAGGACCTCGCCGACGACGGGGTCGTGTACGCGGAGGTGCGGTTCGCGCCCGAGCAGCACACCATGAACGGCCTGAGCCTGGACCAGGTGGTCGAGGCGGTGCTGGAGGGGTTCCGGCTGGGGTCCGAGGGACGCGGCGTCAAGGTCGGCACGCTGCTGACCGCCATGCGGCACAAGGCGCGGTCCATGGAGATCGCCGAGCTGTCCGTGCGCTACCGCGACGTCGGGGTCGTGGGGTTCGACATCGCGGGCGCGGAGGCCGGGTACCCGCCCACAAGGCACCTGGACGCGTTCGAGTACCTGCAGCGGGAGAACGCCCACTTCACCATCCACGCCGGTGAGGGGTTCGGGGTGCCGTCCATCTGGCAGGCGATCCAGTGGTGCGGCGCTGACCGGCTCGGGCACGGCGTGCGCATCATCGACGACATCGCCGTCGCCGGCGACGGCACGGCCAAGCTGGGGCGGCTCGCGGCGTACGTACGGGACAAGCGGATCCCGCTGGAGATGTGCCCCACGTCCAACCTGCAGACCGGCGCGGCCGACTCCATCGCCGATCACCCGATCGGGCTGCTGCGGCGGCTGCACTTCAGGGTCACCGTCAACACCGACAACCGGCTGATGAGCCGCACCAGCGTGTCGCTGGAGTTCGCCAAGCTGGTCGAGGCGTTCGGGTACGGCTGGGACGACCTGCAGTGGTTCACGGTCAACGCGATGAAGTCGGCGTTCATCCCGTTCGACGAGCGGCTGGCGCTGATCAACGGCGTGATCAAGCCGGGGTTCGCACGGTTGAAGTGGCAGCCGTGAAGCAGGTCTACCGTTCCAGGACGGCCTTCGCGCTCGGGTGGGTCTGGCTGGCGTTCGTCGCCTTCAACGTCTACGACCTGACCGCCCGCTACAACGGCAAGCCCTCGCTGGTCGCGGGGGCGGTGCTGGGCGCGCTGACGGCGCTGGTCTACCTGGTCGCGCTCCGGCCGGCGACCGTGGTGACCGAGGACGGGCTGCTGGCCCGCAACCCGCTGCGCACCACGTTCCTGCCGTGGAAGCTGATCAAGGACGTGACCGTGGGGCACACCATCGGCGTCCACTACGGCGAGGACGACGAGGTGCTGCGGCTGTGGACGCCGATGAGCACCGCCCGCGAACGGGCCAGGGCGCAACGCCGGGCCGTCCCCCGGCCCCAGCGCGGGCGCGGGCGCTTCCAGACCGAGCCGGTGCTGAGCAAGGCGGAGCAGGCGGCGCAGGAGGCGTTCGCCGGCAAGACGCACGCCGACTGGGTGGGGCAGCAGATCACCGAGCGGGCGGAGTCGGCCAAGACGCGGGTGCAGCAGGCGGAGGCGGCTCCGGCCAGGGCCACGTGGGCGATCGACTCGGTGGTGGTGCTGGTCGTGGCCGTCGTCCTGGTGATCGCGGCGTTCCTGATCAACTAGCCGGTTCCCGTCGTTCGCGCTCGACCGGCCGGCTCGGTGTTCCCGATCGGCCGGCGGGCTCAGTCGACGACCGCGGTGGCTTCGACCTCGACCAGGTGCTCGGGCACGTCCAGCGCCGCGACGCCCAGCAGCGTGCCCGGCGGCACCGGCGTGACCCCCAGCTTCGCGGCCGCCCGCGCGACTCCCTCCAGGAAGAGCGGCATCTTGTCAGGAGTCCAGCCGACGACGTGGACGGTCAGCTTCGCCACGTCGCCGAAGGAGGCGCCGGCCGCGGCCAGGGCGGTGCCGACGTTGAGGTAACACTGCTCGACCTGGGCGGCGAGGTCGTCCTTGCCGACGGTGACCCCATCGGCGTCCCAGGCGACCTGTCCGGCGACGAACACCAGCTTCGATCCCGTCGCGACGGACACCTGCCGGTAGGCGTCGATCCGCGGCAGTCCGGTGGGATCGATCAGGGTGATGGCCATGCTGCCTGCCTCCTCGTGCTCTCTTGTGGTGACTCAGGAACCATAGGAGAGTGGGAGCTGACATGGAAGAACGCACTTTCCGGTGACTGAGGAACCTCATGGTGACCAAGCAGTACAAGGGCTCGCCCGAGGAGGCGGACCTGACCCGGGCGGACTCGCTGGCGCGGGAGATCTTCTCGGACGTCGCCAACAAGTGGGCGCTCCTGATCATCGAGGCCCTGGGGGAACGCACCCTGCGCTTCGGCGAGGTGCGTGACGAGGTCGACGGCATCAGCCACAAGATGCTCACCCAGAACCTGCGCATGCTGGAGCGCAACGGCCTGGTCGAGCGGAACGTGCACCCCACCGTGCCGCCGCGGGTCGAGTACACCCTCACCGGGCCGGGCCAGGGCCTGCGGGAGACGGTCAGCGGGATGTGCGACTGGACTCATCGCCACCTCGGCCACATCGAGGACGCCCGCCGCCGCTTCGACACCTGACGCGGGCGTGGTAGGGCATGCCCCCTGGTGATTGGAGGGCTGGCTTCAGTGCCTCCGGGTGGACGGGTGGGACATGGTCGTGTCGAGCGACCTGCCCGGACGGCGGTCGCGCTCTTGCTGGAGGGGCCATGTCGAACTCAGGGGATCATGTCGTCAGCCGGCGCGCCGTGCTCGGTGGCGCCGTTCTCGGCCTGACGGGAGGCGGCCTGATGGGAGGCGGCCTGGCGGGGGCCGGTCCGGCGCCGGGCCGGGCGGCGTACGCCGCCGGCGGTGGCGGTTCGGGGGCCGCTGCCGGAGGGCCGGGATTCGAGCCGGTGGACGAGAGGTCGGTGGACGCGGTGGCGTCCGCGCTGGACCAGGAACTGATCGTGTTACGTCGTGACATCCACCGGCACCCCGAGGTCGCGGGACAGGAGCAGCGCACGGCCGCGCTGGTCGCCCGGCGGCTGCGGGCCGCCGGGCTCGACGTCACCACGGGCGTCGGCGGGCACGGCGTGGTGGGGGTCCTCACCGGCGTCCGTCCCGGCCGTACCGTGGCCTACCGGGCGGACATGGACGCGGTGCCGCCGAACGGGCAGGTAGGCGGCGGCGCGCAGCCGGCCCACCTGTGCGGGCACGATCTGCACACGACCGTGGGCGTGGGCGTCGCGCAGGTGCTGGCGCGTCTGCGTCATCGGCTCACCGGCACCGTGGTGTTCGTCTTCCAGCCCGCCGAGGAGACGCTTGCGGGCGCCGCCGCGATGCTGGCCGACGGGGTGTTCGCGCGGGTCCGCCCGACCGAGATCCACGCCCTGCACTGCGGCCCGTTCCCGGTCGGGGAGTTCGTGGTCACGCCCGGGTTCGGGCTGCCCGGCCAGGACCGCGGCGTCGTCACGCTCACCGGCTCCGACGCGACGGCGCGGGCGCGGCGGCTCGCGGCCGACATCGGCGCGCTCGGCACGGTCGCGCCCCCCGCCACCCCCGAGGCTCTCGAACGCCTCGTGACGGACATCCAGACACCGGACGGGCCGCTGGCCAGGTTCGTCTTCATGCAGGCCCAGGCGGCCGAGGTGGAGGGCGGGGCGGAGGTGCGGCTGTCGTACCGCTGCTGGCCGGAGGACCGGTACGTCCAGGTCCGCGAGGACGTCCGCCGCCTCGCGCAGCCGCAGGGCGCCGCCGCGTCGGTGGCCTTCCCGAACGACCCGTTCCCCGCCATGGTCTGCCCCGAGCGGGAGGGGCTGGCGCTCAGGCGGCACCTGCGGCGGACGGTGGGGCAGGAGCGGGTGGGGACGTTGCACGCGGCGGTGCCGTTCAACGGGGAGGACTTCTCGCTGTTCCTGCGGCGGATGCCGGGGACGTTCAGCTTTCTTGGTGTACGGGCGCCTGGGGCGTCCATCGAGACCAGTTATCCGCATTTCGGGGCTTTCGCTCCGGACGAGCGGGCGATCGGTCATGGCGTACGCGCGATGGCCGGATGGCTGGCGGGCCGTACGCGGACGTAGGGCCGTTGGGGTAGTGGGCCGGAAGGGGACGCGGTGCGACCGGCGTCGTACGGGCATTCCGAACCGTGGGATCGAATGCGACGCTGCCCCTCGCTCGCCAGGGTCGGGTAGTCCTCGCCAGATGCCGGCCCGCATCGGGGACGAGCGAGAGTGCTGGTGCGCTGAGCCCCCCACTGGGCGCAGTGCGGAGCCCTGGAGCGCGTAGCGCGCCCCGAAAGGTGGAGGCCCATGTCTGTGGGGTCAGGGGGACTGGCGGGGGCGGTTGAGGAAGCGGGTCATGCCCGCGCGGGCGATCCCCGTCTCCTCCAGGTGGCGGGCCGCCTCCGTCTCGATGACGAAGGCGCGTTCGACCTCCTCCAGCGGCGGGCGCAGGAGTTTCAGGTGGATGGCCGTCGCGGTGCCGGGGAGGGTCCAGTGGTGGACGAGGCCGATCGCCGTCTCCAGCAGCGTGTCCGGGTCGACGATCTCGTCCAGCAGGCCGGCGGACTGGGCCTCGGCGGGGGTCAGGCGGGCCGAGTCGAGGATGATGCGGAGCGCCCGGCCGCCGACCAGTCTGCGCAGCAGGTAGCTGGAGGCGTTCGAGATCGACAGGCCGATGTGGTTCTCGGGCAGGAAGATCTCCGCGGTCGGGGTGCCGATGCGGGCGTCCATGCAGAGGGACCACTCGGCGGGGGCGGCGCCCG
>NZ_JAHKRL010000276.1 GCF_019396405.1 Nonomuraea rhizosphaerae | reverse complement strand
GGCTACCTGGCGCTGCTGGAGCTGCGGCTGGAGGCCACCCGGCGGCCCGCGTTGCGCGCCGTGCTGACCGAGCGGATCCGCGCCGACGTGGACGCGAACGTCTCCTACCACCTGGGCTCCGGGCTGCCCGGGGACGAGACGACGGTCAAGCTGCTCTACCTGGCGCTGAACTGGCTGATCGTGGAGCGGCTGACGCTGCCGGAGGTGTTCTCGGCGGAGGAGGTCGACCGCTTGGTCGTCAGCGCGGCCGAGCGCCTGCTGCCCAGGCCCGGCGTGTCCTAGCCCGGCCGGGCGGGTCCTGCGAGCATGGACGCGTGAGACTCGCCGAAGAGGCCGACCGGGCGGCCGTCGAAGAGCTGGTGCGCGAGGCGTACGAGCCGTGGGTGCCGGTCATCGGCATGCGCCCGCTGCCGATGGAGGCCGACTACGCCGCGCTCATCGCGGCGGGCCGGGTGCACGTGACGGGCGACGACGGCCTCGACGGGCTGGTCGTGCTGGTCCCCGAGGACGGCGTGCTGCTGGTCGACAACGTGGCCGTACGGCCCGCGCTGCACGGCAAGGGCATCGGCCGGAGCCTGCTGGCCTTCGCCGAGCGGGAGGCCCGGCGGCTCGGCCTGCCCGCCCTGCGGCTCTACACCAACGTCAGGATGACCACCAACATCGCCCTGTACGAGTCGATCGGCTACGTGCAGCTCGGCCGCGTCGGGATCGAGGGCCGCTCGGCCGTGGTGATGCGCAAGCAGCTCACCCCGTGAGCGGGGCTCAGCCCGCGAGCACGCCCAGCAGGTGGGAGACCTCGCGGGCCACCGCGTCGCGCCCCGCCCGCAGGTACTTGCGCGAGTCGACCACCTTCGCGTCCCCGGCCAGGTAGTCGCGCACCGCGCCGGTGAACGCCTTGTTCAGGTGCGTCGCGATGTTGATCTTCTTCATGCCGTGCCGCACGGCCTCGCGCAGCGTGTCGTCGGGCACCCCCGACGAGCCGTGCAGCACCAGCGGCACCGGCACCGCCGCGTGCAGCTCGGTGATGAGGTCCAGGTCGAGCACGGCGTCCTTGGTGGTCATGGCGTGCGAGGTGCCCACGGCGACGGCCAGCGCGTCCACGCCGGTGCGCGCCACGTAGTCGACCGCCTCGTGCGGCTTGGTCCGCGCGCCGGGCGCGTGCACGCCGTCCTTGCCGCCCACCTCGCCCAGCTCGGCCTCCACCCACACGCCGCGGCCGTGGCACCAGGCGGCGACCTCGGCGGTGGCGGCCACGTTCTCCTCGTCGGGCAGCGCGGACGCGTCGAACATCACCGACCCCAGCCCCAGCTCCACGGCCTCCTCGACCAGCTCGCGGCGGGTGGCGTGGTCGAGGTGCACCGCCACGGGCACCGCGGCGCGCCTGGCGACGGCCATCGAGGCGAGCGCGACGGGTTCGAGCGCGCCGTGGTACTTCACGCAGTTCTCGCTGATCTGGAGCACCACCGGCAGGCCCACGGCCTCGGCGCCCGCGACGATGGCGGTGGCGTGCTCCAACTGGATCACGTTGAACGCGCCCACCCCCGCGGGGGATTCGCGCACGATGTCGCCGATGCCGGCCAGGGGCATGATGAACTCCTCAGTCGATGACTAGTCGATGACTATCTGGGGACGGATGTCGTCGTACACCTGGCGGTCGAAGTCGCCCGCCACGGGCGCCGCGACCGCCGCGGCCCCCAGCGCGGCGGCCCGGCTGAGCCGCTCCGGCCACGGGGAGCGCCGCACAAGCCCGAGCGCCAGGCCCGCGACCAGCGAGTCGCCCGCCCCGGTCGGGTTCCCCTCGACCTTGTACGGCATGCGCGCCCGGAACGTTCCCTCGGGCGTCACGGCCAGCAGCCCTTCGGCGCCCATGGACACCACCACCGCCTCGGCCCCGCGCCCGCGCAGCGCCTGGGCGCCCTCCTCGGGGCCGCCTCCAGGCACCGCCCTGGCCAGCTCCTCGGCGTTCGGCTTGACGATCGAGGGCCGGCCGCCGGGCGCGTGGCGCAGCGGCTCGCCGTCGGCGTCCACGATGGCGGGCACGCCGCGCTCGGCGGCGATGGCGGCCAGCGTCGCGTACGCGTCGAGCGGCACGCCTCTGGGCAGGCTCCCCGACAGCACCACGGCCTCGGCGGAGTCCAGCAGAACGGTGAAATGTCTGACCAGCCGGGCGAACTCCTCCGGCGTGACCACCGGGCCCGGCTCGTTGAACAGCGTCGCCGTGCCGGGATCGGACACCACCAGCGTCGTCCGCGAGTCGCCCGCGATCCGCACCAGCGCGTGCGGCAGCCCGGCCGCCTCCAGGTCCGCCTCGACGGCCTGCCCGGTCGGCCCGCCTGCCAGGCCCGTGACCAGCACGTCCTGGCCGAACGCGGTCAGGACGCGGGCCACGTTGACGCCCTTGCCGCCGGCCCGGCGGTGCACGCCCGAGACGCGGTTGACCCCGTCCCAGGCGACGCCGGGCACCTCGTACGTCACGTCGAGCGCGGCGTTGAGCGTCACCGTGAGGATCATCGGGACTCCGCGCGCTTCGGCATCGTGCGGGTCATCAGGGCTCCGCGCGTTTCGGCGTCAAGGTCATCAGGGCTCCACGATCCAGGTCCCGCGCTTCATCACGCCGGCCACCTCCAGGTCGTCGGAGAGGACCACCAGGTCGGCCGCCTTGCCCACGCTGATCGAGCCGACCCGGTCGGCCAGCCCGAGCACCCGCGCGGGCGTCAGCGAGGCGAGCTGGGCCGCCTCGGGCAGCGTCAGCCCCACCTCCTGGACGGCGCGGCGGAAGGCCACGTCCATGGTCAGCGTGCTGCCCGCGATCGAGCCGCCCTCGGCCAGCCGGGCGACGCCGTCGACGACGTTGACGGTCAGGGAGCCCAGCACGTACGTGCCGTCGCCCTTGCCGGCGGCGGCCATCGCGTCGGTGATCAGCGCCGTCCTGCCGGGCCCGGCCACCTGGCAGGCCAGCCGCAGCATCGCCGGGTGCACGTGCACGCCGTCGTTGATCAGCTCGACCGTGACCCGCTCGTCCTGCAGCAGCGCGGCGACGGGGCCGGGCTCGCGGTGGCCGAGCGGCGGCAGCGCGTTGTAAAGGTGCGTGGCCACGCTCGCCCCGGCCTCGATGCCGGCCAGCGTCTGCTCGTAGGTGGCGTCGCTGTGGCCGAGCGCGGCGATCACGCCCTCGGCCGCGGCGGCGCGGATCGTGTCGAGCGCGCCGGGCAGCTCGGCGGCGATGGTCAGCATCCGCACGTGCCCGCGCCCGGCCTTGACCAGCGTGGAGAACTCCTGCGGCGACGGCTCGCGCAGCAGCTGCGGGTCGTGCGCGCCGCAGCGGGCGCGGGAGATGTACGGGCCCTCGAAGTGGATGCCGGCCAGCAGGCCGTCGTCGCACAGCTCGGCCAGCGACGCCGTCGCCCTGGCCAGGTCGTCGATCGCGCCGGTCACCAGGCTGGCGATCATCGTGGTGGTGCCGTGGTGCTCGTGCAGCGCGACCGCGTCCCGCGCGCCGTCCTGCTCGCCGGTCGGGAACGACCCGCCCGCCCCGCCGTGGTTGTGCATGTCGACGAAGCCGGGCACGACGTACCGGCCGCCCATCCCGTGCCCGTCGCGGGGCGCGGCCCCTTGCCCGACGTGCGTGATCCGGCCGTCTTCTATGGTCAGCCACCCGTCGCGCACTCCTTCGGGAGTCACGATCCGGGCGTCGGCGAGAGTGATGCTCATGGTGAAAGGATCACAGATCGGGTGAGGTGCAGGGGCTCGTCGGGGTTCAGCCCCTTGGCGAACGCCCTGGCGACCGCCACCCGCTGCGCCCTGATCAGCTCGGCCATCGGGTCGAGCGCGGTCTCGAAGAAGGCGCCGCCGGTGGCCTCGACCTGCTCGCGCAGGCCCTCGGGCGCGGTGCCCAGCATCCAGGTGATCCGGCCGGGGCCGGCGATGCTGATCGGGCCGTGGCGGTACTCCATCGCCGGGTAGGCCTCCGTCCAGGAGCGCGACGCCTCGCGCATCTTCAGCGCGGCCTCCTGGGCCAGGCCGACGGACCAGCCGGTGCCCAGGAAGCTGAACTGCTCGGCCTCGGTCAGCTCGACCGGCAGCGGGTCGGCGAGGGCCCGCTCGGCGTCGGCGATCGCCTGGGTGAGGTCCTGGCCCAGGCTGGCGCGGAGCATGGCGAGCTGCGTCGTGGCGAACCTGGTCTGCACCACCGAGCGCTCGTCGGCGTAGTCGAGCACGATGACGTCGTCGGCGGCGGTCATGACGGGGGTGGCCGGGTCGGCGGTGATGGCCGTGGTCCGCGCGCCGGTCCTGTTCAGGAGTTCGAGCACCTCGGTGGTGGTGCCGGAGCGGGTCAGCGCCAGCACGCGGTCGTAGGCGCGGCCCACCGGCGCCTCCGACGCGGCGAAGGCGTCGGTCTCGCCGTGCCCGGCCTGCTCGCGCAGCGTCGCGTACGCCATCGCGATGAACCACGACGTGCCGCAGCCGACGACGGCGACCCGCTCACCTGGGCGGGGCAGCGCGTCGGCGGGCACGTCGGCGACGGCGCGACGCCAGCACTCGGGCTGGGAGCCGATCTCGGCCTCGGTGTGGGTGGTCACCACTTGCCTCCCCAGGAGTGATTGTTTCTGCTTTATTTATACCAGGAAGGTGCAGAATTTTGCATCGGTGGCCTGACCTCCCGGGTTGTGCCACGCTTGGCCTCCGACCGATCTCGAAGGGGAGGCAGTCGTGTCTCGCTACGATCGATGGAACGCGATTCTCGAGCTGCTCGCACAGGAAGGACGGCTCTCCGTCGAGGAGGCCGCCCAAGCGCTCGACGTGTCCACCGCCACGATCCGCCGGGACTTCGACCAGCTCGCCCAGCAGCAGATGCTCATGCGCACCCGAGGCGGCGCGGTCGCCCAGAGCGTCAGCTACGACCTGCCGTTGCGCTACAAGACCGCCAGGCACGCCGACGAGAAACACCGCATCGCGACGGCCGCCGCCGAGCTGGTCGCGCCGGGGGCCGTCATCGGGCTCAACGGCGGCACCACCACCTCCGAGCTCGCCCGCACGCTGGCCACCAGCCCGGCGCTGGAGTCCGGCTTCACGATCGTCACCAACGCCCTGAACATCGCCTCCGAGCTCACCGTCCGCCAGCACGTCAAGATCGTGGTGACCGGCGGGGTGGCCAGGCAGCAGTCGTACGAGCTGATCGGCCCGCTGGCCTCCGGGGTGCTGGAGCAGGTGACGCTCGACGTGGCGTTCCTGGGCGTGGACGCGCTCGACGCCGAGCTGGGCGCCTCGGCGCACCACGAGGGTGAGGCCAGCGTCAACGGGCTGCTGATCAGCCGGGCCGCGCAGGTCGTGGTGGTGGCCGACTCCTCGAAGGTGGGCAAACGGGCCTTCTCCCGCATCTGCCCCGCGAGCCAGATCGACACGCTGGTGACCGACGCCCGGCTCTCGGACGACCTGGCCAACCGGCTCATCGACGCGGGGGTGAAGGTGATCCGCGCCTGACGCACCGCAACCGCACCTCCTCGGGGCCGCCGGGGGTTCCCGGCTCCGGTCGCCCTTGGCCGGGGCGCGCCGGTCGGGCCGGGTGCGCCCTGCCGGTCAGAGCCGTGTCGGCGGGCGGCCGTCATCCGGTCAGCGGCCGTCTCCCTGGAGGCCCTCAGCCACGTACGGCGGGTGGGGCCGGCCCATGCGTGCCGTACAAGAAGAAGATTGTCTTTCGTACGAACGGCGGCGGGTAGGGGAGAAAGCATGACAGGACGGGGAATCGCCCGGTTGGGACCGGAGGAGCGGGCGGCGGCACTGGCCACGATGGAGGCGCGGGAGCTGGACGTCGTGGTGGTCGGCGGGGGAGTCGTCGGGGCCGGGATCGCGCTCGACGCCGCCACCCGGGGGCTGGACGTGGGCCTGGTCGAGGCGCGTGACTTCGCCTCCGGCACGTCGTCGCGCTCCTCCAAGCTGATCCACGGCGGGCTGCGCTACCTGGAGCAGCTCAACTTCGAGCTGGTCAGGGAGGCGTTGCAGGAGCGGGCGCTGCTGCTGCAGCGGATCGCGCCGCACCTGGTGCGGCCGGTGCCGTTCCTGTTCCCGATGACCCATTTCGCGTGGGAGCGGCCGTACGTGGGGGCGGGGGTGGCGCTGTACGACACGCTGGGGTTCGCCTCCGGGCTGACCCGCGGGGTGCCCGGCCACCGGCACCTGTCCAGGAGCAGGGCGTTGCGGCTGGCGCCGGCGTTGAAGCGCAGCTCGTTCACCGGCGCGGTGCAGTACTGGGACGCGCAGGTGGACGACGCGCGCTACGTGATGACGATGCTGCGCACGGCCGCCACCTACGGCGCGCATGTGGCGCCGCGGGCGCAGGTCGTGGGGTTCCTGCGCGAGGGGGAGCGGGTCACCGGGGTCCGGGTGTGCGACCTGGAGAACGGCGGCGAGTTCGACGTGCGGGCGCAGCAGGTCGTCAACGCGACCGGGGTGTGGAGCGACGACATCCAGGAGCTGGTGGGCGGCCGGGGGCAGATCCACGTGCGGGCCTCGAAGGGGGTTCACCTGCTGGTGCCGCGTGACCGGATCCACTCGCTCACCGGAATCATCCTTCGCACCGAAAAATCGGTACTTTTCGTGATTCCGTGGGGGCGGCACTGGATCATCGGGACCACCGACACCGAATGGACGCTCGACAAGGCGCACCCCGCCGCCTCCCGCGTCGACATCGACTACCTGCTCGACCACGTCAACGCCGTGCTGTCGGTGCCGCTGACCCGCGACGACGTCGAAGGCGTGTACGCCGGGCTGCGGCCGCTGCTGTCGGGCGAGTCGGAGGAGACCTCGAAGCTGTCGCGCGAGCACGTGGTGGCCCACCCGGTGCCGGGGCTGGTGATGATCGCCGGCGGCAAGTACACGACGTACCGGGTCATGGCCAAGGACGCCGTGGACGCCGTCGCCCACGGCCTCGACCAGCGGGTGCCCCGCTCGTGCACGGACCGGATCCCGCTGGCCGGCGCCGAGGGCTACCAGGCGCTGTGGAACGCCAGGCACCGGCTCGCCCACACCTCCGGCCTGCACGTGGCCCGCATCGAGCACCTGCTCCAGCGGTACGGGTCGCTGATCGACGAGGTTCTTGAGCTGATCGAGCACGACAGGTCCCTGGCCAGGCCGCTCGGCGGCGCCGACGACTACCTGCGCGCCGAGATCGTCTACGCGGCCACCCACGAGGGCGCCCGGCACCTCAACGACGTGCTGACCAGGCGTACGCACATCTCGATCGAGACCTTCCACCGTGGCCTGGGCAGCGCCCACGAGGCCGCCGAGCTGATGGCCGGGCCGCTCGGCTGGGACGGCGAGCAGGTCAAGCGGGAGGTCGAGTACTTCACCAAGCGGGTCGAGGCGGAGCGCCTGTCGCAGGAACAGGACACGGACCAGGAGGCGGACGCCATCCGGCTGGGCGCGCCCGAGATCGTGCCGGTCGCGGCGCCGGAGGACCAGCCGGTTCCGGCCACGGAGGGTCGGTCGGACGGGACGGCGGAGGGCCGGTCGGTCGCTGGGACCGAGCACCAGCCGGTGGTGACCCCGGACCGCCAGTCGTGAGCGATCCGGCGGCGGGCGACTCTGCTCGGGCGGCGTCAGGGCGGCTCTGCTCGGGCGGCGTTCGGGCGGCTCTAGTCGGGCGGTGGGCGCTGGTCGATGAGCTGGCGGCGTGAGGTCAGGCCCAGCTTGCGCAGCGCGTTGGCCACGTGGACCTCGACCGTCCTGGGCGACAGCCACAGATGCTCGGCGATCTTCCTGTTCGTCAGCCCTCCGGCCGCGAGCCTGATCACCTGCTCCTCCCTCGGTGACAGCCTGCCCTCGGGGCCCCCGATGCGCCGGTCCAGTCTGCGCCTGGCGGCCGGGGTGATCGAGTCGCGGACGGCCTGGCCGGTCAGGGGGCGCAGCTCGTACGAGCCGGGCGCGCACTCGCGCAGCAGCCCGAGCCGTAACGCCTCGGCGAGGGCGGGTTCGCCCTGATCGGGCCGTACGCCGGCGACGGTGACGAGGGTCTGGCCGCAGGCGGGCTCGTCCAGGACGGCCGCCGCCTGCACGAGCCGCCGCGCCACGGGCGGCAACGCGTCGAGCTTGAGACGCACGGAGGCGAGATCGAGGGAGAGGGCGGTGCTCTCCAGGGCGGTGCTCTCCAGGGCAGCGCTCTCCAGGGCAGCGCTCTCCAGGGCGGGGTCTTCGAGGGAGGGGTCGTCTAGGCAGGGGTCGGGGTTTGCGGCCGATTCTCGGTCCACGAAGGGCATGACACACCCCCATCTGGGTTCCGACTTAAGGGTGTCAGTGGATTTTTCATTATTTTGTCGCGAGGTGTCCATACATGTCCAAAAGAAAGGGCGCCGGCCTGTGCGGC
>NZ_JAHKRL010000275.1 GCF_019396405.1 Nonomuraea rhizosphaerae | reverse complement strand
GGGGCGGGCTCAGGGGGCGGGCTCAGGGGGCGGGCTCAGGGGGGCGGGCTCAGGGGGGCGTCGAGGACGGCGTGCCGCGCCGGTACGGGGATCGCGGTGGAGCGGCCTGTCAGGGCGTCCTCGCGGCGGACCATCGAGGTCTTGTTGCCTCCGAACAGCCAACCCATCGTCGGACCACCTCCACCTCACAAGTCCCGCGATGCTTAAGAAGTGCTACATAGTTCCGTACAGCGATACACATTTGTGTTTAAAGGTGGTAATGCCCGAAAATGGAGGACATGCCTGACCTGAGACGTGGCGTGCTGTTCGGGGTCGCCGCCTATGTGATCTGGGGACTGTTCCCGCTGTACTGGCCGCTGCTCAAGCCGGCGGGTGCGGTCGAGATCCTGGCGCACCGGATGGTGTGGTCGCTGGTGGCCGTGGTCGTGGTGCTGGCCGTGTGGCGGCACTGGGGCTGGATCCGGCCGCTGCTGCGGCAGCCGCGCAAGATCGGGCTGCTGGCGCTGGCCGCCGCCGTCATCACCGTCAACTGGGGCGTCTACATCTACGCCGTCAACACTGGTCACGTGGTGGAGAGCGCGCTCGGGTACTTCATCGGCCCGCTGGTCAACGTGCTGTTCGGGGTGGTGCTGCTCAAGGAGCGGTTGCGGCGCACACAGTGGGTGGCCGTGGGGTTCGGGACGCTCGCGGTGGTGGTGCTGACCGTGGACTACGGTCGGCCGCCGTGGATCGCGCTCGTGCTGGCGTTCAGTTTCGGCCTGTACGGGCTGTTCAAGAAGCAGGCGAACGTCGGCGCCACGGAGAGCCTGACCGTGGAGAACCTGGTGCTGCTCGTCCCCGCGCTGATCTACCTCGGCACGCTGGGCGAGGCCTCGACGTTCGGGCGTGAGGGGGTCGCGCACGCGTTGCTGCTGGTCGGGGCGGGAGTGGTGACGGCGGTGCCGCTGCTGCTGTTCACCGCCGCCGCGATCCGGGTGCCGCTCAGCACGGTCGGGTTGTTGCAGTACATCGCCCCGGTCCTGCAGTTCCTGTGCGGGGTGCTGGTCGCGCACGAGGTCATGCCGGCCAGCCGGTGGATCGGGTTCTCGATCGTGTGGCTGGCCTTGGCGGTCTTCGCCTACGACAGCATCCGGGCGAACCAGCGGGCCAGGTCACCCAGAACGCTGGACCACGTAGTCACATAGCGCCAAAAATGCGGACTTGGCTGGGATGTCAGGCAGGCCAGAGATGTCGGAGCGAGCCCGGTCCACCCAGGCGTTCAGCTCGGCCCGGGCCTGCGACATCGCCGGGTGAGCGCGCAGCAGGTCCAGCGCCTCCCCGACGGACGACTCCGGCACCGGCCCGGCGGACAGCAGCTGCCCCAGGCGCGAGGAGGAGTCCGAGGCCAGCGCGTACAGGACCGGCAGTGTCCGGATGCCCTCGCGCAGGTCCGTCCCCGGCGTCTTGCCCGACTCCGTGGACGTGGAGGCCACGTCCAGCAGGTCGTCGCCGAGCTGCCAGGCCACGCCGATCGCCTCGCACGCCCGGCTGAGCCGCTCCTCCACGTCGGCCGGCGCCCCCGACAGCAGCGCCCCGAACCGGCCGGAGGCGGCGATCAGTGAGCCCGTCTTGTCGGCCAGCACGCTGATGTAGTGGGCCACCGGGTCCTCGTCGCCGCGCGGCCCGACGGTCTCACGGATCTGCCCCTGCACCAGGCGGGAGAACGTCTGGGCCTGGATGCGGATCAGCTCCGGCCCCAGGTCCGCCAGGATGTCGGACGCCTGCGCGAACAGGTAGTCGCCCGTCAGGATGGCCACGGTGTTGTCCCAGCGGGCGTTCGCGGACGGGGAGCCGCGGCGTACGGGGGCCTCGTCCATGACGTCGTCGTGGTAGAGCGACCCGAGGTGCGTCAGCTCGATGACCACGGCGCCGGGCACGACACCCGGCGCCGACGGGTCGCCGAACTGGGCGGCCAGCAGCAGCATCAACGTACGGAAGCGCTTGCCCCCGGCCTCGATGAGGTGCTTGGACGCCTCCGTGACGAAGGCGTCCTCGCTCTCCACCGACGAGCGCAGCAGCTTCTCGACCGCGGTCAATCCGTTGGCCACGTCTTGCGCCAACCGCTCGTCCTGGATAGGAAGGTCAACCACGGGAGGCGCGGACATACAAGATCCCCTTATCTGACGAACAGGCTGGAGGCAGCCTGGTTGGCGAGGTCGAGCATGGGCTGCGGGAAGAGCCCTACTCCTACCGTAACCAGCAGCGAAACGGCGATGACCGCCACCGTCCCCATACTGGGGACCGCGATCGAGGGGCCGTCGGCCGCGGGCTCGCTGAAGAACATCAGCACGATGACGCGGACGTAGAAGAACGCGGCGACCGCGGAGGCGACGACGCCCAGCACGACCAGCCCGGTCATCCACCCGCCCAGCGAGTCGCCGCGTTCGGCGCCACTGCTGAGCGCGGCCGCGAACACCGCGTACTTGCCGAAGAAGCCGCTGGTCAGCGGGATGCCCGCGAAGGCCAGCAGGAAGAAGGCGAAGACGCCCGCCAGCAGCGGGGAGCGCTTGCCCAGACCCGCCCAGCGCGACAGGTGTCCCGCCTCGCCGCCGGGATCGCGGACCATCGTGACCACGGCGAACGCGCCGACCGTGGTGATGCTGTAGACGAGCAGGTAGAACAGGATCGCCGACAGCGACTTGGCGTTCTCCTGGGCCTTGTCGAACGTGGCCAGGACGCCGATCAGCAGGAAGCCCGCGTGCGCGATCGAGGAGTAGGCCAGCATCCGCTTGATGTCGGTCTGGGTGATGGCCACGATCGCGCCGACGAGCATCGTCAGGGCGGCGACGGCCCAGATGACCGGACGCCAGTTCCAGTCGAGGTTGCCCAGCGCCACCCAGAACACCCGCAGCAGCGCGCCCACGGCCGCCACCAGCGTGCCGGAGGCCATCAGCGCGGTGACCGGGGTCGGCGCGCCCTGGTAGACGTCCGGCTTCCAGGCCTGGAACGGGGCCGCGCCGATCTTGAACAGCAGGCCGACGCCCAGCAGCGCGAACCCGATCAGCAGCAGCGGGTCCAGCAGCGACCCGGTGGCCAGTGACTCGTTGATGCCGGTGAACGACACCGTCCCGGCGTAGCCGTAGATCATGGCTGTGCCGTACAGGAAGAACGCCGAGGAGAACGCGCCGAGCAGGAAGTACTTCATCGACGCCTCCTGCGACAGCAGGCGGCGACGGCGGGCCAGGCCGCACAGCAGGTACAGCGGCAGCGACATGACCTCGAGGCCGACGAACATCGTCAGCAGGTCGTGCGAGGCCGGGAACAGCAGCATGCCGCCCACGGCGAACAGCGCCAGCGGGTAGACCTCGGTGTGCGTGACGCCCGCCGCCTCGGCCTCCTCCTCGTCGGCGCTGCCGGGCACGGCCGCCGCCGAGGCGACGAAGTGGCCCTCGTCGTTGATCAGCAGCACGCACACGAACGACAGGACGAGGATGACGCCCCAGATGAACAGCGCGGGGCCGTCCACCGCGACCGCTCCCATGGCGACCGGCGCCGTCGGGACGGCGCCCTGGACGATCTGCACGATGACCAGCGCGAAGGCGCCGGCCAGCGACAGCAGGGTCAGCGGGACGTGGATGGCCTTACGAACGTAGTGCGGTGCGAACGCCTCGACCAGCACGCCGATCACGGCCGCGCCGAAGACCAGCAGCATCGGCGCCAGTGTGCCGTATTCAATGGTCGGCGCCACGGCGTTGTTCACTGTCCGGCCCCCTTCTCAGCGATAGCCGGGTTGTCCACCTGTACGTTGACCAGCGTCTGGGTCACGGCGGGGTTGATGACGTCGAGCAGCGGCTTGGGGAAGAACCCGAAGCCGATGATCAGGGCGACGAGCGGGGCGAGCACCACGATCTCGCGCGCGTTCAGGTCCTTGAACGCCTTGACCGGCTCGGCAGTCGGCCCGTGCAGCGTGCGCTGCACCATCCACAGGATGTAGACGGCCGCCAGGATCACCGCCACCGCGGAGATGACCGCCGCCACGGTGAGCGCGCCCGCGCCGAAGGCGGTGCTGGAGTAGGTGCCGATCATCACCATGAACTCGCTGACGAACGACGACAGCCCCGGCAGCGACAGCCCGGCCAGGCCGGCGATCAGGAAGAAGCCGGCCAGCAGCGGGGCGACCTTCTGGACGCCTCCGTAGTCGGCGATGTACGGGGACCCGCGCCGGGCGATGAGGAACCCGGCGGCCAGGAACAGCGCGCCGGTCGAGAAGCCGTGGTTGACCATGTAGAGCGCGGCGCCGGACTGCGCCACCTGCGACATGGCGAACACGCCCATGACGATGAAGCCGAAGTGGGAGATCGACGTGTAGGCGATGAGCCGCTTCATGTCGGTCTGCCCGATGGCCACGATCGCGCCGTAGATGATGCTGATGACCGCCAGCACCACGATCGGCGTCGTGAACGCCTTGGCCGCGTCGGGGAACAGCTCCAGGCAGAAGCGCAGCATCCCGAACGTGCCCACCTTGTCGAGCACGCCCACCAGCAGCACCGCGGCCCCGGCCGGGGCCTGGGCGGCGGCGTCGGGCAGCCAGGTGTGCACCGGCCACAGCGGCGCCTTGATGGCGAAGGCGATGAAGAACCCGCCGAACAGCCACTTCTGCGTCGCCGGGTCCTTGATGACCCCGATCAGCTCGGGGTACATGAACGTCCCCTTGCCCGCGACCACGTACAGGGCGATGACCGCGACCAGCATGAGCAGGCCGCCGAACAGCGAGTACAGCAGGAACTTGACGGCCGCGTACGAGCGCTGCGCCCCGCCGTACGACCCGATCATGAAGTACATCGGGATCAGCATGGCTTCGAAGAAGACGTAGAACAGGAAGACGTCGGTCGCCGCGAAGACGCCGATCATCATCGCTTCCAGCACGAGCAGCAGCGAGAAGTACGTCTTGACCGACCGCTTCGGCGTGATCAGCGTGCCGTCGGCGCTCTGCGTGCCGTCGGCGTCGTGCCAGGAGGCCAGCACCACGATCGGCACCAGCACCGCCGACAGGGCGATGAGCACGAGCGCGATGCCGTCCACGCCGACGCCGAACTTCACCCCGAAGCTGGGGATCCAGTCGTATGCCGCCTGGAACTGGAAGCGCGGGCCGCCCGTCCTGAACTGGGTCGCCATGACGATCGTCAGCGCCAGCACGACCAGCGAGACCACCAGCGTGACCTGCTTGGCCAGCTTGTCACTGCCCTTGGGAAGCAGGGCCACCACAATGGCGCCCAGGACGGGCACCGCCATGAGTATCGGGAGCCAGGGTGACATCAGATGTTCCCAACGAGGAGCAGGGCGCCTGCCAGGAGAGCGGCACCGAACAGGATGGACAACGCGTACGTTCTGGCGAAGCCCGTCTGGAGCCGCCTGAGGCGTCCCGAGCTCCCGCCGATGCCCGCCGCCAGGCCGTTGACCAGCCCGTCGACGCCGCGGTTGTCGAAGTAGACCGCGATGCGGGTCAGCCACTGGCCGGGGCGCATGAACAGGGACTCGTTGAGCGCGTCGCCGTACAGGTCACGACGGGCGAAGGTGGTGAGGAAGGAGCCGCGCGGCTGCACGGAGGGCACCTCGGCGCGGCCGTACTTGTACCAGGCGAACGCGGCGCCGATCGCGACGAGCGCGAGCGTGGCCAGGCCGGGCACGCTGGTGAAGGCGAAGTGCGGAGCCTCCTCGGCCGCGCCGACGGCGGGCGTGAGGAACTCGTACAGCCGGTTGCTCAGCACCAGGTAGGCGCCCAGCACCAGCGCGCCGAGCGAGAGGACCATCAGCGGCACCGTCATCACCAGGGGCGACTCGTGCGGGTGGGCGTCGTCGGCCCAGCGCTTCTGCCCGAAGAAGGTCATGAAGACCATCCGCGACATGTAGAAGCCGGTGACGCCCGCGCCGAGCACGGCCAGCCAGCCGAGCACCTGGTTGTGCTCGATGGCGGTCTCGATGATGCCATCCTTCGTGAAATATCCGGACAGCATGGGGAAGCCGATGATCGCCAGGTAGCCGATGAAGAACGTCGCGAAGGTGATCGGCATGGCCTTGCGCAGCCCGCCGTACTTCCGCATGTCCACTTCGTCGTTCATGCCGTGCATCACCGAGCCGGCCCCGAGGAACAGGTCGGCCTTGAAGAAGCCGTGCGTGATCAGGTGCCCGATCGCGAACGTGTACCCCACGGGACCGAACGCGGCGCCCAGCATCATGTACCCGATCTGCGACATCGTGGACCCGGCCAGGCCCTTCTTGATGTCGTCCTTCGCGGTACCGATGATGGCGCCGGCCAGCAGCGTGGCCGCGCCGACGATCGCGACGGCGAGCGCCTGCGGGGAGCCCTCGGGGAAGAAGAACGCCCCGGAGCGGACCACCAGGTAGACGCCCGCGGTGACCATCGTCGCCGCGTGGATCAGGGCCGAGACCGGGGTCGGGCCCTCCATCGCGTCGAGCAGCCAGGACTGCAGCGGGAGCTGCGCCGACTTGCCGCACGCGCCTAGGAGCAGCAGCAGGCCGATCGCGGTGACCGCGCCGCCGGAGGGCGGGTTCGCGGCGATCGCCTTGCCCAGGTCGCTGAAGGTCAGCGTGTGGAACGTCGTGATGATCACGAACATGCCGACCAGCAGGCCGAGGTCACCGACGCGGTTGACGACGAACGCCTTCTTGGCCGCCACCGCCGCCGACGGCTTGAAGTACCAGAACCCGATCAGCAGGTACGAGGCCAGGCCCACGCCCTCCCAGCCGATGAACAGGCCCACATAGTTGTCGGCCAGCACCAGCAGGAGCATCGCGGAGACGAACAGGTTCAGATAGGAGAAGAACCTGCGCCGGTCCGGGTCGTGCGACATGTAGCCGATCGAGTAGATGTGGATCAGCGACCCGACACCCGTGATGAGCAGGCAGAAGCTGATCGACAGCGGGTCGACCAGCAGCCCCATGTCCACCATGCCGGGGATGAACTCGTACAGATGCACGGCCTGGCGGCGTTGCTCCGCGGGCAGGCCGATCAGTTCCAGGAACGCCAGCACGGCCACGACGAACGAGGCGAGGGACATGGCCACGCCCAGCAGGTGGCCCCACCGGTTCGTCATGCGCCCGAGGACCAGCAGGATCGCCGCACCCAGCAACGGGAAGGCGATCATCAGCCAGGAGGCCCCGATCATGCCGCCGGTGGTGTGCTGGACGATCTCAACCGGAGATTCCACCAGTCACCTCTTAGTACTTCAGCAGGTTGGCGTCGTCGACGGACGCGGACCTGCGGGTTCGGAAGATCGTCACGATGATGGCCAGGCCGACCACGACCTCGGCCGCGGCCACCACCATCACGAAGAACGCGATGATCTGGCCTTCGAGGTTGCCGTTCTGCCGGGCGAAGGTGACGAACGCGAGGTTGCAGGCGTTGAGCATCAGCTCGACGCACATGAACACCACGATCGCGTTGCGCCGGATCAGCACGCCCATGGCGCCGATCGCGAACAGCAGCCCCGACAGGATCAGGTAGTGAGTGGTCACGCCGGCTCCTCGTCAGATGACTCGATGGCTGCCCTGTGCTTGATGGCGTCGGCCAGCTTCGGGTCCTCGGGGAGGTGGCCCTGCTCGACGTCGTAGCGCGCGATGTAGCGGTTGACCGACTTCTCGGCGACCGTGCCGTCGGGCAGCAGGGCCGGCATGTCGATCGCGTTGCTCCTGGCGTACGTGCCGGGGCCCGGCAGCGGCGAGGGGTGCTCGCCCTGGAAGCGGGCCCTGGCCAGGTCCTTCTGCGTCTGCTTGGGCGCCAGCCGCTCGCGGTGCGCCAGCACCATCGCGCCGAGCGCCGCGGTGATCAGCAGCGCCGAGGTGACCTCGAAGGCGAAGACGTACTTGGTGAACAGCAGCAGCGCCAGCGACCGGATGTAGCCCGCCTGCCCCAGCGCCCCGGCCAGCCCCGCCTCCTTGGCGAAGACGGCGTTGCCGACGGCCAGGATGATCAGGACGGCGAAGCCGAGGCCGGCGATCGCGGCCCAGAACCGCTGGCCGCGCAGCGTCTCGACCAGCGAGTCGGAGGAGTCAACGCCGACCAGCATGAGCACGAACAGGAAGAGCATCATGACGGCGCCGGTGTAGACGATGATCTGCACCGCGGCCAGGAAGGGCGCGTCCTGCACGGCGTACAGCACCGCGAGGCAGAGCATCACGGTGCCGAGCATCAGCGCCGAGTAGACGGCCCTGCGGTTGAACACCATGCCGAGTGCCGCGCCGACGGACACGACGGCGAGCACCCAGAAAGTGATGGTCTCACCCATTGGTCCGTCCCAGCCGGTAGTAGTCCTCTTCGGTCTCACCGAGGCGCATCGGGTGCGGCGGCTGCTCCATGCCCTGGGTGAGGGGCGCGAGGAGCATCTCCTTGGTGTAGATGAGGCCCTCGCGGTTGCTGTCGGCCAGCTCGTACTCGTTGGTCATCGTGAGCGCCCGGGTCGGGCACGCCTCGATGCACAGCCCGCAGAGGATGCACCGCAGGTAGTTGATCTGGTACGTGCGGCCGTAACGCTCGCCCGGCGAGAAGCGCTCCGCCTCGGTGTTGTCCGCGCCCTCCACGTAGATCGCGTCGGCCGGACAGGCCCAGGCGCACAGCTCGCAGCCGACGCACTTCTCCAGCCCGTCGGGCCAGCGGTTGAGCTGGTGCCGCCCGTGGAAGCGAGGAGCCGTGGGCCTCTTCTCCTCCGGGTAGTTCACCGTGACGGGCTTTTTGAACATCGTGTGGAAGGTGACCCCGAAGCCCTTCACGGGGTTCAGCCAATCAGTTAGTCCCACTGGGAATCTCCTTGTGCTGCACCCCGTGGTAGTGCGGCAGGTCGAGCGGCGGCACAGGGAAGCCACCGGCCGTTGGCTCGTTGGACAGCTCCTCGAACTCCGCCTCGACCTCCGCCTTGGTGGCTTCCTTGCGCCGCTGGTTCACCGTGTCGAACCGGGCCCAGATGCCGAGCGCCGCGATGACGACGATGATCGCGACCGTCATGACGGCCGCGAAGCTGCCGCCCTCGAACCCGGCCTCGCCGCCCCGGACGTACATGACCGTGCGGATGGCGGCGACGAGCATGATCCACGCCAGGTTGACCGGGATCAATACCTTCCAGCCCAGCGACATGAGCTGGTCGTAGCGGACGCGCGGCAGCGAGGCCCGCACCCACACGACGAAGCAGAAGACCAGCACGAACTTGACGAAGAACCACAGCAGCGGCCACCAGCCCTCGTTCGCGCCCGCCCAGAGCGAGATCGGGAACGGGGCCCGCCAGCCGCCGAGGAACAGCGTGATCGCCATCGCCGAGGCGACGAACGTGTGCAGGTACTCGCCCATCATGATGAGGGCGAACTTCAGCGACGAGGAGTACTCGGTCTGGAAGCCGCCGACCAGCTCGCCCTCGCCCTCGGGCAGGTCGAACGGGATCCGGGCGGCCTCGCCGAAGGCGCAGAACACGTAGATCAGGAACGACGGCAGCAGCAGCACCACGTACCAGGACGGCATCGGGATGCCGAACAGCTCGCCGCCGGAGGCCTGCGACTTGACGATCTCCGACGTGGACAGCGTCCCCGCGAACAGGAACACGCCGACGAACGACAGACCCATCGCGATCTCGTACGAGACCACCTGCGCCGCCGACCGCAGCCCGCCCAGCAGCGCGTACGGCGAGCGCGAGGACCATCCGGCCAGCACCACGCCGTAGACCGAGATCGCGCCCATGGCCAGCATGAACAGCACGGCCACCGGCAGGTCCACGAGCTGCAGCGGCGTCTGCACGCCGAACAGGTTCACGATCGGCCCGAACGGGGTGATCGAGAAGGCCAGGAAGGCCGGGATCACCATGATGACCGGGGCCATCAGGTAGAGCATCTTGTCGACGGTCCGCGGGAAGAGGTCTTCCTTCAGGCCCATCTTCAGGCCGTCGGCCACCGACTGGAGCAGGCCGAACTTGCCCGCCCGGTTGGGGCCGTAGCGGTTCTGCATCCTGGAGATCAGCTTCCGCTCGAACCAGACGCCGAACAGGATGCAGACCATCAGGAAGACGAACAGCATCACGGCCTTGATGATCGTGATCCAGAGCGGGTCCTTGCCGAAGTCGGCAAGAGTCGGATCGGCCGCGAGAACAGGGATCATCATGAGGCGCTCCCGATGGTGACGATGTCGCCGGGCACCGCGCCCAGGTCACGCGTGACCGAGACGCCGGCGGAGTTGGCCGGCATCCAGACCACCCGGTCGGGCAGGTCGGCGACCCGGACCGGCAGCGTGACCGCCCCACCGATGACCAGCTTGCCGCCGTCCACGACGCCGACGTCGGCCGCCGTGGCCGCCGAGACCAGGGCGACGGCCTCGCGGGCGGTGCCCGCCAGGTAGGGCCCGCCGTCCTGAAGGCGGCCCTCGTCCAGGAGCTGGTGCCAGCTGGCCAGCAGCGCCTCGCCGGCCCGCGGCGCGGACTGC
>NZ_JAHKRL010000274.1 GCF_019396405.1 Nonomuraea rhizosphaerae | reverse complement strand
CCGGCCACGACGACGCCGACTGGGGGTCCGGCCACGACGGGCTCGACTGCGACGGCTCGGGCCACGACGGGCTCGACTGCGACGGCTCCGGCCAAGAGGGGCTCGACTGCCCGGCGTCGGGCCACGAGGAGGCGGGCTTGGTCGGCTCGGGCCACGACGGGCTCGACTGCGACGGCTCCGGCCATGAAGGGCTCGACTGCGAGGTGTCCGGCCACGCGGGGCTCGGCTGCGACGCGTCCGGCCACGACGGGCTCGACGGCGACGCCTCCGGCCACGGCTGCTGGGACGTCTGCGCGCCGCCGCGTCCACGCGAGGACGATCGCGGCGGGTCCTGCCATGAAGAGTCCTGGCGAGGCGCCTCGGGCCAGGATGTCGGCACCTCCGGCTGCGGCGTCTCGGGCCAGGACGTTGGCAGGTGTGGACCTCCGGAATTCTCCGTTGCCATTGCTGCCGTACCTCCCGAGGTTCTGTCCGGATTTAGTGCATCCGGCATGATCTCACGCGAGACCAGGGGTTCCGCAGGCAAACGAGCGAAGCCGTGCGGATCCGTCGGCGGGTCCTGCATGGGCAGGTTGCCGTACGGACGTTCTGGCTCAGCTGGGTAGACCACGGCGACGAGGTTAATCTAAAGGGACATATGAGGTCACAACGGATAGATCACCATCAGGTCTCACCGGACCTGAAGGATCCATTGTGCCCACTGGCCTCGATCGACGACCGGCATTCCGCCGAAGACGTGCGCTAGGCTTGACCTATGCGTTCCGCGACCCTGCTTCTTAGCGGGCCGCGACGGCTCTGACATCCTCTCGCCGTCGCGGCTGCCCCTCGTTGTGCGCACGAGGGGTTTTCTTATGGGTCCGATCCAATCCAGAAGGACAACCGCCGTGAGTGAGTACAACCCGCAGGCGCTGCAGGCCAAGTGGCAGCAGCGATGGGAGGAGCAAGACCCGTTCCGGGCCAGCGAAGACGCCGACGACCCCCGCGAGCGGCGCTACATGCTGGACATGTTCAGCTACCCCTCCGGTGACCTCCACATGGGCCATGGCGAGGTGTTCGCGCTGGCTGACGTCATCGCGCGCTACTGGTTCCACAAGGGGTACAACGTCCTGCACCCGATCGGCTGGGACTCCTTCGGTCTGCCGGCCGAGAACGCCGCCATCAAGCG
This sequence comes from Nonomuraea rhizosphaerae, assembly GCF_019396405.1. GTDB lineage: Bacteria > Actinomycetota > Actinomycetes > Streptosporangiales > Streptosporangiaceae > Nonomuraea > Nonomuraea rhizosphaerae. Next base: position 21,657 of record NZ_JAHKRL010000274.1, on the reverse strand, counting down.
GAACGCGCACCCCGCAGAGTGGACATACCGCAACATCGAGACGCAGGCCAACTCCTACCGGCGCTACGCCATCTCCTTCGACTGGTCGCGCCGCCTGCACACCAGCGACCCCGAGTACTACCACTGGAACCAGTGGCTGTTCATCCGCTTCTTCGAGCGCGGCCTGGCCTACCGCAAGGGCGGGCTGGTCAACTGGTGCCCCAACGACCAGACCGTGCTGGCCAACGAGCAGGTCGTGGCCGGCAAGTGCGAGCGCTGCGGCGCCGACGTGATCCGCCGCGAGCTGACCCAGTGGTACTTCAAGATCACTGACTACGCGCAGCGGCTGCTGGACGACATGGCCCAGCTGGACGGCTGGCCCGAGCGCCTGCTGACCATGCAGCGCAACTGGATCGGCCGCTCCGAGGGCGCCGACGTGCTGTTCGAGATCGAGGGCCGCGAGGAGCCGGTCCACGTCTACACCACGCGGCCCGACACCCTGTTCGGCGCGACGTTCTTCGTGGTCGCGGTGGACGCCCCGCTGGCCGACGAGATCGTCACCGACGAGCAGCGCGCCGCCTTCGAGGCCTACCGCGCCGAGGTCGCCAAGCTGAGCGACATCGAGCGGCTGGCCACGGACAAGGAGAAGACCGGCGTCTTCCTGGGCCGCTACGCGATCAACCCGGTCAACGGCGAGCGCATCCAGATCTGGGCGGCCGACTACGTGCTGTCCGACTACGGCCACGGCGCCATCATGGCCGTGCCCGCCCACGACCAGCGCGACCTGGACTTCGCGCTGAAGTTCGGGCTGCCGGTGAAGGTCGTCGTGCACACCGGCCTGGCCGACCCGGGCGAGACCGGCGAGGCCACCCCCGGCGAGGGCACGCTGGTCAACTCCGGGCCGCTGGACGGCCTGACCAAGACCGAGGCCATCGCCAGGATCATCGACGTCCTGGAGGTCGACGGCAAGGGCACCGGCGCGGTCAACTTCCGGCTGCGCGACTGGCTGCTGTCCCGCCAGCGCTACTGGGGCACGCCGATCCCGATCATCCACTGCGCCGACTGCGGCGAGGTCCCCGTCCCCGACGACCAGCTGCCGGTCACGCTGCCTGACATGCGCGGCGAGGCCCTGGCCCCCAAGGGCGTCTCCCCGCTGGCCTCGGCCACCGACTGGGTCAACGTCGAGTGCCCCAAGTGCGGCGGTCCCGCCCAGCGCGACACCGACACCATGGACACCTTCGTCGACTCGTCCTGGTACTTCCTGCGCTACACCTCGCCCGGCTACCAGGACGGTCCGTTCGACCCCGAGCAGGTGCGCAAGTGGGGCCCGATCGACCAGTACGTCGGCGGCATCGAGCACGCGGTGCTGCACCTGCTGTACTCGCGCTTCTTCACCAAGGTCCTGCACGACATGGGCATGGTCGACTTCACCGAGCCGTTCATGCGCATGATGAACCAGGGCCAGGTGATCAACGGCGGCAAGGCCATGTCGAAGTCCCTGGGCAACGGGGTCGACCTGGGCCAGCAGATCGACGACTTCGGCGTCGACGCCGTACGCCTGACCATGGTGTTCGCCGGCCCGCCGGAGGACGACATCGACTGGGCCGACGTCTCGCCGGCCGCGTCGCAGAAGTTCCTGGCGCGCGCGCTGCGCGTGATGAGCGAGGTGACCAGCGAGCCCGGCACGCCGTTCGCGGGCGGCGACACCGAGCTGCGCAAGGTCACCCACCACACGATCGACGAGGTCACCAAGCTGGTCGAGTCGCAGCGGTTCAACGTCGCGGTGGCGCGCATGATGGAGCTGACGTCGGCGGCCCGCAAGACCATCGACTCCGGTCCCGGCCCGGCCGACCCGGCCGTGCGCGAGGCGGCCGAGACGCTGGCCGTCCTGCTGTCGCTGGTCGCCCCGTACACCGCCGAGGAGGGCTGGGAGCGGCTGGGCCACGAGGGCGGCATCGCGCGCGTCGCCTGGCCGGTCGCCGAGCCGGAGCTGCTGGTGCAGGAGTCGGTGACGTGCGTCGTCCAGGTGGCCGGCAAGGTCCGCGACCGGCTGGAGGTCCCGCCGTCGATCACCGAGCCCGAGCTGAGGGCGCTGGCCCTGGGGTCGGACAAGGTGGCCGCCTACCTGTCGGGCGAGCCGCGCAAGGTGATCGTACGGGCGCCGAAGCTGGTCAACATCGTTCCCTGAGCGTTCTCAGAGGCGGCGCAGCGCCGGCAGCAGTTCCTTCTCGGCCCAGCCGAAGAAGGGCTGCTGCTGGTCGTGCCCGACCTGCACCAGCGCCACGTGCGTGTACCCGGCGTCGGTGTACTTCCTGACCGCCTCGACCACCGCGTCCACGTCGTCGCCGCACGGCACGCTCCCGGCCACGTCGTCGGGGCGGACGAACTCGGCGTACGCCGCGAAGTTCACCGGCCCCGGCAGCTCGGCCATGACCTTCCAGCCGGCCGCCGACCAGCGCCACAGCCGGTGGGCCCGCTCCTTGGCCGCCTCGGCGTCGGTGTCGTAGGCGATGGCGAGCTGCCCGTACACCGGCTTGCCCTCGCCTCCCTTGGACCTGAACCGCTCGACCACCTCGGGCATCGGCTCGTTGATCACCAGCACGTCGCCGAACTCGGCCGCGATGTCGGCCGAGCGGGTGCCCGAGGCGGCGATCCCGATCGGCACCTGCCGCTCCGGCAGGTCGTACAGCTTGGCCGAGTCCACGTCGTAGAACTCGCCCTGGTAGGTCAGGTAGTCGCCGCCGAACAGCTCCTTGATCACGTGCACGGCCTCGCGGAACATCCGGTGCCGCGTGTCCGCCGACGGCCAGCCCTCGCCGATGACGTGCTCGTTGAGGTTCTCGCCGGCGCCCAGGCCCAGCGTGAAGCGGCCCTTGCTGAGCACCCCCATCGTGGCGGCCTTCTGCGCGACGACGGCCGGGTGGTAGCGCATCATCGGGCACGTCACGTACGTCATGAGCGGCAGCCGCTCGGTGGCGTTGGCCACCGCGCCCAGCACCGACCACGCGTACGGCGCGTGGCCCTGCTCCTCCACCCACGGGAAGTAGTGGTCGGAGATGACCGCGTAGTCGAACCCCGCCCGCTCGGCGGTGACCGCGTCGTCCACGAGCTGCAGGGCCGGGGTCTGCTCGCACATCAGGGTGTAGCCGAAGTCTGCCATGATGTGCGGCTACCCGGAGATGTCGTGCTTAGTGGCTGAAAAGGGGAGATCATTCCCCTAGCTCCTCCACCACCAGGCCGAGCCCGATGCCCAGCAGCCAGACGTCCTTGGCGATGGCGATGCCCTGGGGCGACGGCCGCAGGCTGCCCTCCTGGCGCAGGCCCGGCGTCTTGACGTACAGGCCGATCAGCCCGCCCGCGAAGGCGGTCAGCGCGGCTCCCGCCAGCAACGACGGCACGAACGGGACCAGCAGCGCGACCCCGACGGCGATCTCCGCCTTCGACAGCAGCCGCACGAACGCCTCCGGATCCTGCTCGCGCAGGAACGGGAAGGCCGTGCTCGCCATGCCGTGCACACCGGTCGCCGTCTCCTTGTCGGCCTCGGCCTTGGACAGGCCGGAGTTCAGGATGAACGCGCCCGCCGCCATCCGGGTCGGCAGCTGGTGGGCGCGAGCGAAGATCCTCATCGTTCCTCCACAGGTCCACAGAGACGTGGAACCGCCCCCTGCCCATCCCCGGCGGCAGTAGCCTGACTTGACCAAGTCTTCAGGGACGCGCATTAGTGTGCAGCTGTGACAACTGGCGCATACCTGAGATATCCGCATGTGCATGGTGACCTGGTCACCTTCGTGGCCGACGATGATGTCTGGCTGGCGCCCGTGGAGGGCGGGCGTGCCTGGAGGTTCACCGCTGACCGCACCCCCGTCTCCTACCCCCGCTTCTCGCCCGACGGCGCGCGCATCGCCTGGACCAGCCATCGCGAGTGGGCGCCCGAGGTGTTCGCGGCCGAGGTCGACGGGCCCGAGGGCGAACGGCTGACCCACTGGGGGAACTGGACGACCCGCGCGTGCGGGTGGAGCCCCGGCGGCGACGTCCTCGCCATCAGCGCCACGGGCGCGAGCTCCCGTACGCGGACCTGGGCGTACGCGGTCCCGCTCGACGGCGGGCCGGCCGTACGGCTGCCGTACGGGTGGGTCAGCGAGGCCGTCGTCAGCCCGGGTGGGGCGGGCAAAGGCACGACTGGGAAGAGCACGGCCGGGAAGGACGCGGCCGGGAAGGGCGCGGGCCGCAAGGGCGGCAAGAGCGCGGGCGGCCGGGAGCGGGTCGCGACCGTGTCGCCCGTATGGCGCGAGCCGTCGCAGTGGAAGCGCTACCGGGGCGGCACCGCGGGCAAGATCTGGGTCGACGCCGAGGGGGACGGCGAGTTCACCAGGCTGTTCGCCGACAACCCCGCGCAGCACTGGTCGGTCATGTGGGTGGGCGAGCGCATCGTGTTCCTGGCCGACACCGACGGCGTCGGCAACCTGTACTCCTCCCTGCCCGACGGCTCCGACCTGCGCAAGCACACCTCGCACGAGGAGTTCTACGCCCGGCAGGCGGCCACCGACGGCCAGCGGGTGATCTACAGCCACGCCGGCGACCTGTGGCTGACGGACGGCCTCGACGCCGAGCCGCGCCGGCTGGAGATCAAGCTCGGCGGCCCGCGCCCGGCTCGCGCGCCGCGGCCGGTGCCCACGCGCGTCGGCGGGTTCTCGCCGGACGAGACGGGCCGCGCCAGCGCGGTCGAGATCCGCGGCACCGCCCACTGGGTGACCCACCGCGACGGGCCCGCGGGCGCGCTGCGGGTGGAGCCCGGGGTCCGGGTACGGCTGCCGCGCACCCTCGACGCCGACGGGCGGGCCATCTGGGTGTCGGACGCCACCGGCGAGGACGGCCTGGAGATCGGCGTCCCCGGCGGCGAGATCCGCACCCTGGCCGCCGGTGAGCTCGGCCGGGTGCTCCGGCTCGCCGCCTCACCCGACGGCAAGCACGCGGCCGTCGCCACGCACGACGGGCGGCTGCTGACCGTCAACCTCGAGTCCGGCACCATCCGCGAGCTGGACCGCACCACGCACGGCGACATCAGCGGGCTGACCTTCTCGCCGGACTCCGCCTGGCTGGCCTGGGAGCACCCGCACCACGAGCCGCTGTCGCAGATCAAGATGGGACGCCTCGACGGGACCTCGGTCATCGACGTGACGCCGCTGCGGTTCGCCGACTACGACCCGGTGTTCACCAAGGACGGCAAGCACCTGGCGTTCCTGTCGGTCCGCACGTTCGACCCGATCTACGACGCGCACGTCTTCGACCTGTCGTTCCCGGTGGGCTGCCGGCCGTACATCGTGCCGCTCCAGGCGACCACCCCCTCGCCCTTCGACCCGAGCCTCCAGGGCCGCGGCTTCAACGGCGAGGACGACAAGTCCTCCTCCTCGTCCTCCTCTTCCTCCTCCGACGAGGGCGCCAAGTCCTCGGACAAGCGGAAGGACGACGAGCCGCCGCGCACCGAGGTGGACCCCGAGGGGCTGGCCTCCCGCGTGGTGCCGGTGCCCGTGCCCGCCGCCCGCTACGGCAACCTGCGCACTGCCAAGGACGCGCTGCTCTGGCTGCGCTACCCGGTCGCCGGGCAGCTCGGTGACGGCACCGAGTCCTCGGCCGAGATCGTCCTGGAACGCTACGACCTCAAGAAACGCTGCAAGGCGGAGCTGGGCAAGGAGCTGCGCGCCTTCGAGGTCAGCGGCGACGGCACCAGGCTCGTCCTCAACGGCAAGAACGGCCTGCAGACCCGCACCGCGCAGGAGTCGGAGGAGGTCGTCACCATCGACCTCGACCGGGTCACCGTCAAGATCGACCCGGTCGCCGAGTGGCAGCAGAGCTACGCCGAGGCCGGACGCCTGATGCGCGACCACTTCTGGCGCGCGGACATGAACGGCGTCGACTGGCAGGGCGCCCTCGACCGCTACGCCCCGCTCGTCGAGCGGATCGGCGCCTACTCCGAGCTCATCGACCTGCTCTGGGAGGTGCAGGGCGAGCTCGGCACGTCACACGCGTACGCGCGGCCCAGCGGCGCCCCCTTCGACAAGCGCCGCCGCCAGGGCCTGCTCGGCGCCGACCTCGACCGCGACCCCGACGGCGTGTGGCGGGTCACCCGCATCCTGCCCGGCGAGTCGTCCGACCACGACGCCCGCTCGCCGCTCCTCGCCCCGGGCGTCGCCGTGCGCGAGGGCGACGCGATCATCGCCGTCGGTGGCCGTCCCGTCGATCCCGTACGCGGGCCGCTGGCGTCCCTGGCCGGCACGGCCGGCCAGCCCATCGAGCTGACCGTGCGCCCCGCGTCCGGCGGCGAGACCCGCCGGGTGGTGGTCACGCCCGTCCCCGACGAGACGCAGCTGCGCTACCACGACTGGGTCGAGGGCCGGCGCGCCTTCGTCCACTCGCTGTCGGAGGGACGGGTCGGCTACCTGCACGTTCCCGACATGGTCGCCTCCGGGTGGGCCCAGTTCCACCGCGACCTGCGTACGGAGATGGCCCGCGAGGGCCTGGTCGTGGACGTGCGCGAGAACGGCGGCGGGCACACCTCCGAGCTCGTCCTGGAGAAGCTGTCCCGCAAGGTCTCCGGCTGGGCGCATGCCCGCGGCTACGAGCCGACCCGCTATCCCGAGGACTCCCCGCGCGGCCCCATCGTGGCCGTCACGGACGAGTTCGCCGGCTCCGACGGTGACATCGTCAGCGCCGGCATCAAGAACCGCGGCATCGGGCCGCTGGTCGGCATGCGGACATGGGGCGGCGTCATCGGCATCGACTCGCGGTACGCGCTGGTCGACGGCACGGTCGTCACACAGCCGCGCTACTCGTTCTGGCTGGAGGGGCCGGGATGGGGGGTGGAGAACTACGGCGTGGACCCCGACATCGAGGTGGAGATCACCCCGCAGGACCGGGTCGCGGGACGGGACCCGCAGCTGGAGAAGGCGGTCGAACTGGCACTGGCCGCCCTGGAGGAACGGCCCGCCGCGACGCCGCCGGAGCTGCCGCCTCTCCGGGGGTGAAATCCACTCCCCTGGGGGAGATCTACGGCGTGCGTCGCTCTCCGGGCGCACGCCGTTACACAGCGCTCCAGTACGCTTTGTGTCATGAACGACCCGCAGTGCCAGGCACCCCCCTTTATCGTGCAGGGCATCGAGCTCGCGACGCGCGAGGACATCACGATCACCCAGCGCGCGAACGCGACCATGATCAACGCTCTTCGTGAGGATCTGCGTGACGTGGAGACACGCCTGACCACGAGGATGGACACAAAGTTCGCTGAGGTGGACGCGCAGTTCGACACGGTAAATGCGAGACTCGACAAGATGGACGGGAGACTCGACAAGATGGACGGCCAGCTGACCGCCATCCTCGCCGCAGTCAGTAAGTAACCTCCTCCGGCGCGTGGTCCCCCCTCAGCCGCCGCAGAATCTCCTCCAGTATCGGCTCGGTGGTGGCGAAGTTCAGCCGCACGAAGTTCGCCCCGCCGGGCCCGAACGTGGCGCCGTCGCTCAGCAGGACCTTGGCGTCGCGTACGAGCTCCTCCTGCACCCCGGGCCGCCCGTAGTCGAGCCACGCCAGGTAGGTGGCCTCCGGGACGCGGTAGGTGACGTCGCTGGGCAGGCCGTCGGCGATCGCCTTGCGGTTGCGGTCGAGCAGGGCGACGGTCCGCTCCAGCCAGGCGTCCCCGTGCCGCCAGGCCGCCACCGTCGCCTCGACCCCGAACAGGTTCGGCGACCCGAACACGAACGGCGGCATCTCATCCAGCGCCTTCCGCATCTCGGGCGAGCCGATGTGCGCGACGCAGCAGCGGATGCCGCCCAGGTTGAAGGCCTTGGTGGCGGAGGTCAGCGTGACGGTCCGCTCGGGCAGGATGCCGGCGAACGAGACGTGCCGGTGCGGCGCGAACACCAGGTCCGCGTGGATCTCGTCGGAGATCACCAGCAGGTCGTGCCGCTCGGCGACCTCGGCCAGCTCCTCCAGCTCCTTTCGGGTGAAGACCCGCCCCGTGGGGTTGTGCGGGTTGACCAGCAGCAACACCCGGCAGCCCGTGAGGTCGGGCAGCTCCGGCCGCCACGAGGCGCCGTCCGGCACCATCTGAATGGGGTGGAGCGGCCGCTCCATGGTCTCCAGCGTGCCGAGGAACGGCGGGTAGGCCGGCGTGTGCACCGCGACGCCCTCACCGGGACGGGTCCAGACGTGCAGCAGCACCTGGAGGGCCTGGTTGATGTCCGAGTAGCTGCGCACGTGCTCCGGGACGGGCTGCCAGGCGTAGCGCGTGGCCATCCGCTCGGCGAACGCCTCCGCCAGGGGAGCGCAGTGCGGGCTGTCCAGCCAGGTGGGGTAGCCGAGGTCGCCTTGGGCGCGGTGTCGCAGGGCGTTGACGACTTCCGGGGCGGTGGGGAGGTCCATGTCGGCGATCCAGGCCGGGATGACACCAGGGCCAGCTTTGGCCCATTTGAATCCGTCGTGTGTTGCCTTTAAGTCCTTTGCCCGCTTTGTGTCGGTCACGTGGTCATTGTAGAAACCCCAATACCGCGACCCTCAGGAACCTGCGGGTGACGCGCGGAGACGGCCTGCCCGTGTCGGGGTCGCTGGGTGTTCGAGAGCGACGGGTCGCTACGGACGTGCGCGGCAGGGGGCGACAACTTGGGGCGACAACTTGATGGGTGCTCGGGGGCGGACCGTGGAGGCGGAGCGTGGCGGCGGCGGGCTACAAAGCGGCGGGCCACAAAGCGCGGCTTACAAGATCGGCGGGCTACAAAAGCGGGGGCTACAAAAGCGGGGGCTACGAGAGCGGCGGCTCACAAGATCGGCGGTTCACGCGAATGCGGCCCCTCGCTTCTCCGCGCACGCCAAAACGCCCTCTCCTATGAGCGGGTACGGCAAACGGAGCGCTTGCCGTACCCCGGAGGGGCGGAGGGCATGACGCAGGGGCGGGCCTACGACATACCTCATGAGCGGCCGACGGCCGCGGTGTTGCTGAGCCGGCCTGCGGGTGCTGTCAGAGGCGGCGCAGGACCGCTACGACCTTGCCCAGGACGCTGGCCTCGTCGCCGGGGATCGGGTCGTAGTTGGGGTTGTGCGGGACCAGCCAGACGTGGCCGTCCTTGCGCTTGAACGTCTTGACCGTCGCCTCGCCGTCGATCATGGCGGCCACGATGTCGCCACTCTCGGCGACCGGCTGCTGGCGCACGACGACCCAGTCGCCGTCGGCGATGGCGGCCTCGATCATCGAGTCACCGGCGACCTGCAGGAGGAACAGGGTGCCTTCGCCGACCAACTGCTTGGGCAGAGCGAAGACGTCCTCGACGCTCTCCTCGGCGAGGATCGGGCCACCGGCGGCGATGCGACCGACAAGGGGGACATAGGCGGCCGTGGGCCTGTTCACGGTGGGCTCGGAGTCGTTGGCGTCGGGGTCGACCCAGAGGACCGGCTCGCCGGGCAGGCGCACCTCAAGAGCGCGCGGCCGGTGCGGGTCGCGTCTCAGGTAGCCCTTGCGCTGCAACGCCGTCAGCTGATGCGACACGCTGGACGTGCTGGTCAGTTGCACGGCCTCGCCGATCTCACGCATGGACGGCGGGTATCCGCGCTGTTGCACGGAGTCTCGGATCACCTCGAGAATCTTGCGTTGCCTGGGCGTCAGGCCCAGGGAGTCACGCCGACGCACCGCGAGGTCACTGACCCCGTTGGCGTCATCCCGATCGCTCATGCTCTGCCTCCTCGCCCGGCGGGCCGCCCCACCGGCGGTTCTCCCGATCCGTGGTCTTCATGTCGCACACAGCGACCGTATCGCTGTTGAAGATCATCTTCAAACAATTGTTCGAGTCTTCCTCGAAATTGTCGGCAGCGTGGTGTAGAACATCGTACGGGAGTTCGATCGACACCGTGTTCGATTTGCCGATCTTTATTGGGTCTTTTTTTCGGGCCGGGACGGCGTGGGAGGTCAATCATGCGAGCGACCACAATCACAGATGCCACCAGCGACGACGTCAAGCGGCTCATGCTGGTCGCGGACGCGACCCGCAGGGACAGGCCCGGCAACAAGGGCGATGAGGGGCGCGGGGGCGGCGATCCCGTTGATCGGCCCAGTTTCGAACGCGAGGCTCCCGGGTCCCGTATCCGTGATCGGAGGGCCGGTTCCGGCCGTCCCGGTGATCGTGGTGCTGACTCTGGTGAGGATCGGTGTTCTGGTGATCGTTGGGCGGGGGCCGGTGGACATCGCCGTCGTGGCGGAGCGGGCGTGACCCGGCCTGACGGTGAGGATGTCCGTCACGGCGGGGGAGAGGATAGGCCCGGGAGCGGACGCGGGGACGGCCCTGAGCGTCCCGAGCGCCCGGAGGGGCGTCCGCGTGGAAATGGCGGACGTTCTGGTAGTTCGAGAGGTGAGGACGGCTCCGAGCGGGCGGGCAGGCGTCCGCACGCGGACGGCGGGCGTCCCGCGGGCGGTGTCCGGGCCGGCGGGGAGCATGGCGCCGCCGGTGAGCGTGCCGGTGCCGAACGGGCTCCCGGTGGGCACGCCGGTGACGAGCGGACCACTGGTCGGCGTGCCGCCGGTGAGCGCGTCGCCGGCGAGCGTACTGGTGGTGAGCGGGGCGTTGGTGGGCGTACTGGTGGTGACCGGGTTGCCGGTGGGCGTGCCTCCGGCGGGCGCGCCGGCGGTGGGGTGTCCCGTGCGGGGGCTGCCCGCCGCAGGGCGGAGGCCCAGGGGCGGCCGATGCTGTGGCTGGTGCCTCCGCCGCGTCCTGACGTTGACGACACGCCGACGTCGCCTGGGGGAGTACGGCCTCCCAGCGCGTACGGACGTACGGAGGAAGGCGAAGAGTCGGTGCGCCCCGGGCGGCCGGGGGAGAGGCGGCCCCGAGGCGCGGGCGGCCACGCTCGCGAGCGGAATGGCCGCGAGACGATCGGGCGTGAATCGGGCGGGCGTGAAGCAGGTGGTCGTGAGGCGAGCGGGCGTGGGGTGAGTGGCCGCGAGACAAGCGGTCGTGAGGTGAGCGGTTGCGACGCGGGCGGACGTGAGGCGGGCGTCGCCGAGCAGGAGACCGAGGTCAAGACGCGGGAAGGGAGCCTGAGGGGGAGGGAAAGGGGCGGCCTGTACATGCGCCGCCCTCGCAGGAAGACTGTTCCGTCGGCCGAGAAGACCCGGCTGACCAGGCGGCGGGCGCGCGCGACACGGCAGCCGCACCGCAACCCTCCCGTGCGCCTGACCCGCAGGGGCCGGGCGGTGCTGGTGATGGCCATGGCGCTGCTGTCCCTGGGCGGCTTCTGGCTGGGCACCCGCGCGGCCGGGCAGGCGGCCGAGGCGCCTCCGGCTCCGAGCCACGCGGGCTTGCCGTGGGTGACGGTCCATGAGGGCGACACGTTGTGGAAGATCGCCGACGCGATGGCCTCCGACGACGGCGACCCGGCCGCGGTGGCGAACGAGATCAGGCGGCTGAACGGCCTGCCCGACTCGCTCATCCGTCCCGGAACCCGCCTGTACCTGCCGAGCGCCCGCGCCCTCCCGTAGGGATCACCAAGTCGGCGCCCGCGCTCTCCGCCGAGCCCGCGAGCGCGCTCGCGCTCCACAGTCCTCGCGTCCCCTGTCCATGCCCCCTTGCCTTCGACAAGCACGGACGGGCGCCTGTGGTGCCTGCCGCCGCTCGAAAGCCGCGAGCCGGAAGCCGGAAGCCGGAAGCTGAACGTCACCAGCCGACGAGGCCTATTACGGTCGCGGCGAGCTGGGGTTCCAGGCAGCGTCCGCCGACCGAAACGGTGGGTGTCGAGGTGTGCGACCACCCACGTGCCACCACAGACGCCTGTGAGTCGTGTTCACCCACGTGAGAGCCGCCAACCGAAGTGACGCCCGAGCCCTCCCAGTCGCGACACGCCCGGGACAAGTCGGATGTCGTCGCGCTGATCAGCGACTTCGACGCGAACCCCTCGGCCAACTTGCGTTCATGGTCGCGCGCTTCTACGGTTGGACCACAACATCTAGTAGTTGCACCGATGTAGTTCACCACACCTTGTGTTTCCGTGACCGCATCATGACGAGTCATGGTGCGTGCGCGAGCGTACGCACGCAAGAGCTTTACGCCTGTGGTGGCCGCGTGGGCTGGGAGGGCGGGAAGCGTGCACTGTCCGTTCTGTCGTCATCCTGACACGAGGGTCATCGACAGCCGCTCCACCGAGGACGGCGCGGCCATCCGGCGCCGCCGTACCTGTCCGGAATGCGGGCGAAGGTTCACCACGCAGGAGACCGTACTGCTGATGGTGAGCAAGCGCAGCGGAGTGACGGAGCCGTTCTCGCGCGACAAGGTCGTCGCGGGCGTGCGGAGGGCCTGCCAGGGCAGGCCGGTGAGCGAGGATTCGCTGGCCCAGCTCGGGCAGCGGGTCGAGGAGGCCATCCGGGCCAAGGGTGCGGCCGAGATCCCCTCCAACGAGGTGGGGCTGGCGATCCTGGGTCCGCTGCGGGAGTTGGACGAGGTGGCCTACCTGCGGTTCGCATCGGTATATCGCGGTTTCGAGAGCCTGGCGGACTTCGAGGCCGAGATCGAACAGTTGAAGGCGGAGAAGGGGGAGTCATGACGGAGACGGCCAGCGGTTCAGTCGCGCGCGGAGGTAAGCGTCCGCGTAAGGGGCTGAAGATGAAGCGCATCTTCACCAAGCCCGGCGTGCACCCATATGACGAGATCGAGTGGGAGCGCCGCGACGTCGTCATGACCAACTGGAGGGACGGCTCGATCAACTTCGAGCAGCGGGGGGTCGAGTTCCCCACGTTCTGGTCGGTCAACGCCGCGAACATCGTGACGACCAAGTACTTCCGCGGCGCCGTCGGCACCCCTCAGCGGGAGTGGAGCCTGAAGCAGCTCGTGGACCGCGTCGTCGGGGTCTACACGAGGACCGCGGTGGAGAACGGCTACTTCGCCAGCGACGAGGACGCCGAGATCTTCGACCACGAGCTGAAGCACGCGCTGGCGCACCAGGTGTTCGCGTTCAACTCGCCGGTCTGGTTCAACGTGGGCACCGCGAGCCCGCAGCAGGTGTCGGCCTGCTTCATCCTGGCCGTCGACGACACCATGGAGTCGATCCTCGACTGGTACAAGGAAGAGGGCGTGATCTTCAAGGGCGGCTCGGGCTCGGGGGTCAACCTGTCCCGCATCCGCTCCTCCAAGGAGCTGCTGTCCAGCGGCGGCACCGCCAGCGGTCCGGTGAGCTTCATGCGCGGCGCCGACGCCAGCGCCGGGACGATCAAGTCCGGCGGCGCGACGCGGCGGGCGGCCAAGATGGTCGTGCTCGACGTCGATCACCCCGACATCGAGGAGTTCATCGAGACCAAGGCCCGCGAGGAGGACAAGGTACGCGCGCTGCGCGACGCCGGGTTCGACATGGACCTCGGCGGCAAGGACATCGTCAGCGTCCAGTACCAGAACGCCAACAACTCGGTGCGCGTCTCCGACGAGTTCATGCGCGCGGTCGAGGACGGCGGCGACTTCGCGCTGCGCGCCCGCCTCAGCGGCGAGGTGATCGAGAAGATCGACTCGCGCGAGCTGTTCCGCAAGATGGCCAAGGCGGCCTGGGAGTGCGCCGACCCCGGCGTCCAGTACGACGACACGATCAATGATTGGCACACCACCCCGGAAACCGGGCGCATCACGGCGTCCAATCCGTGTTCGGAATATGTGCACCTGGACAACTCGTCCTGCAATCTCGCCTCGATCAATCTCCTTAAGTTCCTCAAGGACGACAACTCTTTCGATGTCGCCAATTTCGTGAAATTGACTGAGCTGATCATTACGGCGATGGACGTGTCGATCACGTTCGCCGACTTCCCCACCGAGAAGATCGGCGAGACCACCCGCGCCTACCGTCAGCTCGGCATCGGCTACGCCAACCTCGGCGCGCTGCTCATGGCCACCGGCCACGCCTACGACTCCGACGGCGGCCGGGCCGTGGCCGGGGCGATCACGTCCCTGATGACCGGTGTGTCCTACCGTCGCAGCGCCGAGCTGGCCGGCGTCGTGGGCCCGTACGAGGGTTACGCCCGCAACGCCGAGCCGCACAAGCGGATCATGCGCAAGCACGCCGCGGCCAACGACGACCTGCGCACGGTCGGCGCCATGGACGCCAAGATCCACAACGAGGCGTCCCGCCAGTGGTCGGAGTGCCTCAAGGTCGGCGAGAAGAACGGCTACCGCAACGCCCAGGCCAGCCTGCTCGCGCCCACCGGTTGTCTTACCGGTGAGACTCTGATCACCACCGACCGTGGTCTCATCCGGCTGTCGGAGATCGCCGACGTGTACGGCGACCGCTGGCAGGACCTGGACCTCACGGTCTCCACGGACGAGGGGCCACGCCGGGCGACGAAGTTCTTCGTCAACGGTGAGGAGCCGACGCGTTCGATCAGGACTGCGGGCGGTTATCGGATCCAGGGCACTCTCACCCACCGGGTGAAGGTCGTGGAGCAGGCCACCGGTGCGTGGGTCTGGAAGCGCATGGCCGACCTGTCCGAGGGCGATGTGGTGCCGATGCAGCTGCGGACCCTGGTCGGGGAGCCGCGCGAGGTGCCGCTTCCCGTGCTGGACCAGGCGTACTACACCGATGATCGCAACGTCAGGGTGCCCGGCGCCGTCTCCGAAGAGCTCGCCGAGCTGGTGGGCTACTTCATGGGGGGCGGCAGCCTGCACAGCAAGGGCATCAGGCTCTGTGTCGCGGACGCGGACCTTGACGTCGTGGAGCGGCTGCGGGTCGTTTCCAAGTCGCTGTTCAACCTGGAGCCGGTCGTCACGCAGCGAGAGGGCTACCACGAGGTAACCCTGCAGTCCGTACGCCTGGCACGTTGGTGGGAGGCGTCGGGCTTCGCCAAGGAACTGCCCGGAACCGACCACTCCGGCAAGGGCTGGACCCCGCGGATCCCTTCGGCGATTCTTGAGGCCAACGACCCGGTCGTCTACGCGGCCTTCCTGCGCGGCCTGTTCGAGGCCGACGGCACGGTGATCGACGGAGTGCCCAGTCTCAGCACCGCTTCGGAGTCGTTCGCGGGCGAGATCCGCACCCTGCTCCTCTCCCTGGGCCTCATCGCCACCACCAGGACGACGGTCAGCGGGCTCGGCAGCGACATCCACCAGGTGCGGCTGAGGAACATCGATCAGGCGCTGGCCCATGACGAGATCGTCGGCTTCCTCGGCGAGCGCAAGGCCAGGTCGCTCGCGTTCGCCGAGCCGAACCGCTCCGGCAAGAAGGATCACGTCTTCCTGCCGCGTGAGGTCTGGGAGCAGCTCGTCCCCGTGGGACACGCGGCTCGTGACGCGATCCTGCAGTCGCTGCGCAAGACCGGCGGAGTGCCCCGGATGGCCGCGAGCCGGCTGTTCGAGGAGAAGCGAGACGATCGGCTGGCACACGCCCTGAACTACGCCTTCGAGACCGTCGTGGCGAACGAGGACGGCGGCGTCCAACCTACCTATGATCTGTCGGTTCCCGACAACGTCACGTACGTCGCGAACGGCATGGTCAGTCACAACACCATCGGCCTGATGATGGACTGCGACACCACCGGCATCGAGCCCGACCTGGCGCTGGTCAAGTTCAAGAAGCTCGTCGGCGGCGGATCGATGCAGATCGTCAACCAGACGATCCCGCGCGCGCTCAAGCAGCTCGGCTACCAGCAGGAGCAGATCGAGGCCATCGTCGAGTACATCGCCGAGCACGGCCACGTCGTCGACGCCCCCGGCCTGCGCACGGAGCACTACGAGGTGTTCGACTGCGCGATGGGCGAGCGGGCCATCGCCCCGATGGGGCACGTGCGGATGATGGCGGCGGCGCAGCCGTTCCTGTCCGGCGCGATCTCCAAGACCGTCAACCTGCCCGAGTCGGCCACGATCGACGACATCGAGCAGGTGTACCTGGAGGGCTGGCGGCTCGGCCTCAAGGCTCTGGCCGTGTACCGCGACAACTGCAAGGTCGGCCAGCCGCTGTCCGCCGGAGGCAAGAAGGAGACCGAGGTCGCCGCTGTCGCCGCGGCCGAGCCCGAGGTGCGGGTCATCGAGGTCAACCGGCCCACCCGGCGCCGGATGCCCAACCAGCGCCCGAGCACGACCACCCGCTTCACGGTCGGCGGCGCCAAGGGCTACATGACCGCCTCGTCCTACCCCGACGACGGGCTCGGCGAGGTCTTCCTGAAGATGTCCAAGCAGGGCTCGACGCTGGCGGGCGTCATGGACGCCTTCTCGGTGGCGATCTCGATAGGGCTCCAGTACGGCGTGCCGCTCGAGACGTACATGAGCAAGTTCGTCAACATGCGCTTCGAGCCGGCCGGGATGACGGACGACCCCGACATCCGGATGGCCACCTCGGTGATGGACTACATCTTCCGCAGGCTGGCCCTCGACCACCTCCCGTACGACGAGCGGGCGGCCCTGGGCATCTTCTCGGCGGCCGAGCGCGCGGCGCAGCAGCGCGGCGAGGACCCGGCGGCGCTCCAGGAGACGGTCGACCGCGAGGCGCTCGCGCAGTCGGCGCCCATAGAGGCGGTCCAGGAGGAGCCCAAGGCCGAGCCGGTGGCCAGGGAGCTGACGCTGGAGAGCCACCAGCGCTTCACCGCCGACGCGCCGCTCTGCATGACGTGCGGCACGAAGATGCGGCCCGCGGGAAGCTGCTACGTCTGCGAGGGCTGCGGCTCCACCAGCGGCTGCAGCTGAATTTCAGGCTCCAGCTAGATGTGAAATGCCTGCTCGGCAAAGGGGCGTCGGAGACATGCCGACGCCCCCGTTCACAAAATCTGGTGCCAGTTGTTGCGCTTGACGCAACCGACGGTTGGCGGTGCGGTTGGACGATCAGTACGCGACGTACTTGACGTACCTAAGGTGACATGGCACCGTGGAGGTGTGCTTCGCTGGGAGGTTTCGTCGTGACCGCTGTTCACTTCGACAGCTATACAGAAGCTCGCGCACATCTCAAGGCGCTTTTGGATGCGGCCGAGAGAGGTCGCGTGGCAACGGTGCGTCGTGAGTCGGCCGTGACCGCCTTCGTGGATGTTGAAAGACTCCGGCACTACCTCGCGGTGGTCACTCCCTCTCGAGCACAGGTGCTTCCTGAAGCCGGCGGCTGGTCGGTTTTCATTCCGGGGCTACCTGTCGCCGCGGACGGTGCGACCTTTGATCAAGCCATCGCAGAGATGATCGAGGGCCTGCGTGAGTACGCGGAGGATTGGCAGAGCCGCCTGCTCGACGCGCCGAACCACCGCGAGAACTGGGGGCTTGTGCAGTTGATCAGCCTCAGTGATGACGAGCAACTGCGCGAATGGCTGGTAGGAAAGGGCCGGTGAGCTGGCCCCAGCCTGCCCGTGAGCATCACGACCGCTTCTGTCGGATCGAGGGCTGGCGTCAGGTGCGGAATGCCCGGGGAGGAACGGGGACGCACCATGTCACCTACGAGCTGGATCTTGCCGATGGCGGAATTCTGAGAACCCGGATCTCTCATCCGGTCGACCGAAGCACCTACGGCCCGGGTATTTGGAGTCATATTCTCCGCGATCAGCTTCAGGTGGACGAGGCGACCTTCTGGGCGTGCGTTCAGAACGAGGTGAGACCCGATCGCGGAGCCCCCGAGTTGCCATCGGAGGCCCTGCCCGCAGACCTCGTGTTCATGTTGATCTCCAGGGTGAATCTTGACGAGACGACCGTGGCGGGGATGAGCAAGGAGGAGGCCATCGCGCGACTCCAGAAGTACTGGATCGACGGGGTCTGATCCTGAGGAATACCGCCTCTCTCGAATAGGTGCCCTGCCCCAGTACTGTGATCGCCTGAAGGGGGCCGGACGTCACTCCGGCCCCCTTCACGCGCGCTCCGGGCCGTGCGGTGTGGCACGCCGTTCGGTTTCGCGCGCCGTCCGGTGTGGCACGCCGTGCCGTGTCGCGCCCGCTCGGCGGGCCGGCAATTGCGCCGCAGGCGCGCTGATCGCCGACATGCCGGTCCGGCGTGGGTGGCCTGCGGCTACGGGCTGGCGGGAGGGCGTGCCGTCCCTGTCCCGTGACGTTATGGGCCTGGGGCAACGGTTCTTTCGGGCCTGCCGATCTTGGATCAGGGGCGGGGCGGTTGCGGGCGAACGTCGTTCCGTGGTCTCGTTGGTCGCAGCATCGGCGGGCACGACAGCGGACGGTGACGATGGAGCAGCCGGTCGGGGAACTGCTGCGCGGCTGGCGCCACCGGCGCGGCCTCACCCAGGCCGGCCTCGCCGACCGGGCCGCGGTGTCGGCGCGGCACGTCAGCTCCGTCGAGACCGGCCGGAGCGTGCCCAGCCGCCCCATGGTGCTGCGGCTGTCGGAGCACCTCGGCGTGCCTGTGCACGTGCGCAACCAGCTCCTGATCGCCGCCGGTCACGCGCCCATCTATCCCGGGCGTCCGGCCGGGGATCCCGAACTGTGCAGGGCGTACGAGGCGCTCCAGCAGATCCTGCGCGGCCACGAGCCCTACCCGGCCCTGGCCCTGGACCGCTGCTGGAACCTGATGCTGGCCAACGACGCCGTGAACGTCTTCCTCGACGACGTGGCCCCCGCCCTCCTGAAGCCGCCGGTGAACATGATGCGGCTCGGCCTGCACCCCGACGGGTTCGCGTCGCGCGTCCGCAATCTGGGGCAGGTCCGGGCGTACCTGCTGCCGCGCCTGGCCAGGCAGGCCGCCCGTACGGGGGATCCGCAGCTCAGCGCCCTGTACGAGGAGCTGCTGTCGTACGGGGTCGGCGGGGAGCAGCCGGGGCCGCCCGATCCCGCCGACATCGCGCTGCCCGTGCGCATCCTCCACCAGGGGGACGAGCTTCGCTTCTTCAGTACGATCACGACGTTCGGGGCGGCGTTCGACATCGCGCTCGACGGGGTCGTGGTGGAGGCGTACTTCCCGGCCGACGCCGAGACCACGCGGCTCCTCACGAGAGCGGGGTGAATGGTGCGGTCCGTGGGTGTCCCTTGGCGGGTGGTGACCGTCTTCGACCTGCGGTACAGCGCCGCGTCCCTGCGGAAGGGCCGACGGACGGGACGCAGACCGGAGCCGACGCCGATCCGCCGTACGGTCGCCGTGTACATGTGGGCGAGGGTCAACTCCCGCGACCGGTGGGTGTCCCGGTGGGCGGCCGGCGAAGAGCGGCAGGCCCGGCAGCGGCTACGGCTGACGCTGGGGACGATCCGGCAGAGGGTCAACGCCACGGCCGCCGGGCGGCTCGCTCTGGAGGCGGCGGATGACGTCGACGTCGTCCCCGCACGGCATCGCCGCAACGGCCTCTGGCTGGGCTGACGCCTCTGTCGGGTGGCCGAGCCGATCGCCGGCCCGGCGGCGATCGGTCGCCGGTGGGCAGGGGCGGGTCAGTACGCGACCGTGAAGCGGGTGCGGTGGTGCCGGGGGCGCTCGGCCTCGTCGATCAGCGCCACCGCCAGGTCCTCCGTCGAGATGTGCGACCTGCCGCCGTCGTCCACGAGCAGTTCGTCGGCGCCCAGCCGGTAGCGGCCGGTGCGCTCGCCGGGCGCCAGGGTGGCGGGCGGGCTCAGGTACGTCCAGTCCACGCCCTCGGCCGCCGCGCGGCAGGCGGCGAGCTGGTCGTCGCAGGCCAGCGCGATCTTCCGGTACGCGGGCAGCATGTAGCGCGGGTCGTCCAGCACGGTGCGTCCGCCGGTGCCGGGAACGGTCAGGCCGCCGGCGCCGCCGACGAGCAGCAGCCGGGTCCGGGTGCCCGCCAGCAGCGCCTTGGCGGTGGTGACCAGGTCCTGTTCGCTGCCGTCCGGCGGGCGGGTGGCGCTGATCACGAGGTCCTGGCCGGCGCTGAGCCTGGCGACGTCCTCGACGTGGGTGGCGTTCCCGACGACAAGGCCCCCCGCAAGGCCACCCTCAAGGCCACCCTCAAGGCCAGCCCCAAGGCCAGCCCCGAGGTCGGCTGCGGGGCCGCCCACGGAGCCGCGCACATAGCCGGGGCGCGGGGAGCGGGCGACGGCGGTGACGTTGTGGCCGCGGGACAGCGCCTCCGCGACGACCCGGCTGCCCACCCCTCCGGCAGCTCCGAAAACAGTGATGCGCATGACGGATCTCCTCAGCGGACGAGAGCGGGCGAACGGACAGGACGGACAGGACGGGGAGGACGGGGAGTGCGGGGCTTGAGCTGGGCCGTGACCAGGGCGGCCAGCACGACGACCGCGCCCGCCCCCTGCGCCAGGGTCAGCGACTGCCCGAGCGCCAGCCACCCCAGCGTCGTGGCGACCAGCGGGCTGAGCAGTCCCAGGAACGTCACGTGCGTGGGCGACAGCTCGCGGATCCCGCGGAACCACAGCGCGTACGCGATGGCCGAGCCGATGATCGTGAGGTAGGCGTACCCGAGCAGGTTGGAAGAGGTCAGGACGGCGGGCGGCGGGCCTTCGACGAGCAGTGCCACGGGCGCCAGCAGCACGCCGCCGGCCACGAGCTGCCAGCCGGTCGTCGCCAGCAGGGGCGCTGGCGAGGTCCAGCGCTTGCTGAGGACGACTCCGGTCGCCATGACGGCGGCCCCGCCGAGGGCGGCGGCGATGCCGGCGGCGTCCAGGCGGGCGTCGGCCCGCAGGACGAGCAGGCTCACCCCGATCACTCCGGCGACGGCGGCGATGATCGTGCGCGGGGTCAGCCGTTCGCCGAGCAGCCCGGACGACAGGCCCGCGACGAGGAGGGGCTGCACCGCGCCGATCGTCGCCGCGACGCCGCCGGGCAGGCGGTACGCGCCGATGAACAGCAACGCGTTGAACGCTCCGATGTTGAGCGCCCCCAGCACCAGTGACCGCCACCACCACACGCCGCGCGGCAGGTGGCGGGTGATGAGCAGCAGCAACAGTCCGGCGGGCAGGGCGCGTACGACCGCGGCGAGGAGCGGGCGGCCGGGTGGCAGCAGTTCGGTGGTGACCAGGTAGGTGGTCCCCCAGATGGCGGGGGTCAGCGCGGTCACGAGGATCAGGGACAGTCGATTTCTTAGCACTAAGACAATATATCTCAGCACTAAGGTATTTGTCTCACCGCTAAGATGATTGTGTGACGGATCACGTGGACCGGATTCTGGAGCAGTGGGCCAAGGAGCGTCCCGACCTGGACGTGTCGCCGATGGCCGTGATCGGGCGGCTGTCGCGGCTGACGCGGCTGATCAGCGCGGAGCTGGAGCGCACGTTCGGGGCGCACGGGCTCGACCGGGCGTCGTTCGACGTGCTCGCCACGCTGCGCCGCAGCGGCAGGGCGCTGACGGCGGCCGAGCTCATGCAGGCGGCCATGATCACCTCGGGCGCGGTCACCCAGCGGCTCGACCGGCTCCAGGGGCGCGGCCTGGTGACCCGCACGCCCAGCGAGAGCGACAAGCGCGTTGTGCACGTGGCGCTCACCGCCGAGGGGCGCGCGCTGATCGACCGCGCGCTCCCCGACCACGTGGAGACCGAGCACCGCCTGCTCGCGGCGCTCACCGAGGAGCGCAGGGAGTCGCTCGCGAACGACCTGCGCGACCTCCTGGAGTCCCTGGGGGACGGGAAGAGCGATCAGACCGGCGGCACGAGCGTGAAGTAACGGTCGAGCACCTCCCGGTCGCCGCGCACGCCGAGCCGTCCGGCCGGGAGACGCCGCCACAGGAACAGCATGAGGTCCGACGCCGTCCCCGCCACCTCGACATCGCACTCGCCCAGGTCGGCGGGGGGGGGCGCCTCCCCCCCAC
>NZ_JAHKRL010000273.1 GCF_019396405.1 Nonomuraea rhizosphaerae | reverse complement strand
GGCCGAGGCGGCGGAGGCAGCCGAGGCATCGGAAGCGGCGGAGGCGGAAGGGCCGTCGGCCCCCTCCCGTACGCCCGTCGCGTCCGCCGCCAGGCTGAAGCTGATCTTCCCCGACACCGGATGCCCGTCCGCCGACAGGATCCGGTACCCCACCACGTACGCCCCGCCCGCCGGCAACGGCCTGACCGCGACCGACACCTTCTCGGCGGCGACCACGGCCGTCCCGGCGGCCCAGGAGGCCCCGTCGGCCCCGGTCACGCCCACCTGCGCGTACCCCTGGCGCACCACCTGGTCGAACAGCAGGGTGATCCGCGCGGGCGAGGCCGACAGCGTCGTCCCGTCGCGCGGGTCGCTGCCGACCAGCACGTTGTGCGCCGAGGCGGGCAGTGCGACGCCCATCCCGGAGCAGGCCAGCAGCAGGACCACGAGCAGGCGCCTCACCGGTCGAAAACCTTTCGTCGGCCGTTCACGAATCTGCATATCGTCTCACCCATGACGAACCTCTTCGGCGGCGCCGCCCCCTACTACGCCAAGTACCGGCCGGGCCACGGGGACGAGGCGATCGCCTGCCTGGCCGCGGAGTTCGGGCCGGACAGCCGGGTCCTCGACCTGGGCTGCGGCCCCGGCACGGTGGCGATCCCGCTGGCCGGCGCCGTGCGGGAGGTGATCGCCGTGGACCCGGACGAGGAGATGCTGGCCGAGGGCAGGCGGCTGGCCGCCGGCGTCCCGAACGTCCGCTGGCTGCACGGCGACTCCACGGCCGTCGCCGCGCTGCCGGCCTTCGACGACGTGGTCATGGGCAGGTCGTTCCACTGGATGGACCGTCTGGCGGTGCTGGCGGAGTTCGACCGCCTGCTGCCCAAGGAGGGGGCGGTGGCGCTGATCGGGCCGTCCCGCGAGCCCGAGGAGGGCCGATGGGAGCCGGTCGTGCGGCGGGTGCGGGCCGCGTTCGGGGTCGGCGAGCTCAGGGCGCGCGACTCGTACCAGGCCACCGGGGAGCACCATGACGACGTGCTGGCCCGCTCGCCGTTCAGCCGGATGGAGTCGCACCTGTTCGAGCGGCGGCTGACCTGGGATCTTGACGCGGTGCTGGGGCTGCAGCTCTCGTTCTCCTACTCCACGCCCGCCCGGCTGGGCGATCGCGTGGAGGCGTACATGGAGGCGGTCAGGCGCGCGCTGCTCGCCGACAACCCGTCGGGGGTGTGGGAGCACCGCCACGTCACGCAAGTTCTGACAGCCCGCCGCCCATGAAGGAACGAGCCTTTCCGCAATAGGCGGCACACTGACAGGCATGCTGGAAACCTCGGCCCGCCTGCTCAAGCTGCTGTCCCTCCTCCAGTCGCACCGGGACTGGTCGGGCCCGGAGCTGTCCTCCCGCCTGGGCGTCTCGACCCGGACCATCCGCAACGACGTCGAGCGGCTGCGCAGCCTCGGCTACCCCGTGCACGCCACGCCGGGCGTCGCGGGCGGCTACCGGCTCGGCGCCGGGGCCGCGCTGCCGCCGCTGCTGCTCGACGACGAGGAGGCCGTCGCGGTGGCCGTCGGGCTGGGCAGGGCGGCCGGCGGCGGCGTCCAGGGCATCGAGGAGAGCTCGGTGCGGGCGCTGGCCAAGCTGGAGCAGGTGCTGCCGTCCCGGCTGCGCCGCCGCGTCAGCGCGCTGAACGCCTACACGGTGCAGATCCCCGGCCGGGTGCCGTCCGTGGCGCCCGAGGTGCTGACCACGATCGCGAACGCCGCCCGCGACCACGAGCGCCTGCGCTTCGACTACACCGGCCACGACGGGACGGCGACGGCGCGCGAGGCGGAGCCGTACCGGCTCGCGCACCGGCGCGGACGCTGGTACCTGGTCGCCTACGACATCGAGCGGCGCGACTGGCGGACCTTCCGGGTGGACCGGATCCGGCCCAGGACGCCGGGCGGCCCCCGGTTCACCCCGCGTGAGCTGCCCGGCGACGGGGACGTGGGCGCGTACGTGGAGAGGGGCCTCAACACGGCGATGTGGCGCTACCGCGGGACGGTGCTGCTGCACGCCCCCGCCGAGGACGTCCGTCACCTGCCGCTCGGGCTGGAGATCGAGCCGGTGGACGAGGCGACCTGCCGGATCAGGATCGGCGCCGACGACCTGAACGGCATGGCGGTGTGGATCGGGCTCATCGGCGTGGACTTCGAGGTGCTCGACCCGCCGGAGCTGGCCGAGGCGGTCCTGCGCATGTCCGACCGGTACCGGCGGGCCGCCGAGCGGGCCGCGGGCCGGGCGGTCAGCGAACGGTAGGAGCCCGGTCAGCGCCCCCGGCCAGCCTGAGGCACATGAAGAACATGACGCAGATCGCCGGCGGCCGGGACGACTACCAGCTCGTCCGCCACCTCACCCTCTCGGGGAGCCAGACCGAGATCGGCCGGGCGCTCACCGAGGAGGCCCGCCGGCTCGGCTGGACCCCGGTCCCCGCCGCCCCGGCCGTCAACCGGGCCCGCAGGACCTGGTTCGAGCGGCACTGGCCGCAGCACCACGCCCGCATGGACGGCGCGGCCGAGGCGCTCGGCCTCGACCCCGACCAGGACGAGCTGGCGCTGGACGACCTGAACTACGTGCCCGACGGCTCGGGCTGCTCGGCCCTGTGGTGCCCGCCGTCCGCGAGCACCGACGGCCACGGCAGGGTGGGCCGCAACTACGACTTCTTCACCACGACGACCAGCGAGATCATGGGCGGCTCCGCGCGGCCGGGTGAGCTGCCGATGGCCTCCAGGCCGTACGTGATCACCATGCTGCCCGACGAGGGCCTGGCCACCGCGGTCATCACGATGAACGGCCTCGACGGCGCCATGGACGCGATCAACGAGGCCGGGCTCGCGGTCATGCTGCTCATGGCCGACTACTCCGACGTCGAGCCGCCGGAGCACGTCGCGCCGCAGGTGGGCGTGGGCAGCGTGCAGCTGCCGAGGTTCCTGGTGGACACGTGCGAGAACGTCGAGCAGGCCAAGCAGGCGCTGCTCGGCGCCAAGCAGTACGACCACGGCCTGCCCCTGCACTACCTGGTGGCCGACGCGCACGGCGGGGCGTTCGTGTGGGAGCGCGGCAAGGACGGCAGCGAGCACATCGTCGAGTTCGGCGACGCCCCGCTCTGCGTCACCAACCACCTGCTGCACCGCAACCCCGACCCGATGAACCTGCCCGAGGACAGCGAGGCCAGCTTCGAGACGTTCG
Source organism: Nonomuraea rhizosphaerae (assembly GCF_019396405.1). GTDB lineage: Bacteria > Actinomycetota > Actinomycetes > Streptosporangiales > Streptosporangiaceae > Nonomuraea > Nonomuraea rhizosphaerae. Next base: position 14,883 of record NZ_JAHKRL010000273.1, on the reverse strand, counting down.
CCCGGCTGCGCTCGCTGTACGAGAGCAGCAAGGGCGCGACCATGTCACCCGAGTACCTGCGCCAGAGCCTGCGGGAGGTCCGCCCGGACAGCGGGACGCCGTTCCGCACGCTCTGGAGCACGGTGTTCGACACGCACGAGCGCACCCTGTCGACCACCTTCTACCTGGGTGACCGGAAGGGGTACACCGACGAGCTGGTCATCGGCGCGCGTCGAGGAACTCCTGCCTGACCCGGTAGCGCGACAGCTTCCCCGTCGGCGTCCGGGGGAGCTTCTCGCGGTACTCGATCACCTTCGGGTGCTTGAACCTGGCGATCCGCGGCCCGAGGTGCTCCAGCAGCTCGGCGGTGAGCTCCGGGCCGGGTGTCGCGCCCGGCACCGGCTCGACCAGGGCGACCACATTGTGCCCCCACTCCTCGTCGGGCGCCCCGATCACCGCCACGTCGGCCACCGAGGAGTGCTCCAGCAGCGCCGCCTCGATCTCGGCCGGGTAGATGTTCACCCCGCCGGAGACGATCAGGTCGGTGCGCCGGTCGCACAGGAACAGGAAGCCGTCCTTGTCGAGGTAGCCGATGTCGCCCGGGGTGTACCACTCGCCGCGCATGCTGGCCGCGGTCTTGGCCGGGTCCTTGCGGTACTCGAAGTTGCCCAGGCTGGACTTGACGTAGACCAGGCCGGGCTCGCCCGGCGGCAGCTCCTCGCCGGCCTCGTCCAGGATCTTCGTCTCGAACGTGGGCGCCGGCCTGCCGACCGTGCCCGGCCTGGCCAGCCAGTCGTGCGGCTTGACCGAGAAGGCGATCGTCGACTCGGTCGAGCCGTAGTACTCGTAGAGCACCGGCCCCCACCAGTCCATGATCCCCCGCTTGACCGCCACGGGGCAGGCGGCGGCGGTGTGGATGACCTGCCGCAGGCTGGAGACGTCGTAGCGGGCCTTGACCTCGTCGGGAAGCTGGAGCATCCGGTGGAACATCGTCGGCACCATCATGGCGTTGGTCACCTGGTGGCGTTCGACCAGCTCCAGGATGTTCTCCGGGTCGAAGCGCGGGGTGATCACCACCGTGTGCCCGAAGTGCAGCGCGAACTGCGTGTGCGCGCACGGCGCCGAGTGGTACATCGGCGAGGTCACCAGGTGCACGCCGTCGCCGGGCGTCAGGTCCACGACCTCGCCGAAGAACCACACGTACAGGGGGACGACCGACTCCGGGTCGGTGCCCGGCAGCTTGCGCTGCACGCCCTTGGGGAAGCCGGTGGTGCCGGAGGTGTACCACATGACCGCGCCCAGGGTCCGCTCCCCGGGAGCCTCGCCCGGCTGTCCCTCGGCCAGCCCCGCGGTGCCGATCTCGCCGCCGGGCACGGCGTACTCGGGGCTGGTGACCACGATCTTGGCGTCGCAGTCGGACAGGATGTAGGCCACCTCGGGCTCGGTGAGATGCCAGTTGATCGGCACGTAGTACAGGCCGATCTGCCCCGTCGCCATCAGCATGATCACGGCGTCGATGCCGTTGGGCAGCACTCCCGCCACCACGTCGCCCTCGCTCAGCCCGCGGGCGCGCAGGCCGTGCGACACCTGGTTGACCCTCGTGAGCAGCTCGCCGTACGTGGTGCGGCTGCCGTCGGTGTCGATCACCGCGAGCCGGCCGGGGTCGGCCGCGGCGATGGCGTAGAAGCCGGGAAGACCGGTGACGTCCATCTACAGCTCCAGTAGCTCGGCGAGGCGGGACCGGTGGATCCGCGGCGGCCCGAGCAGCACCTCGTCCGCCTTGGCCCTCTTGTAGAACAGGTGCGCGTCGTGCTCCCAGGTGAAGCCTATGCCGCCGTGCAGCAGCAGGTGGTCGCGCGCCACCTCGAAGCAGGCGCGTCCCACGTACGCCTGGGCCAGCGCCGCCGCCTGCGGCAGCTCCCCGGGCGACTCGTCGGCGGCCCAGGCGGCGAAGCGGACGATCGACTCGGCCTGTTCGAGCTTGCAGTGCATGTCGGCGAGCTTGTGCTTGACGCCCTGGTAGGAGCCGATGTAGCGGCCGAAGGCCACCCGGATCTTCGCGTACGCGACGATGGCCTCCAGCGAGGCCCGCAGCACGCCGAGCTGCTCGGCGGCCAGCGCCACGGCCAGCCGGTCGCCCAGCCCGCCGGGCACCGGGCCGAGCGCCCGCAGGGAGGCGCCGTCGAGCCGCACGCTCGCCTGGCCGCGGGTCAGGTCCAGCGTCTCCAGCGGGGTCCTGGTGACGCCGGGGCCGTCGAGCTCGACGGCCGTCAGCACGTCGCCCTCCGGCACGAGCAGGACGTCGGCCTCCATGCCGTTGATCACCCGGTCGAGCGGGCCGGTGGCCAGCGTGGCGGTGATCCGGCCCTCGGCGATGCCGGAGAGCAGCTCCTTGTCCGCCGCCTCGGTGAGCGCGATCGTGGCGAAGACCGTGGACAGGAACGGCCCCGGCAGCAGCGCCGCGCCCGTCTCCTCCAGCGCCACGGCCAGCTCGGCGAAGCCCGCGCCCGCGCCGCCGTACTCCTCCGCGACGATCAGCCCGGACAGCCCCAGCTCGCCGTTGAGCCGCGCGTACACCTCACGGTCGTAGCCCTCGCGCACCTTGGGCAGCGGCGAGGCCGCCGCCAGGAACGAGCGGACGGCCGTGCGCAGCTCCCGCTGCTCCTCGCTGAGTACGAGCTTCACCCCTGCGTCCCCACCTTCAGGTCCTTGAACGGCACGGTCTTGTCCACCCGGGGCTCGGGCGGCAGCCCCAGCACCCGGTCACCGACGATGTTGCGCATGATCTCGTTCGTGCCGCCGCCCAGCGACATGGCCGGGGACAGGGAGATCGCATGCGAGAGCGGATGGCCGTCGACGACCGAGTCGGGCCCGACCAGCCGGGTGCCCAGGTCCGCCTGGTACAGGGTCAGCTCGGCCAGCAGCAGCTTGGCCGCGCTGCCCCGCGCGCCGGGGAAGATCCCGGCCTTGGTCTCCTGGGCGAGGCGCTGGTTGAACAGCGCCAGCGCGCGGTTGCGGATGTGCAGCTCCACCAGCTCGTCGCGGACCAGCGGGTCGCTCGTGTCGACCACCTCGCGCAGCGCCGCGAGCGCCGTGGGGTCGTCCCTGCCGGTGCCCATGCCGACGCCCGCCGAGATCGACAGCCGCTCGTGCAGCAGCGTCGTCACCGCGACGCTCCAGCCGTCGTTGACCTCGCCGACGCGGTGCTCGTCCGGGATGGGGACGTCGTCGAAGAAGATCTCGTTGAAGTTGGACCTGCCCGACATGTCCTTCAGCGGCCGGACGGTCACGCCCGGGTGGCGCATGTCCACCACGAACATCGTCAGGCCCTTGTGCTTGGGCACCTCCACGTCGGTGCGGGCCAGCAGCAGGCCCCAGTCGGCGTGGTGGGCGACCGACGTCCAGACCTTCTGGCCGTTGACCACCCAGCCGTCGCCGTCGCGCACGGCGCGGGTCTGGAGGCTGGCCACGTCGCTGCCCGCGCCCGGCTCGGAGAAGAGCTGGCACCAGATCTCCTCGCCGCGCAGCAGCGGCCGGACGAAGCGCTCGCGCTGCTCGTCGGTGCCCCGGTCGACCAGCGTCGGGCCGGTCATGCCGAGGCCGATCGAGAAGACGTAGATGGGGAGGGTGAAGTCGCGCGCCGCCGTGCTGAACGCGCGCTCCTCCGCCTGGGTCAGCCCCTGGCCGCCCCAGCGCTCGGGCCAGGTGATGCCGGAATAGCCGGCGTCGTACAGCTTGGCCATGAACTCCTTGGACCTGACGACCGGGTCGGACTCCGGGGAGTCGTCCGCCGCGTTCTCCTCCAGCCAGGCCCTGGCTGCGAGCTGGTACTCATCAAGGTTCACATCGTCTCCCTGGCATCAGTGCTCACTTACTCTAACCAGCGGGATCGACCCCGTACAGAGCATTGCTCTGGCGGTCATTTATACGTATTTGTCGCCCTTTGTTGATGAATCTCCGGTAATTAGGGCGAAGGGCCTTTCCTGTGATCGTCTGATCGCGGGGGGAAAGGCGTGATCACACGGTTCGGCCGGTCCGTGCGTGCGCGGCTGACGCTGTTCGCGAGCGCGGCCATGGCGCTGCTGTGCGTCGTGGTGAGCGGCTTCGTGCTGTACGCCGTGCACAACACGGCCATGGACATCAGCTCGGACAAAGCGCTCACCGCCGCCTTTCGCCTCGTGCACCTGGCCAAGCGCGGCACCCTGCCCGCGGTGATCAGCAGCGACGCGAAATGGGCCCAGGTCGTCAACGTGCGCGGCCGCGTGGTGGCCGCCACCGAGAACGTCGCCACGTTCGGTCCCCTGACCCGCCTGGAGCCCGCCGAGGACAACGCCAACCGCACCCAGATCGCGTGCGACCTGCCCCACTACCCCGGCAGCTGCCAGATCGTGGCCGCCGTGCGCATCTACCAGGAGGACGGCGACTGGCTGATCTACGCGGCCACGGACGTGGCGCCCTGGTACGTGCACCCCGCCGTGCTGGCGTTCCTGGCCGGATGCGTCCTCGTGCTGGTGGCGCTGACCTGGTTCGGCGTCTCGCGGGTGGTGGCCAGGACACTCGGCCCGGTGGACCGCATCCGTACCAGGCTCGCCGAGATCACCGCCACCGACCTCGGCAAACGCGTGCCGGTGCCGGAGAACGCCGACGAGATCAAGGCGCTGGCGCAGACCGCCAACCAGACGCTCGACCGGCTGGAGGGGGCGGTCGAGCGGCAGCGCCGGTTCGTCTCCGACGCCTCGCACGACCTGCGCAGCCCGATCACCGCGATGCGCGCGCAGGTCGAGGAGGCCATGATGCACCCCGGCGACGCCGACTGGCCCGGCACCGGGCAGGCCCTGCTGGGCAGCATGGACCGGCTCCAGTGCATCGTGGAGGACCTGCTGGCGCTGGCCAAGCTGGACGCGGGCGCGCCCGCCGTACGCGAGCCCATCGACCTCTCCGAGCTGGTCCGGGCCGAGACGGTCAGGCCGCGCTCCAAGCAGGTGATCACCACCATGTGGCCGGGGGTGACCGTCATGGGGGACCGGCTGCAACTGGCCCGCCTGCTGACCAACCTGCTGGACAACGGCGAGCGCCACGCCGTCTCCCAGGTCGTGGTGGCGGTGCGCAGCCACGCCTCGCTGGCCGTGCTGGAGGTGCTCGACGACGGCGCCGGGATCGCGCCGGAGCACCGCGAGGCGATCTTCGAGCGGTTCACCCGGCTGGACGCCGCGCGCAGCCGCGACTCGGGCGGCACCGGGCTCGGGCTGTCCATCGCGCGCGAGATCGCCACGGCCCACGGCGGCACGCTGACGGTGGAGGAGTCCGACACGGGCGCCGACTTCGTCCTGCGGCTGCCGCTCAAGGAGGACTGAGCGATGTTCGTCCGGTGGTCGGTGCGGCGCAGGCTCACGGCGGCGGCCTTCATGAACGCGCTGATCGGCTACTCGCTCGTCATGCTGCTCGTCACGCCGCTCGTGCACACCCTGCTCACCGGGTACGTGACCGACCGGGCGGCCATGGCGGGGCGGCGGATCGCGTACAACGTGGCCAGGTTCGCGCCCGACAAGCTCAAGCCGGTGGCCGTCACCGAGGACGTCGACCTCATCCAGGTGGTCGACCCGCGAGGCGAGGTGCGCCAGGCCAGTCAGCGGCTGCTGGGGCTGCCGCCGCTCACCGCCGAGAAGCCGGCCGCCGCCGACATGCGCCTGGTCACCACGCTCTGCTCCACGCGGGTCCGGGACGAGAAGTGCCTGATCGCCGTCGGCAACCTGGCCTCGGCCCGGGGGGAGACGTGGGCGGTCTACACCTACACGCCCGCCATCCCCTGGTACATCGACCCTCTCTACGTCCTGGGCGTGCTGCTCGGCGTGCTGCTGCTGTCCGCGATCACCGCCCTGGCGTCCTGGCTGACCGTCAACAGGGCGCTGCGGCCGGTCATCGGGATCAGGAGCGAGCTGGCCGAGATCACCGCCACCGATCTGGGCCGCCGGGTGCCGCACTCCCGGCACCGGGACGAGCTCGACGACCTCGCCCACACTGTGAACGCCACCCTCGACCGGCTGGAGCACGCGGTGGAGCAGGAGCGCAGGTTCGCCGCCGACGCCTCGCACGACCTGCGCAGCCCGCTCACCGCGATGCGCACCCAGATCGAGGAGGCGATGCTGCATCCCGGCGAGGCCGACTGGCCGCGGACCGCCGAGGCGCTGCTGACCAGCCTCGACCGGCTCCAGGCGATCGTGGCCGACCTGCTCACCCTGGCCAGGCTGGACGCGGGAGCGCCGGGGGCGCGTGACCGGGTGGACCTGGCCGGGCTGGTCGAGGAGGAGATGGCCCGGCGGCCCGACGGCAAACGGGTGGTGATGCGGCTGCGCCCCGGCGTGGTGGTGACCGGCGACCGGCTGCGCCTGACCCGCCTGCTGGCGAACCTGCTCGACAACGCCGAACGTCACGCCGAGTCCATGATCACGGTGAGCGTGGGCGCGGACGACGAGGGGGCCGTGCTGGAGGTGCTCGACGACGGCGCGGGGATCGCGCCGGACCAGCGCGAGCACGTCTTCCGGCGGTTCACCAGGCTCGACGCCTCACGCAACCGCGACGCCGGCGGCACCGGGCTCGGGCTGCCGATCGCCAGGGAGATCGCGGTCAGGCACGGCGGCACGCTCTCTTTGGAAGATTCCCCGACCGGCGCCCGGTTTGTCCTCCATATACCGTGGGAGCAGTAGTTAGAGTGTCCCGCTGTGACACGGGGTTTCAGCCGATTACGGCGTGAGGACTTGCTGAGGACCGCCTGCGAGGTGATCGCCGAGCGGGGGTTCGGGCACACCCGGACAGTGGACATCGCCCGCGCCGCGGGCGTGAGCCAGGCGCTGCTGTTCTACCACTTCGGCACCAAGGACGAGCTGTTCGCGCTGGCGTTCGCCCACGCCGCCCGGCTGCACCAGGATCTGCTGGAGGAGATCGAGCGCTCGGCCGCCTCCCCGCGCGAGCGGCTGCGCATGCTGATGCGGCGCTCCTCGCCCGCCGGCTCGTCGGAGGGCTGGCGGCTGTGGATCGACGCGACGGCGGAGTCGATGCGCAACAAGGAGCTGGAGCAGACCTCGCGACGGCTCGACGCGCGCGGCCGGGCGGTGCTGCGCGGGATCATCGAGGCCGGCGTGGCCTCCGGCGACTTCGTCTGCGCCGACCCCGAGTCCTCCGCCTGGCGGATCTTCGCGCTGAGCGACGGGCTGGCCCTGCAGATCCACGTGCACCCGAAGGCCATCTCCCGCCGCCGGGCCACCCAGCTCGTCCGCGCCAGCGCCGCCCGGGAGGTGGGCCTGAACCCCGAGGACCTGTGACCCACCGGCTGTGATCCGCATCACCCTTCACCTCTTATTGGATGATTCGTACAATTAGCGGGCGATGAGAGGAGCAGCCGATGCCACGCGCCGTCCCCGCCAGAGAGGGCGACCTCCAGGTCGCCGAGAGAAGCGCCTACGAAGCCGTCATCGCCCGCCTGTCGAAGGCTTCGGTGGACAAGCACTGGGAGCCGTACAAGGACATCCCGTGGGACGATCCCGACTTCCACGTCGACCAGGCCGACCCGCGCTGGGAGCTGCCGGACGTGGACAAGCTGGGCGGCCACCCCTGGTACCTCGCCCGCCCGCCCGAGACCCGCGCCATGATCGGCTTATGGCGCGTGGCGACGGCCATGAAGATCGGCCTGCAGTTCGAGAACCTGCTCAAGCGCGGGCTGCTCAACTACGCCTACCGCCTGCCCAACGGGTCGCCGGAGTTCCGGTACGTCTACCACGAGACCATCGAGGAGGGGCACCACGGGATGATGTTCCAGGAGTTCGTCAACAGGACGAAGCTCCCGATACGCGGCATGCCCGGCCCGTTATCCTTCCTCGCCCAGGTGGCGCCCTGGATCCCGCTGATCTCGACCGAGCTGTTCTTCGTGTTCGTGCTCGGCGGTGAGGACCCCATCGACCACGTCCAGCGCAAGCTGCTCAAGGACGGCCGGGCCCACCACCCCCTCGAAGAGGCGATCATCCGCATCCACATCGCGGAGGAGGCCCGGCACATCTCCTTCGCCCGCCACTACCTGCGCAACCGGGTGCCCCGCATGCCGCGCCGCCGGCGGCTCATGCTCGGCGTGCTCTCGCCGCTCGTCCTGGGCCTGATGGCCAGGATCATGCTCGCGCCGCCCGGGCCGATGATCAGGCGCTTCGGGATCCCGCCGGGGGTGGTGGCCGACGTGTACCTGCGCAACCCGGAGGCCAAGCAGGAGATCCGCGACTCGGTGGGCAGGACGCGCGAGCTGTGCGTCGAGATCGGCCTGGTCAACCGGCTGACCCGGCGGATCTGGCAGGTCATGGGGATCTGGGAGGACAGGACCCCTATCGGGCCGTGACGCCGGCCGCCTTTTCCCCCGTCCCCTCGCCCGTGTCTTCGGCCGTGACGAGCAGCACCGCCTTGCCGATCAGTTCCCTGGAGGCCAGCGCCGCGTGCGCCCGCGCCGCCTGCTCCAGCGGCAGGGCCAGCCCGATCTCCGTGGCCAGCCGGCCCGCGGCGGCCTCGGCCATCGCCCGCCCGGCCAGCCGCCTGAACTCCTCGGGCGCGAACCGCACCTGCTCCATGCCGACCAGCCGGACCCCCTTGCGCCGCGCCTCCTCGGGGTCCGCCTGGGCGGTGGAGCCGCTGGGCACGCCGTACGCGAAGAACGTCCCGCCCAGCGCCACCAGGTGGAACGCGGCCGTCCCGACCTGCCCGCCGACACCGTCGAAAACGACCGCGAACTCACCGTCCAGCTCGTCGTAGCCGACCGCCTCGGCCGCGCCGTACCGCAGGGCCGGCGCCCGCTTGGCCGGGGCGTGGGCCGCCGCGGTCACCCGGGCGCCCAGCGCGTCCGCCAGCCGGACGATCGGCAGCCCGAGCGCCCCGCCGGCCCCGGTCACCAGCACCCGGGCGCCGGGCTTCAGCTCGGCGGCCTCGACCAGGCTGATCGCGGCCGGGCCCACCTGGATCAGCGCGGCCGCGTCGCGCAGGTCCACCTCGCCGGGCACCTCGACCAGCGTGGACACCTCGGCCACCGCCCGCGACGCGTACCCGCCGCCCGTGAGCAGCGCCGCCGCCCGCCGTCCCGCCCACGCGGGATCGACGCCCTCGCCGGTGGACAGCACGTGCCCGGCCACGCCCGTCCCGGGGACGTACGGCGGGGCCAGCGGGGACCACTCCCGCCCCCATCCGGCGCGCAACTGCGCGTCGATGGACATCACGTCCACCACCGAGACCCCGACCACCACCTGCCCCGGACCCGCCTCCGGATCCGGGGCCCGCCTGTGGGCCAGCACCTCGGGACCGCCGAAACCCGTCACCTCGACAACGTTCATGGCCCCAAGGCTGCAACCTCAAGCATGGTGGAGGTCAACCGGTCTCGGGGCGGTCACCCGCCGCCGAACAGCTTCTGCGCCTGCTGGATCACCACGAGCACGGTCAGCGTCCCGAAGAAGGCCACCGACCAGACCAGCGCGCCCAGCCGGTACGACCTGACCCTGATCGCCTCCGGCAGCGCCCTGCGGTTCAGGACGATCAGCAGGATCGAGTACACGAACATCATCACCGCCGCGAAGCAGGCGGAGAACACCAGCAGGATCAGCGGCTGGTCGAAGCCGGCCAGCAGGATCAGCGTCCCGATCGCCGCCATCGCCCACACCGTGTAGAAGTAGACGCGGTTCACCGAGACGGACCGCTCCCGCAGGTAGACGGTCTTGATCGTGTCGGAGGCGAGCCGCGCGGTGTAGTCCACGATGCCCATGGCCGAGGCGAACAGCGACAGCGCCCCGATCACCCAGAACAGCACGCCGAACCACGCCCCGACCGACGACTTCAGCGCCTCGCCCTCGACCTGGAGGAAGCCGATGCCGTTGGCCAGCCCCGGCTTCCCGAAGACGGTCGAGTAGGCCAGCATCGACATGAGGGCGATCGTCGCGAACGACACGAAGGCGAAGGTCGCGGCCTGCTCGACGTTCGCGAAGCGCCACCACTGGCGCCAGCGGGCCAGGTTCTCCTTGGTCGGGGCGAACTGGAAGCCCGTGGACGCCGCCGCCTCCTCGTGCCCGGTCACCGGGCTGACCAGGCGCGGCACGTACAGGCCCATGCCGAAGCCCTTGTCGCGGATCCAGTTGCTCTGGCACAGGTTCTGGCCGCCGCCCGCGCCCGCGTACGCGATCGCGCCCATGAGCACGGCGAACTCCAGCGGCGGCACGGGGAAGCCCGCGCCGACGCTCAGGCCCCTGCCCAGCTGGACCCAGCTGTCGGCGTTGATGGCGAACAGGATCGCGACCACGGCGAGCGTGATCACCAGGGCGATCTTCACGAAGATCACCCGTTCGAGCGCGGTGTAGATGACCGGCGCCAGCGTCAGCCCGAGCGCGATCACCACCAGCATGCCGATCGCGATCCAGCGGACGCTGCCCTCGCCCGAGCCGGTCAGGTAGGTGACCATCGTGGCCGAGGTGGTGACCCAGCCGGGCCACAGGTTCGAGGCGAGCGTCATCAGGACGAAGACGATGCCCCAGTGCTTCCACATCCTGCTGAAGCCGGTCAGCGCCGTCTCGCCGGTGGCGAGGGTGTAGCGCTCGATCTCCATGTTGAGGAACCACTGGGTGATGATGCCGATCGCCGCGCCCCAGATGAAGACCAGGCCGACCTGGGAGGCGATGTACGGCCAGAGGATGAACTCGCCGGAGGCCAGCCCGACGCCGGCGCCGACCAGGCCGGGGCCGATGACACGCCAGGTGGATCCGGGGGGTTCGGGCAGGTCGCGGACAGTGACAGGGGGTAGGACTCTCGCGGGGACGGTGGGGGTGAACTCCGTCATGCGGATCTCCTTGCTGACTCGCGTAACGTCACATTACAGAGATCCCGAACCGCGGTGGAACAGTCTGTCAGCCCCTCTCGACCACGTATTCGCCGTCGCCGGTGAAACCGGTGACCCGGGCGCCGTCCGCCATCAGCCCGCCCAGCACCTCACGCACCGCCAGCCGCCACGCGCGGGCCGCCTCCGGGTCCGCGCGCCGCAGCGTCTCGACGTCGTACGGGGTCGCGACCAGCACCGCGGGCCCCGCCACCGGGCCGATCACCGGCCGGTTCCCGTCCGTGCCGACCCCCTGCGCGTACGGCCCCCGCGACGGCTGCGCCGCGGGCCCGTCCAGCCGCCACACCGCCATCAGCCGGTCGGACGGGTCGCCCTCGTTGATCGCGTCGGCCATCGCGCCGTAGAACTCCTTCAGGTAGCGCCGCGGCCTGGCGCCCAGCTTGGCCAGGTTGAAGCGGGCGTTCCTGCGGACCAGGGGGTCGAACGTCCAGGTGACGCTGGTCAGGCCGCGCTCCAGGCACCACTCGCGCTGGTGCAGCTTGAGCGCGTACCCGATGCCGCGCCCGATGGCCGCGCCCGTCACGTGCGAGTGCAGCGCCTGGTCGGCGGCGCGGAAGCCGACCGAGGCGCCGACCAGCTCCTCGCCCTCGTACGCGCCGGCCACGTAGCCGCCCGCGTGGGCGAAGCCGATCATCAGCTCCACCGACACGGGGGCGTTGCGCGGGTCGGGGTGCCAGATGTCGTCGAAGAGCCGGTAGACGTCCAGGAACTCGCTGATCTCGTGCAGCTCGCGGATCGTCACACCGCTTCGCTTGGCTGCTTCCTCCGCGCCGGTCATGGGCCCTTTCTACCCGGACAGGCCCTCGCACAGGAAACGACGCACGTTCCCACCGACGATCTTGACCACGTCTTCTTCCGGCAGCCCCCGCTTGAGCAGGCCCTCGGTCACCATGGGCAGCCCGGACGGCCCCTCCAGCCCGGGGATCGCCGACCTCGGGTCGACGCCCCTGCTGTTGACGCCCTCGCAGCAGGGCGGCGTCAGGTCGTCCATCACCTCGCGGATGAAGTCCGGCCCCAGCCCCACGTGGTCGATCCCGGCCACCGACGCCACGTGCTCGATGTGGTCCAGCAGCCGGTCCAGCGACACGTCCTCCTCGCGGTCGGCCAGGAACGGCGCGAAGAAGTTCACGCACACCACGCCGCCGGTCGCCGCCACCCCGCGCAGCTGCGCGTCGGTCAGGTTGCGGTGGTGGTCGCGCAGCGCCCGCGCCGAGGAGTGCGTCGCCATGACCGGCCTGGTCGCCAGCTCCAGCACGTGCGCGACCCCGGACGCCCCCAGGTGCGAGACGTCGAACACCATGCCCAGCCGCTCCATCTCCGCCAGCGCGGCCACGCCGTGGGAGGTCAGCCCGCTGCCCGTGGCGTCCTCGCCGCTGCCGTCGGCCAGCGGCGTGCGCCCCCAGTGCGCGATGGAGGCCACCCGCACGCCCAGCCGGTGCACGGTCGGGATCAGCTCCACGCTGGCGTCCAGCCCCGGCATGCTCTCCAGCGCGATGACCAGGGCGATCACGCCGTCGGCGAGCGCCCGGTCGATGTCGGCGCCGGTGCGGCAGATCCGGACCCGGTCGGCGTTCCCCTCGGCCAGCACGTGGGCGCACTCGATCATGCGCAGCGTCTGGCGCAGCGCCCCCTCCGGACGGTAGTCGTCGTCGATGAAGACGGGCAGCACCTGGAGGTTCACCCCGCCCTCGGTGAGCTGCGGCAACCACTGCTCACGGAAGAAGCCGGCCCACCGCTCGGGCGGCCGGGCGGAGACCGCCATCAGCAGGTCGTTGTGCGTGTCGGCCACGACAGCGCGCTCGTGCAGGTCGTTCGTCATGTTCAGCACCGCCTTGTACGTGTGGGTCGCTGCTCAACATATCGACGGGGCTTCGTCAGTCCGCCGTCCCCCTTACCGGCCGGTACGCCGGACGCGGCGCGCGGGACGTCAGCCGCCGGTACAGCGTCGTGGGCCCCGGCCAGTTGTTCGTGACCCGGCCCTCGGCCGTCTTGTACCAGCTCCGGCAGCCGTTCCCCCACACCATCCGGGCCATGGACGCCTCCAGCTGCCTGTTCCACGCCGCCATCACCTCGGGCCGCACCTCGATCGGTCCCTGCTCCGACAGGTGCGGCAGGCAGGCCATGATGTGGTTCACCTGGCACTCCAGCATGAAGATGATCGAGTTGTGGCCCAGGTTCGTGTTCGGGCCGTACAGCATGAACAGGTTCGGGAAGTCCGGCACCGAGATCCCGAGGTACGCCTCCGCGCCGCCCTTCCACCGCTCCCGCAGTGACGTGCCGCCCCGTCCTGCGACGTCCATCGGCGCGAGGAATTCTGTGCTCCTGAAGCCCGTCCCGTACACGATCGTGTCCACCTCGCGCAGCCCCTTGACGGTCTCGACGCCCTTGGCGGTGATCCGCACGATCGGGTCGGTCACGACGTCCACGTTCGGTCTGGTCAAGGCCGGATAGAAGCTGCTGTCGATGACGACCCGCTTGCAGCCCGGGGGATAGTCGGGGGTGAGCTTGGCGCGCAGCTCGGGGTCGGCGACCTGGGCGTGTAAATGGTCCAGGGCCCGCTTCTTCAGCATCCCGGCGCTCCAGCCCTGGGCCAGGGCGGGGTAGAGGGTGCCTTCCGCGTACCGGTAGATCCACTCGCGGTAGGCCCGCTGCAGGCCGGGGACGAGGTGGAAGGCGAGCTTGGTCAGCGGGCCGAACAGGGCGTCCGGCTTGGGGATCACCCAGTTCGGCGTGCGCTGGAAGACCGTCAGCTGCTCGGCCCGCTCGGCGACGCGCGGGATGAACTGGGCGGCCGACGATCCGTTGCCGATGACGGCGACGCGCCTGCCGGTCAGGTCGTGGTCGTGGTTCCAGCGGGCGGAGTGGAAGGACGTGCCCTCGAAGTCCGACATTCCGGAAATTTCGGGGAGGTGGGGGCGGTTGAGCTGGCCGACCCCCATGACCACCACGTCGTAGGTCTCGGGGGCGCCGGTCGTACAGGTGACCTCCCAGTGGGAGCCGTCGAAGACGGCGCTCCGCACCTCGGTCCCGAACCGGATCTTCTCCTTGACGCCGTACTTGCCGGCGCAGTGCTCCAGGTATTCGAGGATCTCGGGCTGTCCCGGGTAGCGGCGCGTCCAGCTCGCGTACTTCTCGAACGAGTACGAGTACAGGTGCGACGGGATGTCACAGCCCGCCCCCGGATAGCTGTTGTCCCGCCACGTCCCTCCGAGATCGTCCGCCTTCTCGAACACCGTGTAGGAGCCGATCCCCGCCCGTTCGAGCTGGATCGCCATGCACAGTCCGCCGAACCCCGCTCCGATGATCGCGACCCTGGGTGCCATGCCCGCCCTCCGCGTGTCAGGATTCACTTACATTACGCCGAACCCTGTTCTGGAGACACCCCTTCGCCGATCACGCTCCCGGCCGCCGGGGCCGGTAGTCTGCGCTGGTGGCTGGAGCGACGCTGACGGATGTGATCGGAGAGCTCGAGGCGGCCTACCCGCCCGCCCGGGCCGAGTCCTGGGACGCGGTGGGCCTGGTCTGCGGCGACCCGGCGCGGCGGGTGCGGCGAGTGCTGTTCGCGGTCGACCCGGTCGCGGTCGTGGCCGAGGAGGCCGTCGAGTGGGGCGCCGACCTCGTCGTCACCCACCACCCCCTCTACCTGCGCGGTACGACGAGCGTCGCCGCGACCACCCCCAAGGGCCGCCTGATCCACCAACTGATCAAGCACGACATCGCCCTCTACACCGCCCACACCAACGCCGACGTGGCCAACCCCGGCGTCTCCGACGCCCTGGCCCGCGCCGTCGGCCTGACCGGCGACCTGGTGCCGCTGCGGCCCTTCCCCGACGACCCGTGGCGCGGGCTCGGCCGGATCGGCGACCTGCCCTCGGCCACGACGCTGGGCGAGTTCGCCGAACGCGCCGCCGCCGGGCTCCCGGCCACCTCGTGGGGCATCCGCGTCGCCGGCGACCTGTCCCGCCAGGTCTCCCGCGTCGCCGTCAGGGGGGGGGGGGGGG
>NZ_JAHKRL010000272.1 GCF_019396405.1 Nonomuraea rhizosphaerae | reverse complement strand
CCCGAGTCGGTGAAGCGCCCGTTCCCCTCCCACGCCGCGAACCCCAGGACGAACGTGCTGATCAGCCGCCCGACGCGGGGCACGTCGGCGTCCGGCACCCCGGCGTCGAGCAGCGCCTGGTAGATCTGGTCGACGACCCACACGCCGTCCGGCGTGGCCGACGGCCGCGCGAGCAGGAGCCCGAACACGGCCGGATGGTCGCGGGCCAGCCCCCGGATGCCCCACGCGAGCGCGTTCAGCCGCTCCTCCCAGGACGCCCACGACGGGCTCTGCGGCAGGGAGCTGAGCACGCGGCCGACGATCCCGTCCAGCAACTCATTCTTGTTGCGGAAATATCCGTAGATGGCCATGGGGGTCAACCCGATCCGATCCGCGACCGCCCGCATGGTCACGGCGTCGAGCCCGTGCTCGTCGGCGATCGCGATGGCCGCGTCGAGGATTTCCGGCTGTCGTTCGGTCTTGAGCTTCCGCACCTCGGCAGTCTACATTGTAGAGCAGTCTACAACGTAGACCGATCATGGATGGAGGGCGGGATGCTCAAGGCGACGAACCTCGTCAAGCGTTACGGGGAGATCACCGCGCTGGACGGCTTCGACCTGGAGGTGGAGCCGGGGGAGATAGCGGGGCTGGTGGGGCACAACGGCGCGGGCAAGACGACCTTCTTCGAGATCGCCGCGGGCCTGGTCAGCCCCGACGCCGGAGACATCCGGGTCGAAGGGGTCATCGGGGTGGCACCCCAGCAGCTCGCCCTCTACCCGAGCGTCACCGTGCGCGAGACGCTGCGCCTCTTCGGCGGCCTGGCCGGGCGGAGCGGGCAGGCGCTCAAGGAGGCCATCGACCGCGTGGCCGAGGAGATGGTGCTGACCCGCGAGCTGGACCGCCGGGTGAGCGTCCTGTCCGGGGGCCAGCAGCGCCGTACCCAGGCCGCCACGGCGCTGGTGGCCGACCCCGAGGTGCTGCTGCTGGACGAGCCCACCGTCGGCGCGGACCCGGAGACCCGCGCCGCGCTCCTGGCCGCCGTCCGCCGCCGCGCCGAGCGGGGCGTCACGGTCGTCTACAGCACCCACTACCTGCCCGAGCTGGCCGAGCTGGGCGCCACGATCGCCGTCGCCAGGAGCGGCCGGGTGATCGCCAGGGGCGCCGGCGACGAGCTGCTCAAGGGCCTGCCGGGCGAGGTGACGATCACCCTCGACGACGAGCGGCTCACCGTCACCACCGCCGATCCCACCGCCACCCTGGCCGAGCTGCTGCGCGGTCTCGACCGCCCGGTGCGCGGCGTCGACATCCGCCAGCCGTCGCTCGACGACCTGTACAGGGAGCTGTCCCGTGTCGCGTGACTCGCTCCGCCGCATCGCGGTCCTGGTCCGGCACAACACGCTGCTCCGCAGGCGCGACCCGGCCCACCTGGTCAGCTACCTGGTGATGCCGATGGTGCTCATGCTCGTCTTCAAGTCCATGATCGGGCCGGCCGATCAGGTGGTGACGGGGCTGCTGGTGATGTTCTCGGTGCTGTCCATGGCGGACGTGGCCACGGCCATGCTCACCGAACGCGTCTGGCACACCTGGGACCGCGTCCGGGCGACGCGGGCGCGCGTGCCCGAGCTGATCGTCGGCAAGACGCTGCCCGTGTTCGCCATCCTGGCCTTCCAGCAGGCCGTTCTGATCGGGTACGGGATCGTCGCGGTCGGCATGCGGCCCACCGGCCCGGTGTGGGTGATCGCGCTGGCCGTCGCCGCGTGGTGCTTCGCTCTGCTCGGAGTGGGTACGGCACTCGCCGGGGTGGTGCGCAGCCACGGGGAGCTCAGCACGCTGTGCAACGTCGGCGCGCTGTCGGTCAGCGCGCTGGGCGGGGCGCTGGTGCCGTACGCGCTGATGCCGTCGTGGGCGCAGACGATTGCCCCGATCTCGCCGGGGTACTGGGCGACGACCATGCTGCAGGCGGCCGTGAAGGGCGACGTCGCGGGCACCGCCGGCCCCGCGGCCGTGCTGATCGCCCTGGGCGCGGTGGCGGGGGCGTTCGCCTGCTGGCGCTTCGCCAAGGGCTGGGGCCGGACGGCCGTCCTTTAGGAGGAATATCTGCCCGATTCCGGGCAGGATATTAGGCGTGACGGGTTCTGGCTGCGTAATGTCCTCATCTGTGTCCCTGACACGGCATCCCTACGAAGACCTTGTCGTCCACCTCACCAGGACCAGCAATCTGGGCCCGGGTGAGGCGGCGCGTGTGGTGGCCGACGTGCTGTCGTACTTCTCCGAGACCTCGGAGCAGTTCGTCCGGCGGCGCCACGGCGAGCTGAAGGCCCGCGGCCTCACCAACGACCGGATCTTCCCCCGGATCGCCACGGAGCTGCCCGCCCGCCGGGTGGCCGCCCCGGATCTGTCCCTGCGGCAGCTCCGCCGCATCGTGTACGGATAGTCAGCGTGTACGGATAGAGGAGACGAAGATGTGCGGAATCGTGGCCTATGTCGGCCCGAAGGACGCGGCGCCCATCCTGCTGGAGGGCCTGCAGCGGCTGGAGTACCGGGGCTACGACTCGGCCGGCGTCGTCGTCTCCAACAAGGGCCTGAAGGTGCGCAAGGTCAAGGGCAGGGTCGCCGACCTGGCCAAGGTCATGCCCGCGAGGTTCAAGGGCACCCTCGGCATCGGGCACACGCGCTGGGCCACCCACGGCGTGCCCAGTGACGTCAACGCCCACCCGCACCTGTCGTCCGACGAGCGCATCGCGGTCGTGCACAACGGCATCATCGAGAACGCCGGCGAGCTGCGCGCCAAGCTGATCGCCGACGGCGTCCTGTTCGCCTCCGAGACCGACACCGAGGTGCTCGCGCACCTGATCGCGCGTACCGCCGAGGAGACCGAGTCGCTGGAGGAGGCCGTACGCAAGGCGCTCAAGTCGGTCGTCGGCACCTACGGCATCGCGGTCGTCGACTCCGAGCGGCCGGGCGAGGTGGTGGTGGCCCGCAACGGCAGCCCGATCGTACTGGGCATCGGCGAGAAGGAGATGTTCGCCGCCTCCGACGTGGCCGCCCTGGTCCGCTACACGCGCCAGGTCGTGCACCTGGAGGACGGCGAGCTGGCGGTGCTCAAGGCCGACGGCTTCCACACCTTCGCCAGCGACGCCCGCGAGACCGCCAAGGAGCCGCTGACCGTCGACTGGGACGCCGGCCACTACGACACCGGCGGCTACGAGCACTACCTGCTCAAGGAGATCTCCGAGCAGCCGGAGACGGTCACCCGCACGATGAGCGGCCGGCTCGACGAGCGCTTCCACATCGCCCACCTCGGCGGCCTGAACATGGACGCCCGCGAGACCCGCTCCTTCCGCCGGGTGAAGATCATCGGCTGCGGCTCGGCGTACTACTCGGGCCAGATCGGCGCGCAGCTCATCGAGGAGCTGGCGCGCATCCCGGCCGACGCCGAGCCGGCCAGCGAGTTCCGCTACCGCAACCCGGTCGTCGACCCCGACACGCTGTACGTCGCGATCAGCCAGTCGGGCGAGACCTACGACACGCTCGCCGCGGTGCAGGAGCTCAAGCGCAAGGGCGGCCGCGTCATCGGCATCGTGAACGCGGTCGGCAGCGCCATCGCCCGCGAGGTGGACGGCGGGGTCTACCTGCACGCGGGGCCGGAGGTGTCGGTCGCCTCCACCAAGGCGTTCACCTCGACGTCGCTGGCGTTCGCGCTGCTCGCGCTGCACTTCGGCCGGGTGCACGACCTGTCGCCGGCCGACGGCCGCCGCATCTGCGAGGGCCTGCGCCGGCTGCCGCGCCAGATCGAGGAGATCCTCACCCAGGGCGACAAGATCGCCGAGCTGGCCAAGAAGTACGCCCACCACCCGAGTATGATGTTCGTCGGCCGGGTGCGCGGCTACCCCGTGGCCCGCGAGGGCGCGCAGAAGCTCAAGGAGATCTCGTACGTGCACGCCGAGGCCTACCCGGCCAGCGAGCTCAAGCACGGCCCGCTCGCGCTCATCGGCCCCGAGATGCCGACGGTGGCGATCGTCCCCGACGACGAGCTGCTGGACAAGAACCTCACCACGCTCGGCGAGATCCGCGCCCGCGGCGGGCAGGTGCTCATGGTGGGCCACCGCGAGCCGGAGTCGAAGCTGGCCGACGACGTGATCGTGGTGCCCAAGAACGAGATCGAGCTGGACCCGATCCTGCTGACGATCCCGCTGCAACTGCTGGCCTACCACGCCGCCGTGGAACTCGGCCGCGATGTGGACAAGCCACGCAACCTTGCCAAGAGCGTCACAGTCGAGTAACTGATAGGACACCCCGGCCACACTGGGCACACAACCGCTGTTCAGTGCCTCGACAGGACTTAAGATCGAAACTGTGTCTGAGTCTAACGCTCACACGCCAAACCTCGCACGCATGTACGATTACCTGCTCGGCGGCACGGACAACCATGCCGTCGACCGCGAGGCGATCGACCGGCTCGCGGCGCTGGTGCCGCAGGCCGTCCCGCTCGCGCGCGCCAGCCGGGCCTTCCTGCAGCGCGCGGTCCGCCACCTGTCGGAGCGGGGTGTCCGCCAGTTCCTTGACCTGGGCAGCGGCCTGCCGACCCAGGGCAACGTGCACGAGGTGGCGCCGCAGGCCAAGGTCGTCTACGTCGACCGGGACCCGGTCGTCGCCGGCCACGCCAGGGCGCTGCTGGAGAAATCCGGACGGGCCGTCTTCGTCCAGGCCGACCTGCTCGAACCCGACGAGCTGCTGGCCCAGGCGGCCCGGTTCCTCGATCTGAAGGAGCCGGTGGGCGTGCTGCTGGTCTCCATCCTGAACGTGATCCCGGACGCCCGCGACCCGCAGAAGATGGTCGCCAGGCTGCGGGACGTCATCGCGCCCGGAAGCTATCTGGTGCTCACCCACGCGACCTCCCGCGTGCGGTTCGAGGGGGCCGGGCGGGCCCCGGGCGGGACTGGCGGGACGGACAGGACGCCGCGGGAGATCCGTGCCTTCTTTGGCGATTTCGAGCTGGTCGAGCCGGGGCTGGTGCACGCGCCCGACTGGCGTCCGGACCGGCCGCGGCTGGTGAGTGAGCCTTCGCTGCCCTCGTACCTGCTGGCCGGGGTGGCCAGGAAAGACGACGAGTAAGTGTCCCGATTTTTCGTGATGATGGCTGTTCACGGCACCCCTGAGTAACCGTACGTTATTTGGTAATAACTATGGGTAGTTGATGTGGGGGCACGGCAGGGGGACGCCATGCGCAGACGGCGGTTCTTCGCGTTCGGCCTGGGGGTGGCGGCCTGCGCGGCGGGCTGTGGCACCGAGCGCAGCCGGCTGAGCGCGGCCGGGACCCTGGCCAGATACACGATCGTCCCGGGTGACCCCCGCTGGTCCCGCGTCGCCCGCGTGCTGGGCGGCGCCGTACGGGACGGGGAGTCCGTCCTGGTCGGTGGGCCGCCGGGCGTCAGGATCACCGTGACGGGCCTGCCCGCCCTGGCCACGGCCGAGGTGAACGAGGGGCCGTCCCTGATCGGCAGCACCACGCCCCTGGCCAGGCTCGGCGGCAAGGTGGAGGCCGTCCTGGTGTCGGCGAACTCCAGGTTCAGGACGTTCGAGCAGTTCGGCGCGCACCTGCGGGCCCGTCCCGACGGCACGCCGCTGGCCGGCGGGCCCCCGGGGGAGCCCGACCACCTGCTGTTCGGCATGATCGCCAAAGGGCTCGGCGCCGACGCCCGCCAGCTCGACTACACCGGCTTCGCCGGCGGGTCGGAGGCCGCCTCCGCGCTGCTCGGCGGCAAGGCCGCCGCCGCGACCGGCGCGCTCGCGGACTGGCGCGACCCGATCGCCAGGGGCTGGGTGCGGGTGCTGGCCGTCTCCAGCGCGCGCCGCGTGCCGGGCGTCGAGGCCCCGAGCCTGCTGGAGTGCGGCGTGCGGGTCGACTTCGCCGACTGGTGCGCGGCCGTCGGCCCCGGCGGGATGAGCGACGACGGCAGGGCCGCGGCCATCCGGCTCTGCGAGACGGTCACCGGCTCGGCCCGCTGGCGCAGGGCGTGCCGCGCGGGCGGCTGGACCTCGATCCCGCTCAGCGGCGACGACTTCACCGTGTGGCTCACCTCCGAGATCGGCAGGACCCGTGCCGTACTCAGAGATCTTGGCATGCTCACCATGTCCGACACAACATGCTGGGGTAGTTGCGAGCACGGCCACTAGATGTAGGATCCTGCTCGTCGCTGGTTCGCCCCTCGGGGCGGAGTGAAAGGGAACCCGGTGCGATTCCGGGGCTGCCCCGCAGCGGTGAGCGGGAACGACCGCCGTCACGAGCACTGGAGAGATCCGGGAAGCGACGGCCAGTAGGAGGCGCCCAGGAGACGGGCGCCGGGCCCGCGAGCCCGAAGACCTGCCCGCGACGACGGGGGAGCCGTCCGGCTCCGCCGTCCGATGTGTCCAGGGCCTCGAGGGAGGGTCCGGGGGCCACGCGGCTTGGCGTCCGCTGTGCTCTCGCGCGCCCTCATCGGGGACGAGCGCGAGGAGTGAGGCAGATGCTGGAAGTAGCGGATCGGCGACCGGCGGTCCCGGACCGGCGGCTGGCCATCGAGGAGGCCGCCGCCAAGGTGATCGCCGATCCGGCCAACTCCCGGATCGCCGCCGGACTGCTGGCCGAGGAGATCGCGGAGGAGGCGGCCGGGCACGGGGTGCGGACCTTCTCCGAGTCCGTCGCCGCCACCCACGCCGCCGGGCTGGTCCAGGACTCGCTCGCCGCGTTCGTCGGCGCCCACGCCGCCGAGCTGGACGCGCTGGTGTCGCCGGAGGCCGACAGCCGCTTCGAGTACTTCGGCCTGCGCACCGTTCACGATCGCTACCTGCTGCGCCACCCCGAGACACGGGCGGTGCTGGAGCGGCCGCAGCACTTCCTGCTGCGCGTGGCCTGCGGTCTGTCGGAGACGGTCGCCGAGGCCGCCGAGCTGTACGGGCTGATGTCCACGCTGTCGTACCTGCCCAGCTCGCCGACGCTGTTCAACGCGGGCGCGCGCCGCCCGCAGCTCTCCTCGTGCTTCCTGCTCGACTCGCCGCGCGACGAGCTGGAGTCGATCTACGACAGGTACGGCCAGGTCGCCCGGCTGTCGAAGTACGCGGGCGGCATCGGCATCTCGTGGACGCGGGTGCGCTCGCGCGGCTCGCTCATCAGGGGCACGAACGGGCACTCCAACGGCATCGTCCCCTGGCTGCGCACCCTGGACTCGTCCGTCGCCGCGGTCAACCAGGGCGGCCGCCGCAAGGGCGCGGCCTGCGTCTACCTGGAGACCTGGCACGCCGACGTCGAGGAGTTCCTGGAGCTGCGCGACAACACCGGCGAGGACGCCCGCCGCACCCACAACCTGAACCTGGCCAACTGGGTGCCGGACGAGTTCATGCGCCGGGTGGAGGCGGACGAGGTCTGGTCGCTGTTCGACCCGAAGGAGGTGCCGGACCTCACGGACCTGTACGGCGACGCCTTCACGACGGCATATCGCGCTTACGAGGCCGCCGGGCGATATATCCGACAAATACCCGCCCGCACCCTTTATGGCCGCATGATGCGCACCCTCGCCCAGACCGGCAACGGCTGGATGACCTTCAAGGACGCCGCCAACCGCACCTCCAACCAGACCGGCCGCCCCGGCAACGTCATCCACCTGTCCAACCTGTGCACCGAGATCCTGGAGGTCACCAGCGACGGCGAGACGGCGGTGTGCAACCTCGGCTCGATCAACCTCGCCGCCCACCTCAGCGGCGACGGCATGGACTGGCCGAAGCTCGCCCGGACCGTACGCACGGCCGTCCGCTTCCTGGACAGGACCATCGACCTGGGCTTCTACCCGACCCCCGAGGCCGAGGCGGCCAACAGGCGGTGGCGGCCGATCGGGCTCGGCGTGATGGGCCTGGCCGACGTGTTCTTCACGCTGCGGCTGCCGTTCGACTCGCCCGAGGCGCTGGCCCTGTCCACGCGCGTCGCCGAGGAGATCGCGCTGGCCGCCTACGACACCTCGGCCGGCCTGGCCGCCGAGCGCGGCAGGCACCCCTCCTACGACGAGACCCGGGCGGCCGGGGGAGTGCTGCACCCCGACCACTACGCCGCCGCCAGCTCGGAGCGCTGGGAGGCGGTGCGCGCCAAGATCGCCGCGAACGGGCTGCGCAACTCCCTCATGGTCGCCATCGCGCCGACCGCCACCATCGCCTCGATCGCCGGCTGCTACGAGTGCATCGAGCCGCAGGTGTCCAACGTGTTCAAGCGCGAGACGCTGTCGGGCGAGTTCTTGCAGGTCAACCGCTACCTGGTGGCCGACCTTCAGGCGCGCGGGCTGTGGACGCAGCGGATGCGCGACGACATCAAGCGGGCCGACGGCTCGATCCAGGACGTCCCCGGCATCCCCGCCGAGCTGCGCACGCTCTACCGCACGGCCTGGGAGCTGCCGCAGAAGGCGCTGGTGGACCTGGCGGCGGCCCGGCAGCCGTACATCGACCAGTCGCAGTCGCTCAACCTGTTCATGGCCAGCCCGACGATCGGGAAGCTGTCCTCGATGTACGCCTACGCCTGGAAGAAGGGCCTGAAGACCACCTACTACCTGCGCTCCCGGCCCGCCACGCGCATCGCCCAGACGACCGTCACCACCGGCACCGTCACCACCGTCACCACCGGCACCGTCACCAGCGCCCCGGCGGACGCGGTGGCCTGCTCGCTGGAGAACCCCGAGACCTGCGAAGCCTGCCAGTAAGGAACCATCACCTGATGCTGCTCGACCCCGGCATGGACCTGACCCTGCGTCCCATGCGCTACCCCGACTTCTACGAGCGCTACCGCGCCGCCATCCGCAACACCTGGACGGTCGAGGAGGTGGACCTGCACACCGACCTCGCCGACCTGGCCAGGATGACGCCGCAGGAGCGCCACCTGATCAACCGGCTGGTCGCCTTCTTCGCCACCGGTGACTCCATCGTGGCCAACAACCTCGTCCTGAACCTCTACCAGC
The DNA here is from genome assembly GCF_019396405.1 of Nonomuraea rhizosphaerae. Classification (GTDB taxonomy): domain Bacteria; phylum Actinomycetota; class Actinomycetes; order Streptosporangiales; family Streptosporangiaceae; genus Nonomuraea; species Nonomuraea rhizosphaerae. The sequence continues at coordinate 5,725 of NZ_JAHKRL010000272.1, read as the reverse complement.
ACGTCAACGCCCCCGAGGCGCGCCTGTACCTGAGCAGGCAGCTCTTCGAGGAGGCCGTGCACGTGCAGTTCTACCTGACGCTGCTCGACACGTACCTGCCCGATCCGGACGAACGGGTCAAGGCATTCGCCGCCGTGGAGCACATCCCGTCCATCCGCGACAAGGCGGAGTTCTGCTTCCGGTGGATCGACTCGATCAACGGGCTGCGGCGGCTGGAGACGGCCGACGAGCGGCGGCAGTTCCTGCTCAACCTGATCTGCTTCGCCGCCTGCATCGAGGGGCTGTTCTTCTACGGGGCCTTCGCGTACGTGTACTGGTTCCGCTCCAGGGGCCTGCTCAGCGGGCTGGCCACGGGGACGAACTGGGTCTTCCGCGACGAGTCCATGCACATGGAGTTCGCCTTCAGCGTGGTCGAGACCGTACGGGCCGAGGAGCCCTCGCTCTTCGACGACGAGCTGGGCAAGCAGGTCACCCGGATGATCGAGGAGGCCGTCGAGGCCGAGCTGGCCTTCGCCCGCGACCTGTGCGGCGACGGCATGCCCGGGATGAGCGTCGAGCAGATGCGCGACTACCTGCAGTACGTCGCCGACCAGCGGCTGGTCAGGCTGGGGCTGCCGCAGCGGTACGGCACGGCCAACCCGTTCGGCTTCATGGAGCTGCAGGACGTGCAGGAGCTGGCCAACTTCTTCGAGCGGCGTGTCTCCGCGTATCAGGTGGCGGTTGAGGGCAATGTGACGTTCGACGAGACGTTCTAGGACAAATATAAGGAGGCGTCGACTCGTGCGGTCACCGGCCGACTGGCCCGTTCTCGCCGTCTCGGTGGTGGGAGCCGTGCTGCTGGTGGAGGTGTTCAGGCGGCTGCTGTCGCGGGCGGGCCGCCGATGGGGGCTCGCCCGGCACCTGGTCGAGCACTGCACGTGGTCGGCGTTCTCGGTGGCGGTCGTGGTGGCCTGCAACGTGGCGTTCGCGCCGGGGATGCTGGGCGTCTCGACGGGTGAGCGTGAGCTGGCCGCCACCGTCGAACGGGTGCTCGGCCTGGCCACGATCGCCACGGTGACCTGGCTGGTGGTGCAGGCCACGTACGCGCTGACCGACGTCGTGCTGGACCGGCTGGTGCTCGTCGAGGGCGAGCGCAACCGCCGGGCGCGGCGGATCATGACGCAGATCGCGCTGGTCCGCCGCGTCGCCGCCGTGACCGTCATCGTGATCGCGCTGGGCGCGATGCTGTTCTCGTTCCCGCAGGTCAGAGCCCTGGGCGCCGGGCTGCTCGCCTCGGCGGGCATCGCCGGCGCCGTCGTCGGCATCGCCGCCCAGTCGACCATCGGCAACATGCTGGCCGGGCTCCAGCTCGCCTTCAGCGACGCGCTCCGGCTGGACGACGTGGTCGTGGTCGACAACGAGTGGGGCCGGATCGAGGAGCTGACGCTCACGTACGTGGTGCTGCGCCTGTGGGACGAACGGCGGCTGGTGCTGCCCGTCTCCTACTTCACCCAGAACCCGTTCGAGAACTGGACCCGGCACGGCAGCCGGGTGGTGGCCGTGGTGTTCCTGCGCGTGGACTGGTCCGTGCCGGTGGACCGGCTGCGCGAGGAGTTGCACCGCTTCATCCAGCAGAACCCGCTGTGGGACCAGAAGGACTGGACCCTCCAGGTCACCGACGTCCTGCCGAACGGGCTGGTCGAGCTGCGGGCGCTGATGAGCGCCGCCGACTCCGCCTCGGCCTGGGACCTCAAGTGCGACGTGCGGGAGCATCTGGTCACGTACGTACGGGAGAACTTTCCGGAGTCGCTGCCCCGCTTCCGTATCGAGTCGCCGGAGACCCGGGCCGGCGTCCCCTGGTCGGCCACCCGCGAGTGAGGTTGGCCAGCAGCACGCCCGCGCCGCCCACGAGCAGGCCCGCGACCGCGAGCGGGTGCAGCGCCTGGCCCACCAGCAGCCACGCCATCACCGCCGTGACCGGCGGCGTGAGGAAGAACACCGTGCTCACCCGGCTGGCCGGCGCGTTCTTCAGCATGGTGTTGAGCAGCAGGAACGCCCCCACCGAGTTCACCAGCACCAGCCAGGCGACCGCGCCGGAGAAGGCCGGCCAGTCCGTCACCCGGGGCGTCTCGAACACCAGTGACGCCGCCCCGGTCAGCGGCGCGCTGATCAGGAACTGCGTCGCGGTGCCCGTGCGCACGTCCATGTCCCCGGCGTACCGCTTCTGGTAGACCGTCCCCAGGCTCAGCGCCAGCAGGCCGGCCACGCACAGCAGCACTCCGGCCGGCGAGAAGCTGAGCCGGTCGGCCACCGCCAGCCCCACCCCGGCCGCGCCGAGCCCGAACCCCAGCCACTGGCGCGGCGTCACCCGCTCGCCCAGCAGCCGCCCGGCCACGAGCGCGATCAGCACCGGGTTCAGGCCCTGCACCAGCGCCACGACGGCGGCCGGCACGCGCAGGTCGATCGCCGCGTAGAACGCCGAGAACTGCACCGCCTGCACCAGGATCCCGGACACGATCACGTGGACGAGCTGCCGCCCGCGCGGCCACGGCGCTCTCACCGCCAGCGCGAACGCGCCCAGCAACAGGCCCGCCAGCGCGAACCTGGCGAAAATCAGCAGCAACGGGGGCGCCGATCCGACGCCGATCACCCCGGCGATGAACGCGCTGCTCCACATCACCACGAACAGGGGCGGCACAACCTTGGTCATCCTCATGTCCTTCCATAACCACCCAGACAGGTTATTCAACTGTCCTGCCGGACGCATAACCTGTCAAGGCGGTTATCATGGGGGTGTGAAGAACTACCTGTTCGTCAGCGGCGACCTGGCGCTCGACCTGGTGGGCACCCTCCAGCACCGCCGGTCCGACCGCCGTGAGCTGCTGCTCGACCCCGCCGACCTGGCAGGCTGGACGGCCGAGGCCGGGATCCTCGACGCCCCGCCCGCCGTCGACGCCCGCGGCCTGGAGGCGGGCAAGGCCCTGCGCGAGGCCGTCTACCGGCTGGCCTCGGGGAGCGGGCTGCCCGAGGACCGCGCCCTGGTCAACCGGGTCGCCGCCGGGCCGCCCGTCTCCGTGCGCCTGACCGGCGGCGGCGGTGTCGAGCGGGCCGGGGACCTGGACGCCGTCCTGTCGACGGTGGCCAGGGCGGCGGTCGAGCTGCTCGGCGGCACGCGGGTCGTCAAGGAGTGCGAGGGCGAGGAGTGCACCCGCCTGTACGTGGACACCTCGCGCGGGTCGGTGCGGCGGTGGTGCGACATGGAGCAGTGCGGCAACCGCGCCAAGGCGGCGGGGTTCCGCGCCCGCCGCGCCCGCTCGGCGACCCGCTAGGGCTGAGCGGCGTCCTGACGGTCAGCGCCGTCCCGGCGTTCCCTGACGTCCTGGCGTTCGCCGGCGTCCCGGCCTCCGGTGGCGTCCGGGCCTTCGGCGGCGTTCTGGCGTCCGGTGGCGTTCTGGCGTCCGTGTCGCCTCAGCCGCCACACTGTCACGGCCGCCACCGCTGCGGCCGCCAGCCCCACCACGGCCAGGTCCGGCAGCACCTCCTGCGCCTGCACGGCGAGGCCCTCCAGCCGCTCCTCCCACGAGTCCGGGATCGGCACCGCCAGCGCCCGCGTCCCGTCGGACAGCAGGAACAGCGCCCCCAGCCCCCCGAACACCAGCCCCGACAGCAGCGACGTGGTGTGCGTCCGCAGCCGCCCCACCCGCAGGCCGCGCCCCCGCAGCCACCGCCTGCCGCCCAGGTCGTACCGCTGCCACACCCCCGACAGCACCAGCAGCGGCGCCGCCATCCCCGCCGCGTACAGCGCGAGCAGCACCGCCCCGCGCAGCCCGTCACCCGAGGCCGCGGCCACGGTCAGCACCGCGCCGAGCACCGGCCCCGCGCAGAACCCGGCCAGCCCCGACACCGCCCCCAGCGCGACCACCGCCCACGCCGAATCCCCGCGCAGATGCCCCCGCAGCCGCTCCAGCGGCCCGAACGCCCATCCCTGACCGGCCACCTGAAGGACCCCGAGCCCGATCAGCGTCCACCCCGCCACCGCTACCAGCAGCTCCTGCCGGCCGTAGAACAGGCGGCTGACCTGCGCGGACCCCATCCCCAGCGGCACCAGCACCGCGCACAGCCCCAGGTAGAACAGCAGCGTGCGGCCCAGCAGCTCGCGGCGGCCCGGGAACGCGTAGGCGAAGAACGCCGGCAGCAGCAGCGCCCCGCACGGGCTGACCAGCGAGAACAGGCCACCCAGGAACGCGGCCGCGTACCCGATGCCGCTCACCCGTCGCGCCGGGCCTTCTCGATCGCCCGCTCGAAGGCGGCCACCGGCTGCGCGCCGAACAGCAGCTTGCCGTTGATCAGGAACGCCGGGGTGCCCGGCATCCCCAGGTCGAGCGCGAACCCCAGATCGCCGTCCACGGCCTTCCGCACGGACGAGGCGCGGCGGTCGGCGTCGTACCTGGCCAGATCGAGACCGATCCTGGCGGCCACGGAGCGCAGGTAGGCGTCGGTGAGGCCGGGCTGCTTGCCCGCGTACAGGGCGTCGTGGAACTCCCAGAACTTGCCCTGCCGCGACGCCGCCCGCGCGGCGAGGGCGGCCCGGGTGGAGTCGCGGCCCCTGATGGGGTAGTCGCGCCAGAACATCCGGACGACGCCGGTGTCCAGGTAGCGGGCCTTCAGCTCGGGCTCGATCCGCTGGGCGAAGCGGCGGCAGTTCGGGCACTTGAAGTCGCCGAACTCCACGATCGTCACCTTCGCCTGCGCCGAGCCCTTGGCGAGGTTGCCGTCCACGGGAGGCGGCGTGGGCCCCTCCCAGACGGGAATCGTGGACGTGGGGGAGGGGGAAGGGGACGGGGTCGCCGAGGCCGGCGCGCTCGCTCGCGCGGCCGGTGTCGCGTCCGCCCCCTTGACCGCCATGGGCGGCTCGTCCTCCCGCTGTGCCTGCAGCGCGGCCACCCCCAGCACGACCACCACCGCGGCCCCCGCGACCGCCCCCAGCACCACCCGGCCCCGCGCGCCCTTGACGCCCCTGTCGCCCCTGTCGCCCTTGTCCGTGTCCACCTCTACAGCTCCAGCCCCTTCATGTCGAAGACCGGCCGCACTTCCACGTCGTTGAAGGCCGCGTCGGGCACCTTGGCCGCCCACTCGACCGCCCGCTCCATTCCCTCGCACTCGACCAGGTAGAACCCCGCCAGGTGCTCCTTCACCTCCGCGAACGGCCCGTCGCTCGTCACCGTCCTGCCCTCCCGCACGCTCACCCGCTTGGCCAGCTCCTGGCCCACCAGCCCTTCGGACACGACCAGCTCCCCGGACGCGGCCAGCTCCTCGCTCAAGTCCCGATGCCCCTGCCCGAACGCCATCCGCTGCTCGTCGCTCAACGTCTCCCAGTGCGCCCTGCTCGTCGGGTTGCTGTAGATCAGAATCAGGTACTTCACCCGTCACCCCTTTCCCGGCTCTCACTATGTCGTACGCGAAAAATACGTGGCACGGTCGTAGATCACCCCGCTACCGTGGACAGCGTCCGCCACGACAGGAAGGAAGCGACGTGACCCACGCGAAGTCCCTCGACCTACTTCCTGAGCTCCTCGGGCCGGGCTCCGGGTGATCCCTCGCAAGAGAGACACCGCGTAAGCCGCCCGGACATCGACCCGAGGCGGCTTTTCTCATCCAAGGACGACGGCCCCCGGAAAAGGGGCCGCGGGCCTCGGTCTGACCGACGGGAATGGCGCCCCCCGGCCGGACACAGCCCTCGCCCCGG
>NZ_JAHKRL010000271.1 GCF_019396405.1 Nonomuraea rhizosphaerae | reverse complement strand
GCGTCCGGCTCAGCGCCTCGTTCATGCCGTCGCTGAGCGTCGCCGAGGGCAGGCGGGCGGGCGAGCGGGTGGCCGCCCTGCCGCCGGAGGAGCGGCCGACGGCCGCCTTCTGCGCCAACGACCTGCTCGCCCTCGGATTCCTGCAGGCCATGGCCGTGCGCGGGGTGCGGGTGCCGGACGACATGGCGATCGTCGGCTACGACGACATCGACTTCGCCGGGGCCGCCGCCGTGCCGCTGTCGTCGGTGCGGCAGCCGCGCGAGGTGCTCGGCCGCACCGCGATCGACCTGCTGCTGGAGGAGGTCGCCGCGCCCGAGCTGCACCGGCACCGCCAGGTCATCTTCCAGCCGGACCTGGTGGTCCGCCAGTCGAGCGAGCACAAGAGGAGCCCCGGGTGAGCGAACACAGAAGGAGCTCTGGGTGAGCGGGCGCAGAAGGAGCCCCGCGTGAGCGACGTCTACCGCAACCCGCTCGCCTGCCAGGACGACCTCGACGGCTTCCGGCTGGAGGGCGAAGGGGCGGTGTCGTTCCCGCAGGGCCGGATGCGGCTGGAGAGCCTGCGCCCGCCCTCGGACGGCCAGGCGGCCAACGTCGTGCTCTGGTGCCCCGAGGAGCTGCCCGCCGACGTCCGGATCGAGTGGGACTTCTGGCCGCTGCGGGAGCCGGGCCTGTGCATCATGTTCTTCCACGCCAGGGGCCGCGGCGGCGAGGACCTGTTCGACCCCGCGCTGGCCCCGCGCACCGGCCCGTACGAGCAGTACCACCACGGCGACATCAACGCCTACCACGTGTCGTACTTCCGCCGCATGTGGCCGTCGGAGCGTTCGTTGCACACCTGCAACCTGCGCAAGAGCCATGGCTTCCACCTGGTCGCGCAGGGCGCCGACCCGCTGCCCGCCGTGCTGGACGCGACCGGCCCGTACGCGATGCGCCTTGACGTCCTGTCCGGCGCGGTAACGTTCTCCGTCAACGGGATCGTCTCGTTCCGCTGGCTCGACGACGGCGGCACGGGCGGCCCCGCGCTGTCCGGAGGCAAGCTCGGCTTCCGGCAGATGTCGCCGATGATCGGCGAGTACGCGAATCTCCGAGTTGTCCCTCATTGACATTTGAGTCGATTCAACACTACTTTCGCAGCAACCGCCGTTCACCCGTCAGAAACGGGCCAGGAACGGCGGCGCAACACTCCACCCCGTGTCCGCGCACGCCACGAGAAGGTGGTGCCGGATGACCAGTCCCGCCACGTCGATCAGGATCCAGGCGATCTGCTCAGAGCTCTTCTGGGCGGCCAGGCTGAACCTCCTGTGGATCGTGTTCACCCTGCTGGGGGGCGTGATCCTGGGCCTCGGGCCGGCCACCGTCGCCGCGTACACGCTGGCGCGGCGGCACGTCCGGGGTGAATCGATTCAGGGCTGGGCTCCGTTCTGGGCGGTCTACCGGCGGGAGTTCGTCCGCGGCTCGGTGCTGGTGCTGCCGGTGGCGGCGCTGGTCACGCTCCTGCTGGCCGAGCACGCGTACTTCGCGGCGTCCGGCGCGCTGGGGCCGCGGATCGCGACGGACGTGGCGCTGGCGCTGCTGGCGGCGGCCGGGGTCTACCTCGTCCCGCTGTACGCCCACTACGACCTGCCGCCGTGGGCCTGCCTGCCGAAGGCGTCGCTGCTGGCGCTGACCCGTCCCGCCTCGACGGTGCTGTTGCTGTTCGGGCTGTCGGCGATCGTCTACGTGACCTCGGCGGCGCCCCTCCTCGCGCCGGTGATCAGCTTCGGCGCGTGGATCTGTCTCAACACGTGGCTCTGCCTGCGTTTCTTCGAGGAGAACGAGGCGCGCCTGCATTCGAAAGGGAACAACCCATGAGCCCATCTCGCCCCCGGCGGTTAGCCGCTGGTGTGTTAACGCTAACGATGGCTCTTGCCGCCTCCGCCTGCTCGGGCGGCGGCGGGAGCGAGACCGACGCCGGCACGCTGACCATGATGGTCCCGCTGTTCGGCACGGCCCCCGATCCCAAGGGTGAGATGCAGCAGGCGGTCGAGAAGCTGGTCGGCAAGAAGCTCCAGATCACCTGGGTGCCGAACGCCGACTACAACGACAAGACCAACGTCACGCTCGCCTCGGACAAGATGCCGCAGATCATGGTCATCCAGGGCGACAAGACGTCGTCGTTCGTCCGCGCCGCGGAGGCGGGGGCGTTCTGGGACCTGACCGACAAGCTGGACAAGTACCCGAACCTGAAGAACCGGGACCCGCAGGCCACGCGGAACTCCTCCATGAACGGCAAGGTCTACGGCATCTACCGGATCCGCCCCCTGCTGCGCTCCGCGGTCGTGATCAACAAGGAGTGGCTGGACAAGGTCGGCCTCAAGCTGCCCGAGACGGTCGACGACCTCTACGCCGTCGCCAAGGCCTTCACCGAGAAGGACCCCGACGGCAACGGCAAGAAGGACACCTACGGCCTCATCATCCCCAAGTGGCCCTCCCCGCAGTACGGCAGCGCCAGCCCGTACGACGTGATCGAGACCTGGTTCGGCGCCCCGAACGTCTGGGGTGAGCGCGGCGGCAAGCTCGTCCCCGGCTTCGACACCCCCGAGTTCGTCGAGGCGAACAAGTTCGTCAAGAAGATGGTCCAGGAGGGCCTGGTCAACCCCGACTACGCCACGCTCGACTCGGCCAAGTGGAACGACCCGTTCGTCCAGGGCAAGGGCGGCATGATCATCGACGTCAACGTCCGCGGCACCCAGCTCCTCGACCTGTACAAGGAGAAGGACCCGCAGAACTTCGACAAGGTCGCCACGGTCGGCAACCTCAAGCGCGCCGACGGCAAGAAGTTCTCCTACCCCTTCACCGGCTACAACGGCGTCATCGCGATCCCGCGCCAGAGCGTGCAGACCGAGCAGCAGCTCGACGCGGTCCTGACGGTCCTGGACAAGCTGGCCTCCAAGGAGGGCGGCATCCTGCTGAGCAACGGGATCGAGGGCCGCAACTTCAAGCTCCAGGACGGCGCCGCCCTGCGCGTCAACCAGGACGACCCTCAGATCAAGACCCTCCAGCAGGACATCGACAAGGCGTTCATCCAGCTCGGCACCACGGCCAGCGTCGGCATCGGCGCCTACCCGGAGGCCTACGAGGACAAGCCGCACCAGGAGCAGGTCACGCTGCGCAACAAGCTGGCCGTCGAGGACCTGAAGACGGCCGTGCACAACCCGGCGCTCCCGCTGATGGCGCCCACCAGCATCGCCAAGGGCCAGACGCTCGACCCGATCATCACCGACGCCCGGGTCAAGTTCATCTCCGGCGCGATCGACGAGGCGGGCCTGAAGGCCGAGATCCAGCGCTGGTACGCCAACGGCGGCACCCAGATCGCCGCCGAGACCAACGACCTGTTCGCCAAGATCGGCCACTGACGGTGTGCCCGAGGGGCCCGGGACGCCGGCCCGGGCCCCTCATGTGAAAGAAGGAGGCCGCTGTTGGCCACCGACCTGGCGCCGCCTCCCGCGAAGGCGGCGCTCAAGCCCGGGCGCCGCCGCCCCAAGGTGACCCTGCGCACCGCGCTGGTGCGCTACCGCTGGCTGTACCTGATGCTGCTGCCGGGCCTGGTGTACTTCGCCGTCTTCAAGTACCTGCCGATGTACGGCGTGAGCATCGCCTTCCAGGACTTCCTGCCGTTCCTGGGCTACTCCGGCAGCCCGTGGGTGGGCTTCAAGCACTTCGAGGAGCTGTTCACCGGCCCCGACTTCGGGCGCCTGATGTTCAACACGCTCCTGCTGGCGCTGCTGACGATCCTGCTCGTCTTCCCCGCGCCGATCATCGTCGCGCTCATGCTGAACGAGCTGCGCCACAGCGTGCTCAAGCGCTCGATCCAGTCGCTGATCTACATCCCGCACTTCCTGTCCTGGACGATCGTCGCCTCGCTGACGTTCCTGCTGCTGTCGGTCGACTTCGGGGTGATCGCCCAGTTCATCCACTCGCTGATCGGCGGCAGGAACGTCGACTACGTGGCCCAGCCCGAGTGGTTCCGGCCGATCATCGTCGCCCAGCTGCTGTGGAAGCAGACCGGCTGGGGCACGATCATCTACCTGGCCGCGCTCGCGGGCGTCAACCAGGACCTGTACGAGGCGGCGCGCATGGACGGCGCCGGCCGCTTCCGCCAGTTCTGGCACGTCACGCTGCCCGCGATCCGCCCCACGATCGTCGTCATGGCCGTGCTCACCTCCGGGCACCTGCTGGACACCGGGTTCGAGCAGATCTGGCTGATGACCGGCGCGCTGAACCGCTCGGCGGCGGACGTGTTCGACACGTTCGTGTACTACATGGGCATCACCCAGGGCGCCTTCAGCTACTCCACGGCGGTCGGCCTGTTCAAGGGCCTGGTGGGTGTCCTGCTGATCTTCGGCTCCAACTGGCTGGCCAAGCGCCTGGGCCAGCGGGGCCTGTTCTAGGGAGCGCGCAGGATGTCCAACCCGTCCGTCAAGCACCAGCACACGCTCGCCAGCCGCGTCTTCGACGTGCTCAACGTGGCCGTGCTGCTGTTCCTGGCGCTGATCACGATCCTGCCCCTGCTGTACGTGCTGGCCGGGTCGTTCGCCTCCGAGTCGGAGATCGCCTCGCGGCCGTTCTTCCTGTGGCCGGAGCGGTTCGTCACCACCACCTACGAGTACATCTTCGACTCCGGCACCTTCGTCCGGGCGCTGCTGACGACGATCGGCGTGACGGCGGTCGGCACGGTGGTGCAGGTGATGCTGACGTTCACGATGGCCTACCCGCTGGCCAAGCGGTACCTGCCGGGCCGGGCGCTGGTCCTGAACCTGGTCATCTTCACGCTGGTCTTCAGCGGCGGCATGATCCCCACCTACCTGGTGGTGCGCAACCTGGGGCTGCTCGACAGCTACTGGGCGCTGATCCTGCCGCTGGCCATCAACCCGTTCTACCTGATCATCGTCAAGAGCTTCTTCCAGGAGCTGCCGCAGGCGCTGGAGGAGGCCGCGCGCATCGACGGCTGCAACGAGATGGGCGTGTTCTTCAAGATCGTGCTGCCGCTGTCCAAGCCGATCATCGCGACGTTCTCGCTGTTCTACGCGGTGGGCATCTGGAACGACTACATGTCGCCCCTGCTCTACATCGACGACTCCAGCAAATGGACCCTCCAGGTGCTGGTCCGCCAGCTGACCAGCCCTGACGCGCAGAACGCGCTGGCGATGCTCGAATCGGTGTTCTTCCCGACCGAGGGGCTGAAGTTCGCGGTCGTGGTGATCGCGACGCTGCCCATCCTGCTCTTCTACCCGTTCCTGCAGAAGCACTTCGCCAAGGGCGTGCTGATCGGATCCGTGAAGGAGTGACCCCATCTTGAAGCCGACCACGCTGCGGTGGCTGGACCGGCCCGGCGAGCAGGGGACGACCTGGGGCGTCCCGTGGCCGCGCGGGGCCGTCGCGCAGGGGGCGCCGTACGCGCTGCGCGACGCCGACGGCCGTGACGTGCCCGTGCAGAGCTGGGTCAGCGCCACCTGGCCGGACGGCTCGGTCAAGTGGTCGGCGCACGCGATCGGCGCGCAGGAGCCGCCCGCGCGGTCGTACGAGCTGGTCAGCGGCGCCGCGGGCGGCGCGCCGCAGCGGCCGGTCACCGTCGGCCGCGACGGGGGCGTCCTGCGGGTCAGCACCGGCGTCGTCACCTGGACGATCGAGGAGTCCGGCGACACCCTGGCCCGCTCGGTCGCCCACGGGGCGCGCGAGGTCGCCAGGGACGTCCGCCTGGTCAGCCTGCACCAGGACGGCCCTGCCCCTGACGAGGGCGGCACGGTCGCCCGCGAGCCGGCCACGGGCGTCGTGCGCCGGGTCACGGTCGAGCAGGACGGCCCGGTCAGGGCGGTGATCCGGCTGGAGGGCGACCACGGGAACCGGTTGCCGTTCACCGTCCGCCTCTACTTCCACGCCGGCGCCGAGCAGGTGCGCGTCCTGCACACCTTCGTCTGGGACGGCGACCCCGGGCGTGACTTCCTGGCCGGGCTCGGCCTGCGCGCCGACGTGGTCATGCGCGACGAACTCCACGACCGGCACGTGCGCCTGGCCGGGCAGGACGGCTTCCTCACCGAGGCCGTGCGCGGCCTGACCGGGCTGCGCCAGGACCCGGGCGAGGCCGCGCGGGCGGCCCAGGTCGCCGGCCGGCCCTGCGGCCCGATCGCCGGGGAGGTCGCCCGCCGCCTGCACCTGATCCCCGCCTGGAACGACCACACCCTCGACCAGACCTCCGCCGACGGCTTCACCCTGCGCAAGCGCACCGCCGAGGGCCACGCCTGGGTGACGATCCCCTCGGGCACCCGCTCGGCCGGGTACGGCTACCTCGGCGGCGTCTCCGGCGGGCTCGGGTTCGGGCTGCGCGACCTCTGGCGGCTGCACCCGGCCCGGCTCGACGTCCGGAACGCCGCCACCGACCTGGCGACCGTGACCGTCTGGCTCTGGTCGCCCTCCGCCCCCGCCATGGACCTGCGCTTCTACCACGACGGCATGGGCCAGGACACCTTCGCCGAGCAGCTCGAAGGCCTGGAGATCACCTACGAGGACTACGAGCCGGGCTTCGGGGACGCCCGCGGCATCGCGCGTACGCACGAGCTGACCCTGCGCGCCTGCGCGGCCACGCCGTCCGCCGAGGCCCTGGCCGGGCACGCGGCGGCCATGAACGAGCCCGCGCTGCTGGCCGCCGCCCCCGCCCGGATCCGCGAGGCCGGCGTGTTCGGCGACTGGGCGCTGCCCGACCGCTCGACGCCCGCCCGCGCGGAGATCGAGGACCGCCTCGACTTCCTGTTCGACCACTACGTGCGCGAACGCGAGCAGCGCCGCTGGTACGGCTTCTGGGACTACGGCGACGTCATGCACACCTACGACGGCGACCGGCACACCTGGCGCTACGACGTCGGCGGCTACGCGTGGGACAACTCCGAGCTGTCGCCCGACCTGTGGCTGTGGCTGCAGTATCTGCGCACCGGGCGGGCCGACGTCTTCCGCCTCGCCGAGGCGATGACCCGCCACACCGGCGAGGTCGACGTCTACCACCTCGGCCGCTGGAAGGGCCTGGGCAGCAGGCACAACGTGCAGCACTGGGGGTGCAGCTGCAAGCAGTCGCGCATCTCCAACGCCGCCTACCGGCGCTTCTTCTACTACCTGACCGCCGACGAGCGCACCGGCGACCTGCTGGACGAGCTGGCCCGGCCGGAGGAGACGTTCCTCGGTCTCGACCCGCTGCGCAAGGTGCGCCCCGACGTCTACACGCCCGACCCGTCCGCGCTGTCGGTGGGGCTCGGCACCGACTGGGGCGCGCTGGCCGCCGCCTGGCTGACCCGCTGGGAGCGTCACGGCGACGAGCACGCCAAGGACCGGCTGCTGGGCACCATGGCGGGCATCGGGGCGCTGCCCCGCGGGTTCCTGACCGGCGAGGGCCGTCTCGACCTGGCCACCGGCCGGTTCGACACCACGCGCGAGCAGATCTCGGTCTCGCACCTGTCGTCGGTGTTCGGGCTGCCGGAGATGTGCTCGGAGCTGATCTCGCTCGGGCTGGACGTGCCGGGGTTCGAGCGGGCCTGGCTCGACTACTGCCGCCTCTACCTGGCCCCGCCCGAGCAGCAGGCCGCCGAGGTGGGGCAGGCGCTGAGCGGGATCTCGCTGATCCAGGCGCACAGCCGGCTGACCGCGTACGCGGCGGCCCGTACGGGCGACGCGGACCTGGCCGCCTGGGCGTGGCGCAAGTTCTTCCTCGGCGAGGGCGACCAGCTCAATCGCAATCGCTTGCAGAGCCAGGGGGACTGGCGGCTCACCCGCGTCGAGGGCCCGGCGGTCCTGGCGCCCGTCGTCGAGGCGCCGTTCGTCTCCACCAACGACGCCGCCCAGTACGCGCTGGCCGCCATCCAGAACCTGGCGCTGATCGGCGCGCACCTGCCGGAGCGTTAACGGGAGGTGGGGGCGCCTCACGGGGGCCTACACTGATCGGTATGCACACTCCCGATTGATGGCGTTCGCACGCCCACCCTTTCGTACCCCTAGCACGGGAGTGTTCCGTCACCATGATCATCGCCAATGACATAGAGCTGCGCGCGGGCGCGCGCCTGCTCATCGAGAACGCCTCTTTCCGGGTCAACCCGGGTGACAAGATCGGCCTCGTCGGCCGCAACGGGGCCGGCAAGACCACGCTCACCAAGGTGCTGGCCGGCGAGGGGCTGCCCGCCGCCGGCTCCGTGCACACCACCGGCAGCGTCGGCTACCTGCCCCAGGACCCGCGCACCGGCGACCTCCAGGTGCTGGCCCGCGACCGCATCCTGTCGGCGCGCGGGCTCGACGAGGTGATCCGCAAGCTGCGCGAGGCCGAGCTCGGCATGTCCTCCGCCGACGAGCGCACCCGCGAGAAGGCGGTGCGCCGGTACGGCCGCCTGGAGGACCAGATGCACGTGCTCGGCGGCTACGCGGCCGAGTCCGAGGCCGCCTCCATCGCCTCCAGTCTCGGCCTGCCGGACCGGGTGCTGGGGCAGGCGCTGGAAACGCTTTCGGGGGGCCAGCGCAGGCGCGTCGAATTGGCGCGAATTCTTTTCAGCGGCGCCGAAACTCTCCTTCTCGACGAGCCGACAAACCACCTAGATGCCGACTCAATCGGGTGGCTTCGTGATTTTTTGCGATCTCATCAGGGCGGCTTGGTGATCATCAGTCACGACGTCGGCCTTCTTGAAGCGACGGTCAACAAGGTCCTGCACCTCGACGCCAACCGCAGCGTGATCGACCACTACAACGTCGGCTGGAAGGCCTATCTGGCGCAGCGCGAGACCGACGAGAAGCGCAGGAAGCGCGAGCGCGCCAACGCCGAGAAGCAGGCCGGGGCACTGCTGTCGCAGGCCGACAAGATGCGCGCCAAGGCGACCAAGGCCAAGGCCGCCCAGGACATGATGCGCCGCGCCCACCGCCTGCTGGCCGGCACCGAGGAGGAGCGCAAGGGCGACAAGGTCGCCAAGCTGCGCTTCCCCGAGCCGCTGCCCTGCGGGCGCACCCCGCTGATGGGGGAGGGGCTGTCCAAGTCGTACGGGTCGCTGGAGGTCTTCACCGACGTCGACGTGGCCATCGACCGAGGTCACCGGGTCGTGATCCTCGGGCTCAACGGCGCCGGCAAGACCACGCTGCTGCGCCTGCTCGGCGGCGTCGAGCAGCCCGACAGCGGCGAGATCAGGCCCGGCCACGGCCTCAAGGTCGGCTACTACGCCCAGGAGCACGAGACCCTCGACGGCGATCGGACCCTGCTGGAGAACATGCGCTCGGCCGGCGGCCAGTTCACCGACACCGAGTTGCGCAAGGTGCTGGGGTCGTTCCTGTTCTCCGGCGACGACGTCGACAAGCCCGCCGGCGTCCTGTCCGGCGGCGAGAAGACCCGGCTGGCGCTGGCGATCCTCGTCCTGTCAAGTGCCAATGTCCTGCTGCTCGACGAGCCCACGAACAACCTCGATCCCGTCAGCCGCGAGCAGGTCCTGAACGCTCTGAGGTCGTATTCAGGAGCGATCGTCCTGGTCACGCATGACGAGGGTGCCGTTGACGCCCTTTCACCGGATAGGGTGATCTTGCTGCCAGACGGAACTGAAGACGCTTGGAGCGAGGAATTTTCCGATCTTGTGGCACTTGCCTGATCTTAATTTGGGTGGGTACGGATCTTTTCCCGTGGAGTAGGTAGCCGATCCCGCTGAAATGACTGATCATGGCGGAGTAACGCTGCGGAAGTCCGGCACTACAGGAGGTACTCGTGGCCGAGACACTGAAGAAGGGCACCCGGGTAACCGGGGCCGACCGGGAAAAACTGGCCGGTGATCTCAAGAAGCGCTATGCCGCGGGTGAGAGCATCCGCGCCCTGGCCGCTTCGACCGGCCGGTCCTACGGGTTCATCCACCGCATCCTGAGCGAGTCCGGTGTGACTCTGCGCGGGCGCGGGGGGGCTACCCGAGGCAAGTCCAAGCGCTGAGGGCCGCCTCGGAACGTGCGACCGCAGCCGCTCGTCCCAAGTCAGCCGCCGTCGCGCCCGAGCCAGAATCATATTCTGTAAGCTCGGGC
>NZ_JAHKRL010000270.1 GCF_019396405.1 Nonomuraea rhizosphaerae | reverse complement strand
GTGGCCCACCACGTGAGCGTGATGACGGTGCAGGCGGCCGCCGCGCGGCGGGTGCTGGCCGCCGACCCCGACCTGGCGCGTGAGGCGCTGTCGGCGATCGAGCACACCGGCCGGATGGCGATGAGCGAGATGCGCAACATCGTCGGCGTGCTGCGCACCGACGCCCGCGCCGAGCTGGGGCCGCAGCCGGGCCTGCACGACCTGCCCGCGCTGGTGGAGCAGATGCGGGAGGCCGGTCTGGCCACCCAGCTGTCCGTCGAGGGCGACCCGCCGGCCGTCCCCGCCGGCGTCGACCTGGCCGCCTACCGGCTGATCCAGGAGGGGCTGACCAACAGCCTGCGCCACGCCGGTCCCGGCGCCAAGGCCGTGGTGACCGTCCGGCACGACCCGCGTGAGCTGGACGTGCGGGTGGAGGACGACGGGCGGGGCCTGGCGGCCCTGACCGGGCAGCCAGGGCACGGTTTGGTGGGCATTCGCGAGCGGGTTGCCCTCTATGGTGGAATCCTCAGCATCGGTCCGCGAGCGGGGGGCGGATTCGAGGTGCGGGCGAGGTTCCCCTTGAAGGACTCACAATGACGATCAGGGTGCTGCTGGTGGACGACCAGCCGCTGCTGCGCACCGGTTTCCGCCTGATACTCGAGGCCGAGCCCGACATCACGGTGGTGGGGCAGGCCGGTGACGGCAAGGACGCGCAGGAGCAGACGCGGGCGCTGCTGCCCGACGTGGTGCTGATGGACATCCGGATGCCCGGGGTCGACGGCATCGAGGCGACGCGCCGCATCGTGCGCGAGGCCGCGCCGACGGCGCACGTGCCGAAGGTGCTGGTGCTGACCACGTTCGACCTGGACGAGTACATCGTCGAGGCGCTGCGCTCCGGCGCGTCCGGGTTCCTGCTGAAGGACGTGCCGCCGGACGAGCTGGTGCAGGCGATCCGCGTGGTGGCGGCGGGCGACGCGATCGTGGCGCCGAGCGTGACCAGGCGGCTGCTGGACCGGTTCGCCACGCGGCTGCCGTCCGCGTACGAGCAGGCGACCCCGGCGCGGCTCGACCGGCTGACCGAGCGGGAGCTGGAGGTGCTGCGGCTGATCGCCAAGGGCATGTCCAACGCCGAGATCGCCGCCAAGCTGGTGGTCAGCGAGACGACGGTCAAGACGCACGTGGGCAACGTGCTGACCAAGCTGGGCCTGCGCGACCGCGTCCAGGCCGTCGTCCTCGCCTACGAGACGGGGCTGATCACCCCGGGCGCCCTGTCGTAACCACTCCTGCGCGCCTGCTCCCCTGCGCCTGCTTCTCTGTGCCTACTCGGGGGCCACGGCGCCGGTGGGCGTCTGGACGACCGCGTCGGGGGCGTTCTCCGGGAAGTGGCAGGCGACCCGGTGGCCGCTGGCCAGCTCCTCCAGCGGCGGCTCGACCGTCTTGCAGACGTCCTGGGCCTTCCAGCAGCGGGTGTGGAAGCGGCAGGCGGGCGGCGGGTTGAGCGGGCTCGGCACGTCGCCGGTCAGCCTGATCCGCTCCCTCTCCGTACGCGCCTTCGGGTCCGGGATCGGGACGGCCGACAGCAGCGCGTTCGTGTAGGGGTGCATGGGCGAGCTGTAGAGGCGCTTGCGGTCGGCGATCTCGACGATCTTGCCCAGGTACATGACCGCGACCCGGTCGCTGATGTGGCGCACCACGGACAGGTCGTGGGCGATGACCACGTACGTCAGGTCCAGCTCGTTCTGCAGGTCCTCCAGCAGGTTGACCACCTGCGCCTGGATGGACACGTCGAGCGCGGAGACGGGCTCGTCGGCGATGATCAGCTTGGGCTTGAGCGCGAGCGTGCGGGCGATGCCGATGCGCTGCCGCTGGCCGCCGGAGAACTCGTGCGGGTAGCGGTTGTAGTGCTCCGGGTTGAGCCCGACCAGGGCGAGGATGTCCTGGACGGCCTTCTTGATCCCGTTCTCGGTCTTGACGCCCTGGATGCGGTACGGGGCGCCGACGATGGTGCCGACCGTGTGCCGCGGGTTGAGCGACGAGTACGGGTCCTGGAAGATCATCTGCATGTCGCGGCGCAGCGGCCGCAGGGCGCCCTGGCTCATGTGGGTGAGGTCGCGACCCTCGAAGACGATCTTGCCCGCGGTCGGCTCCAGGAGCCTGGTGACCAGGCGGCCGGTGGTCGACTTGCCGCAGCCCGACTCGCCCACCAGGCCGAGGGTCTCGCCCTTGACGACGTCGAAACTGATGCCGTCGACCGCCTTCACGGCGCCGACCTGCCGCTTGAGCAGGCCCTTGGTCACCGGGAAGTGCTTCTGCAGGTCCTGGACGGACAGAAGCGGCTCGTTCGAGGTGGTCACTGGGTCTCCAGAGCTGGCTTGACTTCGTTCTCCCACAGCGTCCGCCGCTCCGTCCTGCTGAGGTGGCAGCGCACGAGGTGGCCCGGGTCGGTGTCAAGCAGGACGGGCACCTCGGTCCTGTCCCTGCCCTTGGTCAGCTCGGCGTACGGGCAGCGGGGGTGGAAGGCGCAGCCCGAAGGCACGTTGATGAGGGACGGCGGGCTTCCCTTGACCGGCAGCAGCCGCTCGGTGGGCTCGCGGTCCAGGCGCGGCATGGAGCCGAGCAGGCCCCACGTGTACGGGTGCTCGGGCCGGTAGAAGATGTCGTCGGCCGTGCCGTACTCGATGCACTTGCCCGCGTACATGACCAGGATGTCGTCGGACAGCTCGGCGACCACGCCGAGGTCGTGCGTGATGATGATGAGCGCGGAGTTGAACTCGCGCTGCAGGTCGCGCATCAGGTCGAGGATCTGGGCCTGCACGGTGACGTCGAGCGCGGTCGTCGGCTCGTCGGCGATGAGCAGCTCGGGGTCGCACGACAGCGCCATGGCGATCATGGCGCGCTGGCGCATGCCGCCGGAGAACTCGTGCGGGTAGGAGTCGACGCGCCGCTGCGGCTCGGGGATGCCGACCCGGCCGAGCATGTCGATGGCGTGCTTCTTGGCGACGCTCTTGGACACCTTGTGGTGGATCCGGTACGCCTCGATGATCTGGGCGCCGACCGTGTAGAACGGGTGCATCGACGACAGCGGGTCCTGGAAGATCATCGACATCTTGCGGCCGCGCAGGCCGCGCACGTGCTCGTTGGAGGCGGTGATGAGGTCCTCGCCGTCGAGCCAGATCTGGCCGGTGACGTTGGCGTTGCCGCCGCGGTGCAGGCCGAGGATGCCGAGGCTGGTCACCGACTTGCCGGAGCCCGACTCGCCGACGATGCCCAGCGTCTTGCCGCGGTCGAGGCTGAACGACAGCCCGTCCACCGACTTGACGACTCCGTCGTCGGTCTTGAAGTGGATCTTGAGGTCCTGGACGTCGAGGAAGGCGTTCTCGCTCACGTCAGCCTCACTCTCGGGTCGACGGTCGCGTAGAGCAGGTCGACGACCAGGTTGGCGATGATGATGAAGGCCGCCGCGGTCAGCGTGACGCCCATCACCTGGGGCAGGTCGTTGTTGCCGATGGCGTCGACGGCGTACTTGCCGATGCCGGGCAGCGAGAACGTGCTCTCGGTCAGCACCGCGCCGCCGAGCAGCAGGCCCAGGTCGAGCCCGAACATCGTCATCACGGGCGTGAGCGTGGCGCGCAGGCCGTGCTTGATCACCACGGTGCGCTCGGGCAGGCCCTTGGCCCGGGCCGTGCGGATGTAGTCCTCCCCCATGGTCTCCAGCATGCCCGCTCTGGTGAGCCGCGCGTACCCGGCCGCGTAGAGGAAGGCGAGCGTCACCCACGGCAGGATGAGGTTGTTGGCCCAGGTGGCCGGGTCCTCGGAGAACGGCACCCAGTTGGCGACGTCGCCGACCAGGCCGAGCTGGTCACGGAAGATGGCCAGGGACACGATGCCGGTGAAGAAGATGGGCAGCGAGACGCCGGCCAGCGCTATGCCCATCGACAGACGGTCGAAGAAGCTGCCGCGTCTCAGCGCCGACACCACGCCGGTGGCCACGCCGAACAGCACCCACACCACGGCCGCGCCGAGCGCCAGTGACAGCGTCACCGGCAATCGGTCCTCCAGGTCGGGCAGCACCGGATTCTGGGTCACGTACGAGTAGCCGAGGCACGGCGCCGGGCAGTGCTCGACACCGGGACCGTAGTTGCGGTCGGTGCCGGCGAAGATGCCTTTCACGAACCGCCCGTACTGCACGACCAGCGGGTCGTTGAAGCCGAGCTTCTCGGCGGCCTGGTGGATCATCTCCTGGTTGGCGGCCTTGCCCACGTAACGCGAGGCGAGGTCTTCGGGGGAGTTCCCCGCCCACAGCGGCACGAGAAAGAAGATGGCGAACGTCGTGATGCTCACCACGAAGAGCAGCAGGACGGCCGCTATCAACCGTCTGACGATGTATGTGGCCACTGATCTCGGCCGTGGCGGGGGGGGGCTGGG
>NZ_JAHKRL010000031.1 GCF_019396405.1 Nonomuraea rhizosphaerae | reverse complement strand
CTTGCGCTCTGAGCTGGTGGGGGTCGCAGTGGCCAGGGGGAAGCGACTGTTTACTAAAAACACAGGTCCGTGCGAAGTCGTAAGACGATGTATACGGACTGACGCCTGCCCGGTGCCGGAACGTTAAGGGGACCGCTTAGCGTGAGCAATCATGCGAAGGTGAGAACTTAAGCGCCGGTAAACGGCGGTGGTAACTATAACCATCCTAAGGTAGCGAAATTCCTTGTCGGGTAAGTTCCGACCTGCACGAATGGCGTAACGACTTCCCCGCTGTCTCAACCGCAGACCCGGCGAAATTGCACTACGAGTAAAGATGCTCGTTACGCGCAGCAGGACGGAAAGACCCCGGGACCTTCACTACAGCTTGACATTGGCGTTTGGAGCGTCTTGTGTAGGATAGGTGGGAGACTGGGAAGCTCGGACGCTAGTTCGGGTGGAGTCATTGGTGAAATACCACTCTGGTCGTTTTGAACGTCTAACTCTGGTCCGTGATCCGGATCGGGGACAGTGTCTGGTGGGTAGTTTAACTGGGGCGGTTGCCTCCTAAAGGGTAACGGAGGCGCCCAAAGGTTCCCTCAGCCTGGTTGGCAATCAGGTGTTGAGTGTAAGTGCACAAGGGAGCTTGACTGTGAGACTGACGGGTCGAGCAGGAGCGAAAGCTGGGACTAGTGATCCGGCATCGGCGTGTGGAAGCGGTGTCGCTCAACGGCTAAAAGGTACCCCGGGGATAACAGGCTGATCTTCCCCAAGAGTCCATATCGACGGGATGGTTTGGCACCTCGATGTCGGCTCGTCGCATCCTGGGGCTGGAGTAGGTCCCAAGGGTTGGGCTGTTCGCCCATTAAAGCGGTACGCGAGCTGGGTTTAGAACGTCGCGAGACAGTTCGGTCCCTATCCGCTGCGCGCGCAGGAGACTTGAAAGGGGCTGTCCCTAGTACGAGAGGACCGGGACGGACGAACCTCTGGTGTGCCAGTTGTACCGCCAGGTGCACGGCTGGTTGGCTACGTTCGGAAGGGATAACCGCTGAAAGCATCTAAGCGGGAAGCTCGCCTTGAGATGAGGTCTCCCACCA
>NZ_JAHKRL010000269.1 GCF_019396405.1 Nonomuraea rhizosphaerae | reverse complement strand
GGGCGCCCCGGGGGGGGTGGAGGACGAGGTCAGGGCGATCGTGGCGGCGGCCGGGATCCCCGTCTACCGATCCATGGAGGCGGCCGCCGTGGCCGTCGCGGCGGGAGGTCGTTATGGGACTGCTTGACGGCAAGGTGGCGCTGATCACCGGCGGGGCGCGCGGCATGGGCGAGGCGCACGTGCGGCTCTTCCTGGAGGAGGGCGCGCGCGTGGTGTTCGGGGACGTGCTGGACGAGGAGGGCAAGGCGCTGGCGGAGGAGACGGGCGCCACGTACGTCCATCACGACGTCACCAGCCCCGAGGAATGGGAGCGCGCGGTCGCCACGGCGACGGAGCTGCACGGCAAGCTCCACATCCTGGTCAACAACGCCGGGATCCTGAAATTTCGGCGTATCGCGGATATGTCGGTGGACGAGTTCGACCGCATCATCGACGTGAACCTCAAGGGCACCTGGCTCGGCATCAAGTCCGTCATCGAGCCGATGAAGGCGGCCGGGCGCGGCTCGATCGTGAACATCTCCTCCGTCGAGGGCTTCATCGGGGCCGAGGGCATGTCGGCGTACGCGGCCTCCAAGTTCGCCGTCCGTGGCGTCACCAAGTCGGCGGCGCGTGAGCTGGCCCGGCACAAGATCCGGGTGAACTCCGTGCATCCCGGCGCCATCAACACCACGATGGCCCTGGACCCGGAGATCATGGCCGAGGTGGACGCGGAGGCGTTCATGCGCAGCATGGTGACCAAGCGCTTCGCCAAGCCGGTGGAGGTGTCGCACGTGGTCGCGTTCCTGGCCTCGGACAAGGCCAGCTACTGCACAGGCAGCGAGTTCACGGTGGACGGCGGCATGCTGACGGGCGCGGGCTACTGACCGCCGCCCCCGTCACTGCGGCGTGTACGTGACGCGGCGGTTCATCCACTCGGTGGGCGTGATGAACAGCCCGGTCGCCTCGGCGAGGAGCGTTCCATCCGGGAGCGCCACACGCCCCTCCGCCCACGTCTTGCGCCCCTCCGACCGCGTGTGCCGCGCCGAGACGACCACCGGCCTCCCGTACGGCACGAGCGCCTTGTACCGGATCGTCAGCGTCCCCGTCATGCCCGCCAGCCCGGCGGCGGCCACGGCCTGGCCGAGCAGGTGGTCCAGGGCCATCGCGGTGACCCCGCCGTGCACGCCGCCGGGCGGCCCCTCGTGCAGCGGCCTGAACGTCACCTCCGCCCGCACCCCTCCGTCGGGGACGTGCTCCACGGTGAGCGGCACGGCGTACGGGTTCGCGGCGCCGATGGCGGCGTTGCCCAGGTGACGCACGGTCCCGTCGGGCCCGATGTCGAACGACTGCGGCGACACCCGCACGGCCGCGCTGAGCCGGTCGGTCAGGGCGGCCATCTCGGCGGACACGGCCAGCAGTTCGTCCTCGCCGACGTCGGTGGCCAGGACCGCGTCCATCAGGTCTCTGGTCCGCTGGGCCAGGGCGCACAGGGCGGCGATGCGGGACTCGCCGGCGGCGACGTCGATCGTCATGGCCGCCATCTTAGAACACGTTCTACCGAATGAACTTCTAGACACGCCCGAAGGTAGATCTTTTCGTACTAAACCATCCTCGGCAGGACATTTCTGGCAAGCTCTTGACCTGCAGCTTTCGTTTCATTACCCCCGAGGGGGCTCCGTTTACGCGGGCTTGACCTGCGCTTTCGCCACGGTAGCCTCCTTCATCACGGAAGACTACAGGCCTCCGGTTTTGCCACAATGGTCCCTGGTTCCCCTTATGCCCCGGGACATGTGGATAAACCCGGTCTTGCTCGGAAGGTTCGCCTGCACGTCCATGACGCCAGAGATGAAGAAGTACATCGACCTGCTCGAGAGCCAGCTCGGCTACTCCGAGAAGGGCGGCTCGTACACCAAGTTCGGTGACTGGTACGGCAAGAACATCGAGTTCGACGCCGACTACTCCTCCGCGCCCTGGTGCGACATGTACCTGTCCTGGGCCGCGCACAAGCTCGGCTACGAGGAGTGGATCGGCCAGTTCGCCTGGACGGTGCGGCACGCCGAGTGGTTCAAGGAGCAGGGGGCCTGGGGCAAGACGCCCAAGCCCGGAGCCTTCGTCTTCTACGACTGGGGCGGCTCGAACAGCATCGACAACATCGACCACGTCGGCATCGTGACCCGGGTCGAGGGCAGCACGATCCACACGATCGAGGGCAACATCGACGGCGGCGTCGCCAAGCGCAAGGAACGCGACACCAGCAAGGTCGTCGGCTACGGCTACCCGGAGAAGATCAAGACCCGCCTGGACAACGAGGCCGCCGAGAAGCAGGTCGCGAGGGAGAACGAGCAGCGCCAGGCCAACGAGGACAGCATCCCCGGCACCACCGAGGTCGGCAAGCTGCAGCTCGACGGCAGCCCCCTCACCGACCAGATCCCCGGCATCGGCGAGGAGCGGCAGCAGCAGGCCCCGCTCGCCGCCCGCCCCAAACCCACCGCCAAGGAGACGCCCCGGCAGCAGGCCGAGGCCCCCGCGGCCACGACGCGCAAGACCGCGGAGCCGTCCACCGGCAGGACCACCGAGCAGGCGCCCAAGAAGGGCAAGCACGCCAAACCCGCCACCGCCGACACGAACGCGGTCACCACCGACGCCCCTCTCCCCACCCTCGTCGACGCCTCGGCCAGTTCGCCCACGCCGGCGCTGTCGTCCCCCACGCTGATCGGCTCCGCCCTGGTGGCGGCGCTCGCCGTGCTCGCCGTGGCCAAGACCCGGTCGGTGCGGGTACGCACGGCGCGGGCGGCCCTCGCGGCCGCCGCCCCGCCCCCGGCCCCGGCCC
>NZ_JAHKRL010000268.1 GCF_019396405.1 Nonomuraea rhizosphaerae | reverse complement strand
GTGCGGCCCGCGCCCGGCAGCCGCGAACCCGCCGCCGAGCGCGCGGACGCGCCGGCCCCGGTGCTGGCGGCCGCCTCATGACCGGCCGCCGCGCCGCGGGCCGCCGCGGAAAACCCCCCAAACCCGAGCCGGAGACCCCGCCCGGACCCCGGCCGGGAACCCCAGCCGGACTCCGGCCGGAGTTCCCCACCGGACCCCAGCCGAGGGTTCCGGCCGGTCCCCAGCCGGAGGCCGGTCTCCAGCCGGAGGCCGGGCGACGGGCCGCCGGACGGGCGGGGAGGGCGTCAGGCGGCGGCGCGTCCGCCGGAAGGGCGTTCGTCGAGAACCGGTTCGGGCTGTTCCTGCTGGTGGTCGTCGCGCTGGCGGCCCTGTACGGCGTCGCGTACGTGACCCGCCCCGCCCCGGCGCCGCCCGCCCCCGAGGGCCCGCGCAAGGTGGCCGTGGAGGCGGCGACGGCCGTGTGCCCGTCGCTCAAGGGCGGCCGCGTGGACGTCTACCTGCCCGGCGCCCTGTCCCGCCCGACGATGAAGGGCGCCGACCCGTACGTGGCGACCGGCCCGGGCGGCCTGGAGGCCGGTTACACCACACGCGAGACCAAGGGCGAGGCCCGCGGCCTGGCCGGGGTCCGCTGTGCCGAGCCCGGCGCGGCGGCGTGGCTGGTCGGCCCCGGCCCCGCGGACGCCGACGTCACCCTCCACCTGATGAACGCCGACCGCGCCGCCGCCCTGGTGGACGTCGAGGTCTACGCCGCCGAGGGGGCCGTCTCCGGCGACAAGGGCCGCGGCCTGGAGATCCCGCCCGGCGGGCACAGCGCCATCGACCTCAAGACGCTCGCGCCGTCGGCGGACGTGATGGCCGTGGGCGTGACCGTCCTCACCGGCAGGCTCGCGGTGGCCGCGCACGCCTCCCTCGGCGGGAACGGCGTGGACTGGCTGCCCGCCGCCGCGCCGCCCGCCACGCGCGTCGTGGTGCCCGGCGTCCCGGGCGGAGGGGGCACGCGGAAGCTGCTGGTCGCGGCCCCTGGCGACGCCGACGCGAACGTGGCCGTCCAGGCGGTGACCGAGAGCGCCGCGTACCAGATGAAAGGCCGTGAGTCCATCGACGTCCCGGCGGGCAGCGTGGCCGCGCTCGACGTGACCACCGGCATCGGCGGGGAGTCGGCGGGGCTGGTGCTGACGTCCTCCACGCCCGTCGTGGCCGGGCTCGTCGTGACGGGTACGGGCGACAAGTCGGATGTGGCGTTCACGGCGGGGACGCCGTCGCTCGCCCTGGGCAGCGCCGTGGCGGCCAACCGCGACGGCGCCCGCCTGGTGCTCACCGCGCCCGTCACGGCGGGCAGGGTCAGTGTGCGGATCGTGCCCTCGCGTGGCGCCGCGCAGCCGCCGTTCGAGGTGGACGTGCCGGCGGGGCGGACCAAGAGCGTGAAGCTGAAGGCCAAGGGGGAGTTCGGGGTGGTGGTCACGCCCGTCTCGGGCGAGGTGTACGGGGCGCGGGTGATCGAGGAGCGGCTGAAGAGCGGGCTGCTGCTCACCGCCCAGCCGCTGGCGCCGGCCAGGACCTGGACCCTGCTGCCGCCGCTGGACGACACCCCGGCGGTCGTGCTGCCCTGAAGGCTCAGCGCCGGTCGTCGTACCCCGGGTCGACGGTCTCCGGCGAGACGCCCAGCAGGGTCGCGACCTGCTCCACCACCGTGTCGTGAACCAGCGCCCCCAGCGTGTCGCGGTCACGGGCGCGCGCCTCCAGCGGCCGCCGGTACACCACGACGGCGGCGGGGTTCTGGCCCCGCGCCACGTCGGCGCGGCCGAACGGGATCGGGTCGGTGCCCAGGCTGGGCCCGTCGCCGAGCTCGCTCAGCGGCGGCACCTCCTCGACCGCGAACTCCACCGCCGCGAGCTGCTTGCCCCACTGCGGCCGCAGCCGGTCGACGGCGTCGAGCACGAGGTCGTCGAACCGCTCGCTGCGCGACCTGGCGATCGGCACGTGGGAGGGGGCGATCGGGCCGCGCATGCCGCGACCGTGGCGATCGCGCCGTCTGGGACCACGCCGTGGATTCACGGGCCAAGTCTATGGGGAAGGACTTCTGAGGGGAGAGGGAAGGACTTCCGGCAAGACGGGGAAGAGCCTCCCGCGATACCGCATCGGGTCATGTGGGTGGAAAGCCTGCGACAGGTGTCCGAATTGTGGCGACACGCTCGTTAAGAGCGCTCAGATAGTGGCGCCTCGCACTCTTACCAGATACGGTCCCTCCGTGAGCCCCGTCCGTCGCTGTTCCCGCACCGCGTGCAGCCAGCCTGCCGTCTTCACGCTCACGTACGTATACGCCGACTCGACCGCTGTACTCGGCCCTCTGGCGACGTACGCCGAGCCACACTGTTATGACTTGTGCGCAGAACACGCGGAGCGGCTGACCGCTCCCCGCGGCTGGGAGGTGGTGCGGCTGCCCACGGACGGCAACTCGCCCAGCTCCGACGACCTCGAAGCGCTGGCCAACGCGGTCAGGGAGGCCGCGCGCCCGACGCCGTCCGGCGGCGGCGAGCCGGTCGGCCAAGGGGTCGAGGTCGGGCGCAGGGGGCACCTGCGCGTTCTTCGGTCCGCCCAGCAACATCGCGACCGGTAGGCTCGTTCGTACACCTGACGGACCTAAGGGCGGAGCTGGAGAGTGGGCGATCTCGCCAGGATCTTCAAGGCGTACGACGTTCGCGGCGTGGTGCCCGACGAGTTCGACGAGCAGACCGCCGAGGCCGTGGGGGCGGCCTTCGTCGAGGTGACCGGGGCCCGCTCCGCGGTGGTGGCGCACGACATGCGTGAGTCGTCGCGGCCGCTGTCCGACGCGTTCGTGCGCGGCGCGCGCTCGCGCGGCGCCGACGTCGTGCACGCGGGCCTGGGCTCGACCGACCTGCTCTACTACGCCAGCGGCAGCCTCGGGCTGCCCGGGGTGATGTTCACCGCCAGCCACAACCCCGCCCGCTACAACGGCATGAAGATGTGCCGCGCGGGCGCGGTGCCGATCGGCGGCGACTCGGGGCTGGTCGAGATCCGCGACCGGGCGGCCGAGCTGATGGGCCGCTCCATGACCCCGACCGGCACCCTCATCGAGAAGGACCTGCTCCAGGGGTACGCCGACCACCTGCGCACGCTGGTCGACCTGTCGGCCTCCCGGCCGCTGAAGGTCGTGGTCGACGCGGGCAACGGCATGGGCGGCCACACGGTCCCCGCCGTGTTCGAGGGCCTGCCGATCGACCTGGTGCCCCTCTACTTCGAGCTCGACGGCTCCTTCCCCAACCACGAGGCCAACCCGCTGGAGCCGGGCAACCTGCTCGACCTGCAGCGGGCCGTCCGCGAGACGGGCGCCGACCTGGGGCTGGCCTTCGACGGCGACGCCGACCGCTGCTGGGTGATCGACGAGCGCGGCGAGTCCGTCCCGCCGTCGGCCGTCACGGCGCTCGTGGCCGTACGCGAGCTGGCCAAGGACCCCGGTGCGACGATCATCCACAACCTGATCACCTCGGCCGGGGTGCCGGAGATCGTCCGCGAGCACGGCGGCGAGCCGGTGCGCACGCGCGTCGGCCACTCGTTCATCAAGGCCGAGATGGCGCGCACCGGCGCGGTGTTCGGCGGCGAGCACTCCGCCCACTACTACTTCCGCGACTTCTGGTTCGCCGACTCCGGCATGCTCGCGGCCATGCACGTGCTGGCCGCGCTCGGCGAGCAGGAGCGCCCGCTGTCCGGCCTGATCGGCGCCTACGCGCGCTACCACGCCTCCGGCGAGATCAACAGCACGGTGGCCGACCAGGACGAGGCCCTGCGACGGGTGCGGAGCGCGTTCGGCTCCCGCGGGACCGTCGACGAGCTCGACGGGCTCACCGTGACCGGGTCCGGCTGGTGGTTCAACCTGCGCGCCTCCAACACCGAGCCGCTGCTGCGGCTCAACGCCGAGGCCGCTGACGAGAGCACGATGACGGCGATCAGGGACGAGGTCCTCGCCATGGTTAGAGGGGTGTCAGTGTGAAGATCGACGACTGGCTGCTGGAGATCCTGGCCTGCCCGGCGTGCAAGGCGCCGCTGCGGGCCGAGACCGAGACCGAGGAGCTGGTCTGCACCGGATGTGGCCTCATCTATCCGGTCAGGGATGACATCCCCGTCCTGCTCGTCGACGAGGCCAGGAAGCCGTGATCTGGGAGCCCGAGCGGCTCGACGACCAGCACCACCTCACTGAGGGTGACCCCGGCGGCATGCTGATGGCGGTCGCCGCCTCCGCCGCCCAGGTCCGCACCGCCCACCGCACCGCCGTCGAGGCGGGCATCGACCGGCTGTCCGCCGAGCGGCGGCCGCGGGCGATCGTGGTCGCCGGGATGGGCGGCTCCGCCATCGCCGGCGACATCCTGGCCGCCGTGTGCGGCAACGGGGCGCCGCTGCCCATCGTGACGCTGCGCTCGTACCAGCTGCCCGGCTGGGTGGGGGCGACCGACCTGGTCATCGCCGTGTCGTGCTCCGGCCGTACGGAGGAGACGCTGTCCGTGGCCGCGGAGGCGGTGCGGCGCGGCTGCTCGCTGCTGGCCGTCGGCGGCGCCGACTCGCCGCTGGAGGCGATCGCCCGGCAGGCCTCCGCCCTCTACGTGGCCGTCCCGGCGACCGGGCAGCCCCGCGCGAACGTCTGGCTGCTCACCGTCCCGGTCATCGTCGCCGCCGCCTCGCTCGGCCTGCTCCAGGCCGACGACGACCTGTACGAGCGGGTCGCCACGACGCTCGAAGCCGTCGCGCACCGGTGCCGCCCCTCCAGCGACTCCTTCATCAACCCGGGCAAGACGCTGGCCATGGAGCTGGCCGAGAGCGTGCCGATGATCTGGGGCTCCTCGCCGGTCACCACCGTGGCCGGGTACCGGCTGGCCTGCCAGCTCAACGAGAACGCCAAATACCCGGCCGTCTTCGGCGAGCTGCCCGAGGCCAACCACAACCAGGTCGTCGCCTTCGACGGGCCGCTGGCCAAGCGTGACATCTTCGCCGACGAGCCCTCCGGGCACACGCTCCGGCTGGTGATGCTGCGCGACGTCGAGGAGCATCCGCAGGTCGCCCGCCGCCGCGACGTCTCCGTGCGCCTGGCCGCCGACCGCGACGTGCCGGTCAGCGAGCTGTCCGCCGAGGGGTCTCATCCGCTGGAGCGAATGGCATCGCTCATCGGACTGGGTGACTATGCGAGTACGTACCTCGCTCTCGGGTACGGCGTCGATCCGACCCCTGTGTCAGCGATCACAGAGCTCAAGGCGAGGATTTCCCCATAGGATCCCCTTCCAGGCTCTTGTGAGCGTGATCTTATGAGTGGAGTTGTCCGGTGAGCGCGAGTGGCGGTACCAAAGCGATCGTTGCGGCATTGACCGCTAATCTGGCCATTGCCCTGGCGAAGTTCGTGGCCGCCTTCTTCACCTCGTCGTCCTCGATGCTGGCGGAGGGCATCCACTCGGTCGCCGACTCGGGCAACCAGCTCCTGCTGCTGCTCGGCGGCAAGCGGGCGCAGCGGGAGAAGGACCAGAAGCACCCGTTCGGGTACGGGCGCGAGCGCTACTTCTACGCCTTCGTGGTGGCGGTGGTGCTGTTCACGATCGGCGCCGCGTTCTCGCTCTACGAGGGCTTCTCCAAGATCAGTCATCCGCACGAGCTGGAGTCGCCGATCTGGGCGTTCGCGGTGCTGATCTTCGCGATCATCGCCGAGGCGTTCTCGTTCCGCACCGCGATCAAGGAAGCGAACCCGCTGCGCGGCAAGCAGTCGTGGGTGACCTTCATCCGCCGCTCCAAGTCGCCGGAGCTGCCGGTCATCCTGCTGGAGGACCTCGGCGCGCTGCTGGGTCTCATCTTCGCCCTGTTCGGCGTGACGATGACGGTGATCACCGGGGCCAGCATCTGGGACGCGATCGGCACCCTGATGATCGGTGTGCTGCTGGCCGTGATCGCGGTCATCCTGGCCATCGAGACCAAGTCGCTGCTGGTCGGCGAGGGCGCCTCGCCCGAGATGGAGGGCCAGATCCGGACGGCGCTGGAGGGCGCGCCGGAGGTGGACCGGGTGATCCACATGCGCACGATGCACCTCGGCCCCGAGGAGCTGCTGGTGGCGGCCAAGATCGCGGTCGCGCACGACGACACGGCGTCCGACGTGGCGCGGGGGATCGACGAGGCGGAGCGGCGCATCCGGGAGGCCGTGCCGATCGCCCGGGTGATCTACCTGGAGCCCGACCTGGACCGCTCACACAGCCGCACGGCGAGCTGACCTGCCCGGAGTTACCTTCGCGACAAGTTGGGCGGGCCCGTCCAGCTTGATGAACGCCTCCGCCTGCAGCGCCGACACCCCGATCCGCGGCAGGTCCCGCGCGTTCGGGTACACCACGAACCGTGGCTCCCAGATCGGCCGGAACTTGGCGTTGAACCGGTACAGCGACTCGATCTGGAACCAGTGCGACAGGAACACCAGCAGCCCCCGCCAGGCCCGCAGCACCGGCCCCGCCCCCAGCCGCTCGCCGCGGGCCAGCACGGCCCTGAACATCGCGAAGTTCAGCGACACCTGCTCGACCCCCATCCCGGCCGCCGCCTGGAGGGTCCTGACGATGAGCAGCTCGTTCAGGCCGGGCTCGGCGTCGCGGTCCCTGCGCATCAGGTCGAGTGACACGCCGCGCGGCCCCCACGGCACGAAGTGCAGCACGGCCCTGATCTCGCCGTCCTTGTGCGCCGTGGCCACCACGCACGCGCCGTCGGCCGGGTCGCCGAAGCGGCCCAGGGCCATGGAGAAGCCGCGTTCGGTGTCGGTGCCGCGCCAGGAGTCGGCGGCGTGCCTGATCCGCTCCTTCTCCGCCTCGGCCAGGTCGCGCACGCGCCGCACCCGGCAGGTGTAGCCGGCGCGCTCGACCCGGTTGGCCATCTGGCGGACGTTGCGCATCGCCCGGCCCTCCAGCGTGAACCCGGCGACCTCGACCACCGCCTCGTCGCCCAGCTCCAGGGCCGACATCCCGGTGCGGCGGGTCCACACCTCGCCGCCGGTCTCGCCGCAGCCGATCACCGCCGGCACCCACGCGTGCCGCCTGGCCTCGGCCATGAACCTGTCGATCACCGTCGGCCACGCCTCCGGGTCGCCGATCGGGTCGCCGCTGGCCAGCATGACCCCCGACACGACCCGGTAGGCGATCGCCGCCTTGCCCGACGGCGAGAACAGCACGCTCTTGTCGCGGCGCAACGCGAAGTAGCCGAGCGAGTCACGCCGCCCGTGCCGGTCCAGCAGCTCGCGCAGCCGCCGCTCGTCGTCTGCGCTCAGCTCGGCGACCGGGCGCTCCGGGCGCAGCGCGAGGTACAGGGTCGTGACCGTGGTCAGCGTGCCGAGCGCGAGCAGCGAGAAGTACACCAGGTCGGAGACGTGCCCGGCCGAGTACGTGACCGGCCCCTCGACGCCCACCAGCCCGAGCGCCACGTGTTCGAGCCGGTCCGGCACGCTCGGATGACCGACGATGGCCGCCGGATGGGCGCTGACCAGCACGTACCCGAGCCCGAGATCGAGCGCGCCGAGCCCGAGCAGGTTCCACAGGGCCCGCCGGCGCGTGCGCGGATCGGACAGGGCGGCGAACCGGCGGCGGTTGACCAGCAGCGCCGCGCACACCACGAGGCTCACCGCGGCGGTGACCAGGTGACGCAGGTGCACGATCTCCACGACGGCGCTCACCGGCAGCAGCACCACGACCGCCCGCCATGCCCGCGCCTTCCCGCGCCGCAGCCCGTGCGCCAGCATCACCAGCAGGATGCCGACCACCAGGGACGAGGCCCGCGCCACCGTGGTGACGATGCCGGGCAGGAAGTCCGACCACTGGCCCATGCGCGTGTGACCGAAGCCGGGAGCGACGGTCTTGACGATGTCGAGCAGGCCGATCAGCAGCGTCGCGTGACCCGCGACCGCCGGCACCCAGGGGCGCGAGAGGCTCTTCACGCTGGGGAATTCAACGCCGCGCCGCATAACGGCCGTGTTAGCGCGGAGCCGCCTTCCGCGCCGACCCATCCCGCCTTTCGCGCTGACCCGTCCTTCCTTCCGCGCTAACCCATCCTTTACGTCGCGGCCGGTATCCCTGTCAGGGGAGGCGACATGGGGCTGACGTCGGTGAAACTGGAAGTCCTGATGGCTCTGGCGGCCGTGGCGGCGCTGGTGGCGACCGTCTGGTGGTGGCCGCGGCTGGGCGGCCGGCGTTGGCGAGCCGTGCTCGGCCGTACGGGGGTGCTCGCCGGGAACCAGGTGCTCACGCTGGCCGCGCTGGGGCTGGTGGCGAACTCGTACTTCGGCTTCTACAGCGACTGGGGCGACCTGCTGGGGACCGACACGACGAGCGCGCCCATCACGGTCGCGGGAGTCGGCGCGGGGATCCGGGTGCTGGCGCAGCATGCCGTACGCGGGGGGCGGATCGAGCAGGTGCTCATGCCGGGGCCTGCGACGCACCTCAGCGAGGAGGCCTACGTCTTCCTGCCGTCCGCCTACTTCACCGACAAACGTGAACGCTTCCCCGCGATCCTGGCGCTGACCGGCTACCCGGGGGATCCCAAGAACCTGATGACCCGGCTGGACCTGCCGGGACGGATGGCGAGCGCGATCGCCGAGCGGCAGGTCAAGCCGACGATCCTGGTGATGATGCGGCCGAGCGTGGTGCTGCCGCGCGACACCGAGTGCGTCGACGTGCCGAGGGGGCCGCAGGCGCAGACGTACTTCACCACCGACGTGCGCCAGGACATGATCTCGGCCTACCGGGTGGGGGCGGGCCGGGAGTACTGGGGGGTGCTGGGCGGCTCGACCGGCGGGTACTGCGCGCTGAAGTTCGCCATGAGCCGTCCGGAGGCGTTCTCGGCGGCGGTGTCGCTGTCGGGGTACTACCGGACGATCATCGACGGCACCACGGGTGACCTGTTCGCGGGGGACAAGACGGTCGAACAGCGCAACGACCTCATGTGGCGGCTGGCCAACCTGCCCGCCCCGGCAGTGAACGTGCTGGTCACCAGCAGCCGGAAGGGGGAGGCCGACTACCGGCCGACGCTGCGCTTCCTGGGCGCGGTGAAGCCGCCGATGCAGGCGTCGTCGCTGATCCTGCCCAGCGGCGGGCACAACTTCAACACCTGGAACAGGGAGCTTCCCCAGGCCCTGCCCTGGCTGGCCCAGCAGCTCCACGCGCCCGCGTCATCGTGACGAACGGCTATGTGTCAGAGCTTGCGGCCGACGACCCCGTACCCGCCCGGGAAGGTGTCCTTGATCATGTCGTCCTCGGGACGCCACAGATGGCCCACCACCAGGCCCGGCTCGACGAGGGCGTACCCCTCGAAGAAGCGGGCGATCTCCGGTCCGCTGCGGTGGGTCATGCCGGTCGGGGTGTCGCGGTACACCTCGGCCATCGCCGCCATGGCCGCCGGCTCGAAGTCGGCGGTCGTGTGGGACAGCGCCAGGTAGCTGCCGGCACAGGTGGCCGCCGAGTAGGTCCTGACCGCGGCCCACGGGTCGAGCTCGTCCCTGATGTGCATGAGGGTGCCGACGATGATCACCGCCACCGGCTCGCTGAAGTCGAGGGTGTCGAGGACGCTGCGGTCGCCGAGAATGGTCTCGGGCTCCAGCAGGTCGGCCTCGATGTACGTCGTGCGGCCCTCGGGGGTGCCGCGCAGCAGGGCGCGGGCGTGGTTCATGACGATCGGGTCGTTGTCGACGTAGACGACGCGGGCCGCGGGGTTGACGGCCTGCGCCACTTCGTGGGTGTTGCCCTGGGTGGGGATGCCGGTGCCGATGTCCAGGAACTGGGTGATGCCTGCCTCGGTCAGGAAATGTACGACGCGGCCGAGGAACGCCCGGTTCTCCCTGACGCCTTCGATCACCGCGGGTGCGGCCCGCAGCACCATCTCGGCGACGACCCGGTCGGCCTCGAAGTTGTCCTTGCCGCCCAGCCAGTAGTCGTACACCCGGGCCGGGTGGGGCACTGTCGTGTCGATGCGGTGCTGGCTGTCTCTGCTCACCCGGGCCTCCGCCTCGCAAATCCCGCTTCTGCGGGAGATCGTAGCCCTCGGCCGGATTCGCTGTCAGTGGAGGCGACGGGGGCTATTCGTGGCCCGTCAAGCAGGACGTCCCGTTGTCGGTCATGTCGAACAGGCAGCGCCCGTCCTGGTTCAGGGAGATCACCTTCTTCACCGACCTGAACTGCTTCAGCGTCGTCTCGATCGTGTGCAGCGCGCGGGCGTCGCCGCCCACGCCGCTGCCCCACACCATGCGGCAGAACCGCAGGGTGGCGGTGCCACGCTCGATCTTCAGCTTGAAGTCGCCGCCGCAGTCGGACTCGCCGTGCAGCCGTCCGGTCAGCTCGGAGCGCAGGCCCTTGGCCCGCTCGGCCTTGGTGGGGCCGGCGATGAGCTGCTCGATGGTGTAGCGGGCGACGCCCCGGTCGGGCGCCTTGCGAGTGACGGCTACCGCTTTGCCCGGTATGCCGTACCCCTTGGAGAAGTACACCTTGACCTCGCCGCCCATCTGCGCGGGGGTGAGCGCGAGGACGGTGGCCATCAGGAGATTCATCATGATTGATTGGACGCCCGGCCAGGAGCCGAGGTTCGCAGCAGGCGCAGCGCCTTCTCCTTCTCGAAGTCCAGGGCCCGGCGGGGGATCTGGATGCGGCCGATCCGCACGCCCAGGTCGCGTACGGCGCCGGCCACGGCGGGCTCGCTGAGCACCCGCAGCGCGAACGCCAGCTCGGCGGGCGTGATGTCGAACCTCTTTTCCAGCTCCATCCCCTGTGCCACCGCCGCCAGCTCCTCGGGGCCGAACCGCCGGTGCGCACCCCGCTCCCGTACGGGCGGCAGAAGGCCCAATGCCTCCCGGTATCGGAGCATTCGAGGGGACATGCCGAGCCGCCTGGCCGCTTCAGTGATGCGCATTCTTACATTCTTACGTCAGATTCGGGCCTCTGAGGGTGCGACCTTGCTCCGACGGCACCTAAACTCGGCGGCGACAACTCCGTGACGCGAGGGGAAAACCCGATGGACTTCAAGGTCGCCGACCTTTCACTTGCCGACTTCGGCCGCAAGGAGATCCGGCTCGCCGAGCACGAGATGCCGGGCCTCATGGCGATCCGCCGCGAGTACGCGGGCACGCGGCCCCTGGCCGGCGCGAAGATCATGGGCTCCCTGCACATGACGATCCAGACCGCCGTCCTCATCGAGACGCTGGTCGAGCTCGGCGCCGAGATCCGCTGGGTGAGCTGCAACATCTTCTCCACCCAGGACCACGCCGCCGCCGCGGTCGTCGTCGGCCCCGACGGCACCGTCGACGACCCCAAGGGTGTCCCGGTCTTCGCCTGGAAGGGCGAGACGCTGGAGGAGTACTGGTGGTGCACCGAGCAGGCGCTCACCTGGCCCGGCGGTGAGACCCCCAACATGATCCTCGACGACGGCGGCGACGCCACGCTGCTCGTCCACAAGGGCGCCGAGTACGAGAAGGCCGGCGTCGTGCCGTCCGCCACGGACGACGACCCGGAGGAGTGGCACGTCATCATCGGCCTGCTCCAGCGCACGGTCGGCGACGACAAGCGGTGGACGAAGATCGCCGAGAGCATCAAGGGCGTGACCGAGGAGACCACCACCGGCGTGCACCGCCTGTACGAGATGCACAAGAACGGCGCGCTGCTGTTCCCGGCGATCAACGTCAACGACTCGGTGACCAAGTCGAAGTTCGACAACAAGTACGGCTGCCGCCACTCGGTCATCGACGGCCTCAACCGCGCCACCGACGTGCTGATCGGCGGCAAGGTCGCCGTGGTCTGCGGCTACGGCGACGTCGGCAAGGGCTGCGCCGACGCGCTGCGCGGCCAGGGCGCCCGCGTCATCGTGACCGAGATCGACCCGATCTGCGCGCTCCAGGCGGCCATGGACGGCTTCCAGGTCACCACGCTGGACGAGGTCGTCGGCATCGCCGACATCTTCGTCACCGCGACCGGCAACTACGACATCATCACCGCCGACCACATGGCGAGGATGAAGCACCAGGCGATCGTGTCGAACATCGGCCACTTCGACAACGAGATCGACATGGCGGGCCTGGCCAAGCTGCCCGGCATCGAGAAGCGCAACATCAAGCCGCAGGTCGACGAGTGGGTGTTCGCCGACGGCCACTCGATCATCGTGCTGGCCGAGGGCCGCCTGATGAACCTGGGCTGCGCCACCGGCCACCCGAGCTTCGTGATGTCCAACTCGTTCACCAACCAGGTGATCGCGCAGATCGAGCTGTTCGCGAAGACGGACGAGTACCCGATCGGCGTGTACACGCTGCCGAAGCACCTGGACGAGAAGGTCGCGCGGCTGCACCTGGACGCGCTGGGCGTCAAGCTGACCGAGCTGACCAAGCCGCAGGCGGAGTACATCGGCGTCCCCGTCGAGGGCCCGTACAAGTCCGACCACTACCGGTACTGATTCACAAGCTTCAACAGCGGTTTCTTTTACGGCAGGCACGGTGGGCGCCAACCCCGCACGGGGCTGGCGCCCGTCCAGGGAAACGCTCCTCCGGTGATGCGGGCCGGCCGCCGTGACGTGCGTATTCTTGGCCGTCTTCTTCGGAGAACGTGAGGCGTGGGACGGGTGGATCTCCGCGACAGTGGCGAGCGGCACATCAGCTGGGCCGCTCGCTCCATGCCCGTGCTGATGGCCATCGGCGCGCGGTTCGAGCTGGAACGGCCGCTCGACGGCCTGCGGATCGCCGCCTGCCTGCACGTGACCGCCGAGACCGCCGTGCTCATGGGGGCGTTGAAGGCCGGGGGCGCGCAGATCGCGCTGGCGGCCTCCAACCCCCTGTCCACGCAGGACGACGTCGCCGAGGCGCTGCGCGAGTACGGGATCGGGGTGCACGCGCGGGCCGGCGTCGACCGGGCCACCTACTACCGGCACATCCACCAGGCCCTGGACCTGGAGCCGGACCTTGTCCTGGACGACGGGTGCGACCTGGTCAACATCCTGCACACCGAGCGGACCGACCTGCTCGACGGCGTCTCCGGCGGCTGCGAGGAGACCACGACCGGGATCATCCGGCTGCGGCAGATGGCCGCCGAGAATGCCCTGCGCTTCCCCGTCGTCGCCGTGAACGACACCCGGACCAAGCGCATGTTCGACAACCGCTACGGCACCGGGCAGTCCACGCTCGACGGCATCATGCGGGCCACCAACACCATGCTGGCCGGGCGTACGGTCGTGGTGGCCGGGTTCGGGTTCTGCGGGCGCGGGGTGGCCGAGCGGGCCAAGGGGCTGGGCGCGCGCGTGGTCGTCACCGAGATCGACGCCGTCAAGGCGCTCGACGCCACACTCCAGGGGTACGAGGTGCGGCCGATGGCGGAGGCGGCGGCGGTGGGCGACCTGTTCATCACGGTGACCGGGAACCGCGACGTGATCAGGGCCGAGCACCTCGCCGCGATGAAGGACGGCGCGATCCTCGCCAACGCCGGGCACTTCGACGTCGAGATCGACGTGCGGGCGCTCGACGAGCTGGCCGAGGAGGTGCGCCGCGGCGTGCGGGCCAACACCGACGAGTACGTGCTGGCCGACGGCCGGCGCCTGCTCCTGCTGGCCGAGGGCCGCCTGGTCAACCTGACGGCCGCGGAGGGGCATCCGGCGGCCGTGATGGACATGTCGTTCTCGGCGCAGGCCCTGGCCGTCGCCTGGCTGGCCGGGGAGCGCGAGCGGATGGCCCCGGGCGTGTACGACGTCCCGGAGGAGATCGACCACGAGGTGGCCAGGCTCAAGCTGGCCGCGGCCGGGATCGGCATCGACACGCTGACCGGCGAGCAGGAGGACTACCTGCACTCCTGGCGCGTCGGCTCCTGACGACACCCACCCGTTACCCACTTCGACACTTGGCCATCTATGCCACCCCACAAAGACCCTCCGCTATCGCTCCGGATGCCGCCTCCAGTCGAGGCAAGCCTCACCCCCTGAAGGGCCTCGCTCCGCTCGGACGCCTGACCAAGGCGCGGGCTTCGCCCACGCAAACGCTTCGCCCCAAGATTGACCACGAAGACAATCAGACATCCAATCCAGGGGCGACAGCACGCTGACCTGGACGCTTAAGGCCGCGTCGACCTGAGCGCAGAGGCCGAGCAAAGGAGTCCAGCCAGCAGCATGGTGTGGGGGCCCAGGCAAGAGCAATCGGCAGTCTCATGACGCGTCCTCCGACCGCCCATGCGGAGCCCGGCCCAGCCGACTCCCAGGTCGGCGAACACCTGATCGTGAACGGTCTTCACGAACCGTCGCCAGAACCTCACCGGAAATCTTCAGCATCTTGGGCCGCCAGCCTGTCGGAACCGCTTCGGACAGGAAACCTTCGTGGATCTCCAGCTGTACCCAGCCGCACCGGTCGATCACTTTGTCCGGCCTGTAGCGGTCGCGCAGCACCTCATCGACGAACACGAACCAGCCGTGCTCCCGTACGATCATCAGCGCCTGTCGTCACCGGTCTACAGTTTTCGTGAACCATGGCCGTCGCCGGATGTCGATGAGTACTCAATCTTCGGCGCTTTTCGGCAAGCGCCCGATGCCACCGCATTGACAGGATCCGGCAGTGTGCGCCTCCAGCCCCGCAGAGAACATCGTCGATCCTCCGGACATCGCGGCGGAGGGCGTCTGATCTTCGCTGTTACACAACACGGGAAGCTCGTCACTTGAGGATCATTGCGTCGAAGTCTCAAAGAGAGACTGTCGATCTGTTCACAGGTCGACAGGCAGTACTCCCCCACTGCGAGGCAACCCGAGATCCTTCAAATAGGTAATCCGCGCATTTATTGCAGCCGCAAAATGCTGCCAATCCAGCGCTCTCATGGGTTCGTTTGGCTTAGGCTCTGCCGCGGACGATGTAATATAACACACCGCGTCATACAGGCCTTCGGTCATCAGCCTCTGGCAGAAGATGGAGAACCGGTCCTGATATGAAGC
Organism: Nonomuraea rhizosphaerae; assembly: GCF_019396405.1. GTDB lineage: Bacteria > Actinomycetota > Actinomycetes > Streptosporangiales > Streptosporangiaceae > Nonomuraea > Nonomuraea rhizosphaerae. Next base: position 5,159 of record NZ_JAHKRL010000268.1, on the reverse strand, counting down.
TCCATGCCAGATGTCTTCCACCGAGAAGGCGCCCTCGCTGATTCTGACTGCGGATCGTGACCCCGGTGCATCCTCCATGATGAAGAAATATCCGAGCCACGGCTTCTCGCCAGGAAAGAAATCGGCCAGGGTGGTGCGCCTGAGATCCATCGCACTGCCAAGAGCTTCTTCTATTCGATTATTATAGTTGTTACCGAAAGAAGGGCCGCCGAGCGCCTTGAGCTCAAAGGCCGCCACGAGCGTGTTGGCATGAGCGACAACTACGTCCCATTGCTTGGTCGGGCGGTAGTAGCCAGGCAACTCTAAGCCTTGACTCTTATTGATCCTGATGTCCTGTGGCGAGTACCCGGCTTCCAGAAAGAATTTGGCAAGCAGTGCAGCGATGTCGTCGAAATGTTTCCCTCCGCGCACCGCCCCCGCAGTGCCGACACCCACGGCATCTTTGATCGCGGACAGCTCCCTCTGTGTCTGCTTCGCGCCCCAGTAAGCAGCGACGGCATCCTCGAAGTCCTGCCGCGTGACCGCCATGAGATCTTCTCCTAATCCGGGAGTTCTGTCAGCCCGTAGGCAAGTATCGCAGCTTCAGTGGCTGCCTCAACATCACGCCGATCGAATGCATCCGCAAGAGCCACGGATATCTCCGCGTCCAGTTCAGCCGGATCCGGTACACGGATCTTCCGCAAATACTGTGCTTGAAAGCGCAAGGTCCCCCCGCGCATTTTCACCGCATAGGCTTCCACGAATGCCTGTGCGACCTTGGACAGCAGCAAGCCGCCAAGGACACGGAGATCCCAAGCGCTTGAGACAATGTAGTACAAGTTGTGGTGAGGATACATCCCGCCAGGATCAAGAACGGGATGGATGGCCATCTTCATGTCCGGGAAAAGCAGTTTGGCTCGTCCTGTAAGCTTATTATCTACCTTGTCAATCGTTTTATACCAGCGGTCCGGATGTTTGACGGCGACGTACCGCTTTTTCAGCTCAAGGGTACGGTGAGTGAGATATCTCGCCAGCTTCGGATAACGAGCCAGATCCACCAGCTCGCCCTGAGCGCTCCATGGGTTGACCAAGTAGGCCCCTCCCCAGTCGAGCACCCCCGTAGTTGTATCCCTGACCATAGCCAGCGGCAGGAGCCGATCTGCCTCAACGAGATTTTCGTCGTAGGTGACGAATACCCTGTCGGCTCCTGTCGCGACGCCAATGCCGACGCGCGTACCAGTGGTCTCATCCTCCAGCAGGCGGAAGCGATCAGAGAGATCTTCCAACATCGCCAACCGGGCGGGGGACCCAGCAGGCCATGAGCTCCCGCCGGGGAACCAGTGAGGAAGGCGAGCGGCGTGGTAGGTCGGCTTCCTGACGCGAATCTCTCGGGATCTGGACCAGGCAACGAACTCCTGAGCTTCGGGAGCGCCGAACCCTTGTGTGGTGTCCGCTGCAATGGCCTGCCCTTGAGGTCCGTTCCTGATAACCGTGATAGCAGGGTAGGCGGACACCTGCTCATGGAAGGCGTCCACGTCGTGCATGACAAGTGACACGTCCATGCTGTAGAACCGCGTCACCAGCTGTCTGAGCTTCTGCCCGTACTGGTTGCGCATCCATCGATCGGCGCAGATGAATCCGAGTCGGCCTCCAGGCTTCAAGCTCCTGAGGCCCTTTTCATAGAACCCGATGTAGATGTCCGCTCGCCCGCCCATCGTTGAGCAGGCCGCCCGATACCTCGCCATTCGTATGTCAGGTACATCTTCAAGCCGGACGTACGGAGGATTGCCTACTACAAAGTCAGCGGCAGTGTGCTGTCCTCGTAGGAGGTAGTCTCCCTGGTTGATCCAGGAACAGACAGCCTTGTCCACATCCGGTGCCGGCCAGCCCGCCTCTGCAAGCTGCCGCGTCAATAGTTCTCTACTCTCCTGGACATTGTGCTCCAAGAGGTCCCACGCTTCTACGGCGTCGATCGCCTGAAGCAACGTACGCTCATGAGCTCGGCACGAGGCGCTCAACCGCTCCACGATGGCCCCTAGAAAGGCTCCGGACCCGCAAGCCGGTTCAACGATCCGCAGGTCCGCGAGATCTTTTTCCGGGGTGTACCCGACGAGGTCAAGGATGGCTTCCACGACCCATCGATGAGTGAACACTTCTCCATGCCGCACAGCCTCCCGCAACGATGCGGGAAGCCGCGTATGGTCATCGAGTCGAAGGTCATGAGTCGTCACGGGCCGACGATACCCTTTGCCCCGCCTCCCTGCCCTCTACTCACGCACGTGACCTCAGGAAACACAGAGACCCACGACCCAGGGGCGACGTCCTGAAAGCTCCCAGCGGCATCGTCGTACGGCTGATCGAGCGAATCGACCGGCAACCACCTCCGGCGAGATGGACCGGACGTGGGTGCACGGCTGCTTGGCCGAGTTGAGGACGCGGTACGCGGAGGTGCCCAAGGGCCTGCCGGACAGCCTCGTGCACGGGGACGCCGGGATCGGCGACGCGGTGAGCATCGGCGATGGCGAGTTCGAGATGCTGCGAGACATCCGTGAGTCCGCATGGCCTGCATGGCGGCGGCTCAAATCGCTGCGCAAATCTGGTGCGGCGCGATGAGGTTGTAGGTGGTGCTGAGGCTGGCGTGCCTGCGCGGCGCTCGTAGGTCAAGCGGCGATCGTGGCCAAGCAGCGGTCGTGGGGCCAAGACCTTGGGCCTGGACACCAGTACTGCAGAGGTACGATCATGCCTCCCCGGCGCGTGCCCCAGAGGGACGGTGCCTGCGGCGTGGCCAGCGGATCACTTCAGCAGTTGCCGCATCCGCCGGATCTCGGCCGCCTGGCTGACCGCGATGTCCTCCGCGATCTCCTGGACCCGCAGGTGCGACCCCTTGGTGATCTCCTCGGTGGACATCACGATCGCTCCCTGATGGTGGGCGGTCATGAGCTGCACGAACAGCTCGTCGAATGCCGTCCCCGTGGCCGCCTTCAGGCCGGCCAGTTGCTCGGGCGTGGCCATCCCCGGCATGTTCTGGTGTGCCGCGTGGTGCTCGGGCACCTGCTGGCCCTGGGACTTCAGCCAGTCCGTCATCATCGCGATCTCCGGCCCCTGGACCTGGTTGATCCGTGACGCCAGCCGTTTGATCGCCTCGTCGGAGGCGCGGGTGGGCGCCATCAGGCTCATGTCGAGCGCCTGCCGGTGGTGGACGATCATGTTCTGCATGAAGCGGACGTCGGTCGCGTTCGCCTGCTGGGAGGGCACGGCGGTGGCGGCCTCGCTCGGGCTGAGGGTCCTGGCCTCCTCGCCGGGCCTGCCGGGGGCGATGACGGGGGCGGTGTCCTCGGCGGTGGGGGCGGGCGGGGCGGCGGACGGACTTCCCGTGCAGCCGGTCAGTACGAGCAGGAACACGCAGGTGCCGACGGTTAGTGCGTTGCGCACCTGACCTCCTTGACTGCCGGGAGTCGCGAGGTTGCACTATAGACGCCCGCCCTGTCACAAGAAAACACGGCAAATCAGCAAATTTCTTGTCACGATGCTCGCTTGGCGGAACCTTACTCCGCGGGTCAGAATTTTGTCATTTATGTGTACCTTATGACCCGGAAGGAGCCCGAGGGTGCTGACCCTTCGCAGGACCCTGGTCGCTGCTACGGCTGCGATCGCGTTAGGGCTGACCGCGATGCCGGCCGTCGCCGCCGACATCCCGCCGAACGACACGGTGGTGACCAGCCCCAATGTGACCCACGTGTTGAACATCCCCAAACCCGCCCCCATCGCCGCCACCATCAACACCGACATCGCCTTCCAGGGCGACTACGCGTACGTCGGCAACTACGGCGGCTTCTCGATCTACGACATCCGCAACCCGAAGAAGGCCAAGCCGGTCAGCTCCGTCGTCTGCCCCGGCAGTCAGATGGACGTGACGGTGTACGGGAACCTGCTGTTCTCGGCCGTCGACTCCTCACGCAACAACGACTCCTGCAGCAGCGTCGGGCAGGCGGCGAGCGTCAAGGAGTCCTGGGAGGGCGTCCGGATCTTCGACATCAGCGACAAGGCCGCGCCCAAGTACATCAAGTCCGTCGAGACGAACTGCGGCTCACACACGCTGACGCTGGTCCCGGGCAAGGGCTTCGACAAGCACAAGAACGTCTACGTCTACGTCTCGTCGTACAGCCCCGCGGCGAACTTCCCCGACTGCCTGCCCCCGCACGACAAGATCTCGATCATCAAGGTGCCGCTGAAGAACCCGGCCGAGGCGGCCGTGGCGGCCACCCCTGTCGTCTTCCCCGACGGCGGCAACGAGACCCAGCCCGGCCTGCTGGTGCCGACCAGCGGCTGCCACGACATCACCGTGTACGCGGAGAAGGACATCGCGGCCGGCGCCTGCATGGGTGACGGCGTGCTGTTCGACATCCGGGACCGGCTCAACCCGAGGGTCACGGCCAGGACCACCGACCCGAACTTCGCGTTCTGGCACTCGGCCACGTTCAGCAACGACGCCAAGAAGGTCGTCTTCACCGACGAGCTCGGCGGCGGCGGCGCGGCCACCTGCAACGAGGCGACCGGGCCGAACCGCGGCGCGGACGCGATCTACGACATCGTCCGCGGGCGGCTCGTCTTCAAGAGCTACTTCAAGATCCCGCGCTACCAGGCCGACAGCGAGAACTGCGTCGCGCACAACGGCTCGCTGATCCCGGTCAAGGGCAAGGACATCATGGTCCAGGCGTGGTACATGGGCGGGGTCTCGATCTGGGACTTCACCAACTCCGCGACGCCCAGGGAGATCGGCTACTTCGAGCGCGGCCCGCGCGCCGACGGCAGCGGCGGCGGCGTGTGGTCGGCGTACTACTACAACGGCTACATCTACGCGGCCGACTTCAACGAGGGACTCGACGTCATCAAGATCAACGATCGGCTCACGGACAGTGCCAGTCGCGTCCGCGCCGACCGCCTGAACACCCAGACGCAGGAGTCCTACCGCGAGTGGGGCTGGGGCCACAAGGACTACTGACCTGAGCTGAGCCGGCCCAATCCGAATCGAATCCGGCTGATCCGGCCTGATCCGGCCTGATCTGACCGGCCCGGCGCCGTCAGGGGCGTGAGCGGACGATTGTCCCGCTCACGGCCCGCGGCGGGCGTCACTCGTGGGGGGGCAGGGAACGCCACCAGAGCGCGATCCGCTGATGGGA
>NZ_JAHKRL010000267.1 GCF_019396405.1 Nonomuraea rhizosphaerae | reverse complement strand
CGGCCAGCGCGGTCTTCCCCATCCCGCCGAGCCCGGTGATCGCCACGACCGGCGCCCCCCCGGCGGGGCGGAGCGCCTCCTGGACGGCGGCCGACTCCGCCCGCCTGCCCACGAAGCCGGGCGGCGCGGCGGGCAGCTGCGCGGGCGGCCACTCGGCCGGTACGGAGTGCCGCGCCCCCGAAGCCGCGTACCGGGTCGCGAGATCCGGGGCCAGGTGCTGGGTGGCGAGATCCGCGTCCGGGTGCCGCGGCGGCGCGGCGAGGCCGGGGTCGGCGCGCAGGATGCGCTGGTGCAGCTCGCGCAGCCCGGCGCCGGGGTCGATGCCCAGCTCCGTGGCCAGCAGCCGCCGCACCTCGTCGTAGGCCGCCAGCGCCTCCGCCTGCCGTCCCGACCGGTACAGGGCGGTCATCCGCAGCTCCCGCAGCCGCTCACGGGTGGGCTCGGCGGCCACGGCCGCCGCCAGTTCCTCGCTCACCTCGGCGTGCCGGCCCAGCTCCAGGTCGAGCGCCAGCCGCTCCTCCAGCGCCGCCACCCGGTGCTGGGCCAGGCGCGTACGCTCCTGGTCGACGTAGTCGCCGCGGGCCCCGCCCAGAGGCGTGCCCCGCCACAGCCGCAACGCCTCCCGCAGCAGGCCGGCGGCCTCGGCGGGCCTCCCGTCGGCGCGTACGGCCTGCGCCTCCCGCACCAGGCCCGAGAAGCGGGCCCAGTCCACCTCCACCGAGCCGGGCGGGACGGCGTAGCCCCCGCCCGACGCCCTGATCACCTCGCCGGAGGCGAGAGCCCGGCGCAACCGGGACAGATAGGTGCGCACGATGGCCCGCGCCGAGGCGGGCGTCCGCTCCTCCCACAGCGCGTCCACGATCTCGTCGATCGAGACGACCTCACCCTCGCGCAACAGCAGCAGGGCGAGCACCGCCCGCTGCTGGGGCGTGCCGAGATCCAGCTCCGTCTCACCGCACCACCCCTGAACCGGTCCCAGCAGCGTGAACCGCAACCCCGTGTCCATGATCGATCGTCCTCCCCCATCGCCCCGCGCATCCCGTGCGCGGAACACGGCAAGCGTAGGGCGGCGGTGTGAACAAGAACTGATCGGAATGTGACCGCCCAGCCGGACGGCCGCGTGTACGGCACGTCAACGTTCCGCATGCGGGTGAGTCCCTACGGTCTGGTGGCCAAGGGAGCGACCCCGGCGTGCCGTCGTGCTGTCACGGCGGCACGCCGGGGCTCACGCTCCGTTCACCACGACGAGGGGACGTCACATGCTCTACTTCCTGATCGGCTGCGTGATCTCGGGGGCCATCGCCGGCGCCATCGGCCGGCTGATCCTGCCCGGACGGCAGAACATCGGCTGGTTCGCCACCATCGCCGCGGGCACGGTCGCGGCCGGCGTCGGCACCGGTGTCGCCTACCTGGTCGGCTTCGCCTCCAAGGGCTGGCTGGTGTTCCTGGTGCAGATCGCCCTGGCCGTGGTCTGCGTGGCCGCCGTCACGAGCATGTCGGGCAAGAAGAGCGACTGAGCTCCGCCAGGGCGGCGACGTCGCCCGTCCGGGCGGCGGCGCGGAAGACCGCCAGGAGGCGCCGGTGCTCGGCCTTGTCGATCGGCTCGCGGCGTACGGCGGTCAGGTGCCTGCGGGCGCGGCTCACGAGCTGGCGGACGTTGGCCGGGCTGAGCTGCAGGATGTCGGCGATCTGCCGGTACGGGTAGACGAACGCCTCCCGGAGCACGTACGCCGCCCGCTCGGTCGGGGTGAGCCGTTCGAGCAGCAGCAGAAAGGCGCGTTCGAGCGCCTCGCCCCGTTCGGCCCCCGCCAGGGGGTCGAGGCCGGGGTCGGCGGGCTCGGGCAGCCAGGGGCCGAGGAAGGTCTCGTGCCGCACGCGGGCGGACCGCGCGACGTTGATGGACAGGCGGGTGGTGACCAGCGCGAGGAAGGCCGAGGGGTTCTCGATGGCCGGGCGGTCGGCGCTCTGCCAGCGCAACCAGACCTCTTGGAGAACGTCCTCGGCCTCCGCCACGCTGCCGAGCATCCGGTGGGCGATGCCGAACAGGCGCGGGCGCGACTCGATGAAGGCGGAAACGGCCTGTTCGAGCGCATGTGCCTGGTCCAGGGAATCTGCGTTCATGTCTGCCCGCGCCTCCACTGCGTCGACGGCAACATGTCCGCGCCGCTCGCGCAGCCGGTTCCGTGTCGATGCGCGGTCTGCTCCCTGTCGGTGCGCGGGTCAGCCGGATGCCGATTGCGGTGGGACGCGCCGCGTTCAGCTTCGCACGTGAGCCACCGCGTCGAGAATGGCCGCGGTCACGGCGTCGGGTTGTGACACCGAGATCGCGTGCGAGGCTCCGGCGATCTCGCGGGTTCCCCGTGAGCCGGCCCGTTCGGCCATGAAGCGCACCGCCGCGGCCGGGATGTTGCGGTCGCCCTCGCCGATGACGAACCAGGACGGCTTGGACTGCCATCCCGCCTCGCTCGCCGACAGCTCCTCGGTCAGCGCCCGCTCGGTCACCGGCCGCTGGGTGGCCGCCATCAGGGCGGCCTCGCCGGCCTCGACGTCGGCGCAGAACTGCTGGTGGAACTTCTCCTCGGCGATCCGGAACTCGCTGCCGCCGGAGGCGACCGGGTAGGCGACCAGGGCGCTGCCGAGGGTGCTGCCGTCGAACTTGCCGGCCAGCAGCAGCGCGCTCTCCCCGGGCTCGGGGGCGAAGGCGGCGGCGTAGACCAGGGCCTGGACGGCCGGGAGCCCGGCCGCGGCCTGGGTGATCACCATGCCGCCGTAGGAGTGGCCGACCAGGACGACCGGGCGGCCGATGCCGTTGATCACGTCCCGCACGTACGTGGCGTCGCTCGCCACGCTGCGCAGGGGGTTGCCCACGGCCACGGCCGGGAGCCCACGCCCCTGCAGGCGCTGGATGACGCCGTTCCAGCTCGCCGACTCGGCGAAGGCGCCGTGGACGAGGACGATGACGGGTTGCTCGCTCATGAGGTGACCTTTCCGGTGGTCAGGGGGTTCTAGGGACGTCGGTGGTCAGGGGCTCCCTCCTCCAGCACTTCGACCGCGTCGAGGAGCCCCCGCAGGCCGATCTCCTCACGTTCGACGTCCGTCGGGTCGAAGAGCCAGTCGGTGATCGGCAGGCCGGCCTCCTCCTGCGGACGGCTCGCCTCGGCCATGGCCACCTCCGCCTCGACCTCGGCCTGGAGCTGGTGCAGGAAGTCGCTCTCGCCGGGTGGAACGCTCATTTCGCCTCCGTACGTGCCTGGTGGCCGGGGTCGCCGACGCGCTACTTCTGCTGGCCGGCCCAGTCGCGGTAGCGGATCTCGCCGAGGGTGGCGTCGTCCACCGGCACCAGCGACCGTTCGAGCAGCTCGGCCCCGAAGTACTTGGCGTGCGGGTCGGTGATCACCTGGCGCGGGTCGCCCCAGCCGGCCAGCACGTCGCGGAAGAACTCGTCCATCCGGAACTGGTCGGGCCCGGCGATGTCGGTCCGGCCGTTCAGCGGCGTCCCCACCGCGACCCGGCCGAGCGCCCGCGCCACGTCGTCGCCCGCGATGGGCTGGAAGAGCACCGGCGCCATCCGCACCGTGCCGCCCTCCGTGGCCTCGTCGGCGATCCTGCGGACGAACTCGAAGAACTGGGTGGCGTGCACCAGCGAGTACGGGATCGACGACTTCTCGATGAGCTGCTCCTGAGCGATCTTCGCCCGGAAGTAGGCGTTCCCCGGCGGCCGCTCGGTGCCCACCACCGACAGCGCGACATGGTGGCCGACGCCGGCCTCGGCCTCGGCGGCGAGCAGGTTGCCGGTGGAGGTCTCGAAGAACTCCCGCACGGCGGCCTCCTCGAAGGAGGGCGAGTTCGACACGTCGACGACCGCCTGCGCGCCGGCCAGCGCCTCGGCCAAGCCCTCTCCGGTGAGGGTGTTGACGCCGGTGTTGGGCGCCGCCGCGACCGCCTCGTGGCCGTGCTCGCCCAGCCTCGTCACCAGCTTCGACCCGATGAGACCCGTCCCGCCGATAACCACGACCTTCATGACTGACCTTCCTGTACGTCCGGGGGCGCTGTCGCCGCCCGTCGCCAGCTAAGACAGGGCAGCCTCCCGGCTTGTGACAGTAGCCGCCAAGATTTTTCCAGGCACGTACTGACCTGCGGCGACACGGAAGCGGACGGGAAATGTCCGGAACCATCCGTAACGTGAGGCCCATGACCGACTTCCTCGACCAGGACCTCACCGGAGCGCGCTTCGAGCACGTTAACCTCCGGGGCGCCACCTTCGAGCGGGTGCGCCTCAACGACGCCCTCATCCACGACGCCGACCTCAGCGGCACGCGCGTCCGCGCCGCCCTGCTCGCCGGGGTCCGCCTGAGCGGCGTCGAGCTCGTCGACGTCGAGATCACCGGCGAGCTGCGCAATGTCGTCGTCAACGGCGTCGACATCGCCCCGCTCGTGGACGCCGAGCTGAACCGCCGCATGCCCGAGCGGGCGAAGATGCGCCCTGACGACCCCGCCGGGTTCGCCGAGGCGTGGGCCGTCCTGGAGCGGCTGTGGGAGGGCACGCTCGCGCGGGCCAGGACGTTCCCCGAGGCGGCGCTGCACCGCGGCGTCGGCGACGAGTGGTCCTTCGTCCAGACCCTGCGGCACCTCAACTTCGCCACCGGCTGCTGGGTGAGCCGGATGATCCTCGGCGACCCGTCGCCGTGGCACCCGCTGGACCTGCCGTGGGACAAGGCCCCGGCGTGGGACGGCTTCGTGTGGGACCGCGAGGCGCGGCCCTCGCTCGACGAGGTGCTCGCGCTGCGGCGCGAACGTCAGGCGACGGTCCGCCAGGTCATCGGGTCACTCACCGGCGAGCGGCTCGCCTCCCGGGTGTCCCGCACCGAGCCCGGCTGGCCGCAGGCGGAGAACGTCCCCGTCAAGGAGTGCCTGCACGTCGTGCTCAACGAGGAGTGGGAGCACCGGCTCTACGCCGAGCGCGACCTGACCGTACTGGAGAAGGAGGCGGGGTGAGGGCGGACTGATCGCGCTCACTCTCCGCGTCGGGAACGTCTCGCTTGTCCGGTCCGAGGTGGGCCACGGTGAGGCCGATCGCCATTGCCAGATGTCTCATGGGGCCATGGTCGCCCCGGGCGCTTGGGCGGGGCTTGGAGGTAACTAGGAGACCGGCCGCCCGGCGGGGTGATCCTCTCCAACTCCCGTACAAACGCGGGATCCGATGGTGGGCGGGTGACAACTTCGAAGAGCAAGACGATGACCGCCGCCCGCCCCCATCCCGCCGTGCCGGAGCTGGCGGGGGCGCTGGCCGGCCGGGTGACCGGGCCGCGCGACGCCGCGTACGACGAGCTGCGCCGGGTCCACAACGCCATGATCGACAAACGTCCGGCCGTGATCGTCCAGCCGGTCGACGAGAACGACATCGTCATCGCGCTGCGGATCGCGAAGGACCACGGCCTGGACGTCTCCGTCCGCGGCGGCGGCCACGCCCCGGTGGGCTTCGCGATCTGCGAAGGCGGGGTGGTGATCGACACGAGGGGCCTGACCCGCTGCGTCGTCGACGCGCCCGCCCGCAGGGCGCGCGTGGGCGCCGGCCTGACGTGGGGGCAGCTCGACGCGGCCACCCAGGAGCACGGGCTGGCCGTGACCGGCGGCCGGGTGTCCTCGACCGGCGTGGTCGGCCTCACCCTGGGCAGCGGCAGCGGCTGGCTGGAGCGGATGATGGGGCTGGCCGCCGACAACCTGGTCGGGGTACGGCTGGTGACCGCCGACGGCCGGGTGGTCGAGGCCGACGAGCGGCACCACCCGGACCTGCTGTGGGCGCACCGCGGCGGGGGCGGCAACTTCGGCGTCGTGACCGAGGTGACGTTCGCGCTGCGTCCCGTGGGCCCGACCGTCCTGGGCGGTCTGCGGATGTACCCGGTGAGCCAGGCGAAGCAGGTGCTGCGCGCCTACCGGGAGGTGATGGCGAAGGCGCCGGACGAGCTGTGCGGCGGCGTCTCGCTGCTCACCGCCCCGCCCGCCCCGTTCGTGCCGGAACCGGCGCGGGGCAAGCCCGTGCTCGCGCTGCTCACGCTGTGGTCGGGGCCCCTGGAGACGGCGCGCGAGGGGATCGCCCCGCTGGACGCGCTCGGCGAGCCCGTCGTCGACCTGGTGGAGCCGATGCCCTACACCGCCCTGCAGCGGCTGCTCGACAAGCCCGACGCGCGCAACTACTTCACCGCCGGGTTCCTGGCGGAGCTGTCCGACGAGTCGATCGACGCGCTCATGGCGATCAGCGGCGGGTTCATCTCGCCGATGAGCCAGATCATCCTGCAGCCCCTCGGCGGCGCCTACGCCCGGGGCAGCGCCGGGGAGAGCGCGCTCGGGCACCGGGACGCCGGATGGGCCTTCCAGGTGCTGTCGCAGTGGACCGACCCTGAGCGGGACGCCGAGAACCTGGCCTGGACGCGGGCGGCCAAGCAGCGCCTGGCCGGGTTCGCGCAGGCCGCCGGCTTCTCCAACTTCGTCGCCGACGACGGACCGGCGAGCGTGCGGGTCGCGTACGGGGACGACACGCTGCGGCGCCTCGTCGCGGTCAAGCGGGCGTGGGACCCGGAGAACGTCTTCCGGCACAACCACAACATCGCGCCCGGCGGCCACGGGGCGTGAGGGTCTACGGAATCTCCGCCAGGCAGTCCTCGGCCTGGCGGAGCAGGACGACGTTCCCCTGCCCCCTGGCCACGTCGGCGGCGCGCCGCAACAGCGCCCTGACGTGCTCGGGCGAGGCGCCGGCGGCCCGCTCGGCCAGCGCCCGGACGCGCAGGGAGAAGGACTCGGAGTAGCGCTCGCCGGTGGCGGCCGTCAGCTCGTCGGCCCGGTCGAGGGCGTCCAGGGCCGCCGCCGTCTCCCCCCGGGCCAGCTCCAGCTCGGCCAGCAGGGTGAGGTAGTAGTTCTGGCTGAGCACCATGGTGCTCTCCTCCCGCCGGCGCAGGGCCTCGCGCAGGAGCGTGATGCCCTCGGGGTTGCCGAGCGTCGCCTCGGCCCAGCCCTCGATGGCCGCCCCCGTCCACTCGATCTGGGCCAGGGAGTGCTCCCGGCCGAACTGGACGGCGCCGACGGCGTACTCGCGGGCCAGCCGCGGATCGTCGCGCAGCCAGGCGTGGCGGGCGGCGATCAGCCTGACGAACGCCGAGATCATCAGGCCGCCGAACCGGGGCCCCAGCTCGTCGTTCACGCGGACGTGCCGGGCGAACCCGGCCTCGTCGCCGAGGCTCAGGGCGACGATCGCGCTCAGCGCCGGGATGACCAGACGCGGCGCGAGCATGCCGGCCGTGGCGTCGTCCACGGCGCCGGCCAGCGGGAGAGCCGCCTGGAGCGCCTCCCACGCCCTGGCCAGGTCGCCGCGGTAGTAGGCGATCATCCCGGTGATCTCCAGCGTGGCGACCTGGGCGAGAGGGTCTCCGGTCCGGTCGGCGAGCCGGGCCATCTCCACGGTGACCTCGTCGGCCCGGTCGAAGTTGCCAGCGGTGATGCAGGCCGCGCACAACCCCCACAGGACGCCGGTCAGCTCGACGGCGGGCAGCGCGCTCTTGCCGACCATGGTGCGTGCCTCGACCAGCGCGTCCTCGGTGACCTGCGCGCCGTAGCCGTGGCGGGCGGCCAGCAGCCCGGCGATCCGCACCCGTATCCTCAGCTCCTGGTCGATCCTGCGCTGCTCGCCCGTCATGGTGGCGGCCAGGCGCAGGGCGCGGTTCAGCAGCGTCTCGGCCTGCTCGTGGGCGAAGGTGAGCTGGGCGCGCTCGGCGGCGCGCAGCAGGTGCGGCAGCGCGGTCTCGGCCTCGATCAGCGGCCACGCGTGCCACAGGTGGTGGGCGACCTCGTCGGGGTCCTCCATGGCCAGGCCCAGGCGTTCGTGCAGGCGGGCCCGGCGTACGCGGTTCAGCTCGTCGTACAGGGTCTCGCGGACCAGGGGGTGGGCGAAGCGGTAGCGGCCGATCGCCTCGGGCGCCTCGACGATCATGCCGGTGACGACGGCGGCGTCCAGGTCGTCCAGCAGCCGCTCCTCCTCCAGGCCGGTCACCGCGTCCAGCGGCGTCAGCCCGAACTCCTGCCCCACGACCGCGGCGACGGACAGCAGCCCGCGGGTCGCGTCGGGCAGCCGGCTCCAGCGCCGCCGGATCACGTCCCGCACGCCGTCGGGGATCTCCTCCGCCAGCCGCCCCTCGATGGCCTGGTCGGTCAGCGCCCGCTCGCTGCGCAGCATGCGGGCCAGCTCGGTGACGAAGAAGGGGTTGCCGGCGGTGCGCCGGCACACGGCGGCCACCAGATCCGCCGAGGCGGCGCTCTCGGTGTGCGCCTTGAGCAGGGCGGCGACGTCGTCCGGTTCGAGCGGGCCCAGCCGCAGGCGCCGCAGTGACGGGAGCCGGGCCAGCGACCCCAGCAGGTCGCGGACCGCCGGCGTCTCCTCACGTTCGCGCAGGCTGGCGACCACGAGGATGCGCGCGTGCCGGGTCTCGGCGGCCAGGTAGCCCACGAGCTGGGTGGAAGGCACGTCGGCCCAGTGCATGTCCTCGAACACCAGGGTCAGCGGGGTCAGCGCCGCGATCTCGGCCACCACCCGCGCGATGGCGTCGTAGATCGGCACCCGCATCGCGTCCGGGTTGCCCTCCCGCGGACCGGTGGCCACCTGGCCGGTCAGCTCGGGCATCAGCGGCGCGAGCAGCGCCCGGTGCGGCGCGACGGCCGCCGTGAAGCCCTCCGGCCGCGCGGCGGCCAGCCGCCGTAACAGCTGCACGCCCAGCCAGTACGGCGGCGCCGCGGTGTCCTCCACCGCCCTGCTCCACACGACCAGGGCGCCCCGGGAGGCGGTACGGGCCGCGAACGCCTCGGCCAGCCGCGACTTGCCGATCCCCGGCTCGCCCGACAGCACCACGACTCGCCCGTTCCCGCCCAGCACGGCCGCCAGGTCGCTCTCCACGGCCAGCAGCTCGGCGTCCCTGCCGACCAGGTCGTCCGGGGAGGCCGGCGGCTGCGGCTCGACGGTCCCGGCCGGCTGCGCGGTGACCGGGACGGGCCGCCAGTCCAGGGTGGCCGACTGCTCCAGGATCTCCCCGAACCGCTGCCGCAGGGCCGGCCCGGGATCCACCCCGAACTGGTCGGCCAGCGCGAGCCGTACCCGGTGGAAGGCGTCCAGCGCGTCGGCCTGGCGGCCCGCCCGGTAGAGGGCCAGCATGCGCAGCGCCACCAGGCTCTCCCGGAGCGGGTGCGCCACGCTCAGCGTGTCCAGGTCGCCGAGCGCCTCGTCGTGGCGGCCGAGCGCGAGCAGGCTCCCGGCCCGCACCTCCCGCCCGACCAGCAGCAGCTCCCGCAGCCGCGCCACCTCCACGGCGGCGAAGGCGTAGTCGGTCAGCGTCTCGTACGGCTCGGCCCGCCACAGCGTGAGCGCCTCCTCCACGCCCGACAGGCTCTCCTCGGGCCGCCCCGCGCCCAGCAGCTTGCGGGAGCGCTCCACCGCGTCCTCGAAGACCAGCGCGTCCACCTGCCGGCGGGTCACGGCCAGGAGGTAGCCGGGGGCCCGGGTCAGCAGGATCCGCGACGGCTCGCGCGCCTTGCGGCCCGGCTCCAGGATGGAGCGAAGGTTGGAGATGTAGGCCTGCACGGTGGCCGTCGCCGTGGCCGGCGGCGCGTCCTCCCACACCTCCTCCACGATCCGGTCGAGGGACACCACCCGGGCGGCGTGCGACAGCAGGACGGCGAGGACGGCCTGCTGTCTGCGAGGGCCCAGGGGCAGCAGCAGCCCCCGTTCGGCGACCTCGAGCTGCCCAAGAACGCGGAACTCCACCGAGCCCTCCCCACGCCGGATCCCTAAGAAGTGGATACGGCTCGGGAGGGCCGCCAATCAAGGCCTGGCCGGTCTCGGTGTGATCCCGGTGCCGCCGTCGTTCCTCGCTCAGGGCGGCTCGGCTCGGGGCGGCCGGGCTCGGGGCGGCCCGGCTCAGGGCAGCTCGGCTCAGGGCAGCTCGGCGAACCGCTCGATCTGCTCGGGCCGGCCGCTGACGATGATCATGTCGCCGTACGTCAGCTCGGTGTCGGCGGTGGCGTAGGTGAACTCCTCGCCCGGACTCTTGATCGCCACGACGGTGACGCCGTGCTTGCGGCGCAGGTTGGAGTCGCCGAGCGGAACGCCGACGTAGTCCTTCGGCGGGCGGATCTTGGCCATCGCGAAGTTCTCGTCGACCTCCATGTAGTCCAGCATCCGGCCGCTGACCAGGTGGGCCACGCGCTCGCCCATGTCGTGCTCGGGCAGGACGACGTGCTGGACGCCGATGCGGCTCAGGATCCGGCCGTGCTGCTTGCTGACCGCCTTCGCCCAGATGTCGTCGATCTCCAGCTCGACCAGCAGGGACGCGGTCAGGATGCTGGCCTCCAGGTCGTTGCCGATGCCGACCACCGCGCGGTAGAAGTCGGGCACGCCGAGCTGCTGGAGGGTGTCGAGGTCGGTGGAGTCGGCGGTGGCGATCTGGGTGATGTGCCCGCTCAGGCTCTGCACCACCTTGGCCCGCTGGTCGATGGCCAGCACCTCGGTGCCGCGGCGGATCAGCTCCAGCGCGAGTGACGTGCCGAACCGGCCCAGCCCGATCACCACGACCGCGTCGTTCTTCTTGTCAGCCAACGATCACGCGCTCCTCGGGTAGTTCGTACCGGCGGGTGCGTTCCTTCAACGCCAGCGCCGAGCCCAGGGTCAGCGGGCCGATCCGGCCCACGAACATGAGTATGGCCAGCAGCACCTGCCCCGCGGGGGTCGCGTCACCGGTGATCCCGGTCGACAGGCCGACCGTGCAGAAGGCGGAGATCACCTCGAACAGCACCCGGTCCAGGTTGTGCGGGGTCAGGGCGAGCAGCGCGTAGGTGGAGATCACGACGAGGCCGACGCTGATCGCGGTGATGGCGAACACCTGGCGCTGCGCGCTCTCGGCCAGGCGCCGGTGACCGACGTTCACCCGGGGCTCGCCGCGCAGCTCGGCCCAGATGATGAAGGCCAGCAGCCCGAACGTGGTGACCTTGATGCCGCCCGCCGTGCCCGCGGTGCCGCCGCCGATGAACATCAGCACGTCCGTGGCCAGCAGGCTGGTCGGGTGCATGCCGGCGACGTCGATGCTGTTGAAGCCGCCGCTGCGCGGCATGACGCCGGTGAAGAACGCGGCCAGCAGCTTGCCGGAGTCGTCCAGCTGGCCCAGGGTTCGCGGGTTGCGCCACTCGGTGACCAGGAAGACCAGCGTGCCGGCCAGCAGCAGGATGAGCGTCACCCCCACGGTGATCCGGGCGAGGACGGTCCAGCGGCGCGGGTGCCGCCAGGACCGTACGAGCTCGAACACCACGGGGAAGCCCAGCCCGCCGACGATGACGGCCGCGGCGATGGGCAGGCAGATCCACGGGTCGGTGGCGAACTTCATCAGGTTGTCCGGCCACAGGGCGATGCCCGCGTTGTTGAAGGCCGACACCGCGTGGAAGACGCCCAGGTAGACGGCCCGGCCGAACGGCTCGCCGTACCCGATCATGAAGCGGAGGGCGAGCATCGAGGCCACCACGGCCTCGCTGGCGAGGCTGAACAGGACCACGTTGCGCACGACCCGCCGCACGTCCGACATGCTCAGCGTCTTGGTCTCGGCCTGGGCGAACATGCGGGCGCGCAGCCCGAGCCGCCCCGCCACCACCAGGGTGAACAGGGTGGCCAGGGTCATGATGCCCAGGCCGCCGATCTGCATCAGCCCGGCGATCACCACCTCGCCGAACACCGACCAGTGCGCGGCGGTGTCCACCAGCACCAGCCCGGTCAGGGAGACCGACGACGTGGAGGTGAACAGGGCGGTCGTCCAGCTCGCCGACCCGCCGCCGGCGGAGGCGATCGGCAGCAGCAGCAGGCCGGTGCCGATGAGGATGGCCACGCCGAACCCGGTGGCGACGACCTGCGCCGGGTGGTGGAACCGATCCATGAGGGACGGTGCGCGCAACCTCATGACGGACAGCCGCCCTCCGACCGTCCGCGCGGCGCCGTCCAGGTGCCCATCGGGAGCCCCTCCGCTCGTCTCGTACACCGACCATGACGTTGCCGAACAGGCTTTCCGGCGCACCGCGCTATACCGTAACAGCCCACCCTGGGCGGACGTCCATACGCACCCTTAATCGATGTTTCGTGCGGCCGTTAATCCACGTCGGCTCGCGGGATGATGCGTAGCGTGATCGTACGGTTGCGGGCGTCGTCGCGGTAGGGGGCGTCGCGCTGGTCGGCGGTGGTGAGGGTGAAGGCGGTCAGCGGCCTGCCCCCGGCGGCGGCCAGCGCCCGGGCGGCCGCCTGGGCGCGAGCGAGGGCGACCGGCGAGCCGCCCTCGGCGGGGCCGCCCGGC
>NZ_JAHKRL010000030.1 GCF_019396405.1 Nonomuraea rhizosphaerae | reverse complement strand
GTCGACCTCGCAGAGGGTGCGCGCCGGGGCGAGGTCGGCGGCCATCACGGCGAACGGCTTGTCCTCGCGGTGCTTGCGCCGCCGCAGCTCGGCCGCCGCCCGCTCGTCCGACGCCAGCACGGCCAGGTGGTAGCCGCCCAGTCCCTTGATCGCCACCACCCGCCCGGCGAGCAGCAGCCGCGCGCACTCCGCGACCGGATCGTCCACGCCCGGCCCGCTCAGGCCGTCCGCGCCGCCCGGTGAGTACGCGCCGCCCGGTGAGTACGCGCCGTCCGATGAGTACGCGCCGCCCGGTGAGTACGCGCCGTCCAGCGAGTACGCGCCGACCGGCCGGTCCGTGCCGTCCGGGGCGGCCAGGCGCAGCCGGGGCCCACAGGCCGGGCAGCAGGTCGGCTGGGCGTGGAAGCGCCGGTCGCCCGGATCGTGGTACTCGGCCGCGCAGTCCGCGCACATCCCGAATCCGGCCATGGTCGTCAGCGCCCGGTCGTACGGCACCCCGCGCACGATCGTGAACCGCGGCCCGCAGTTGACGCAGTTGACGAACGGATAGCCGAATCGGCGATCCCCGGAATCGGCGAGCTCGCGCAGGCAGTCGTCACAGGTGGCGCTGTCGGCCGAGACCAGGGCCCGCCGCCGCCCGGACGGGTCGCTCCCGGCGATGGTGAACGCCGTGGCGCCGCGCGGCCGGCCGGGCACGACGGTGACTCGCTCGATCCGCGACAGGACGGGCGCGTCGCGCTCCAGGGCGTCCAGGAACTCCTCGACCCCGGCCGCCGGCCCCTCGATCTCGATGAACACGCCGCCGGCGTCGTTGCCGACCCGACCGGCCAGGCCGAGCTTGGCGGCCAGCGCGTACACGTACGGCCTGAACCCGACCCCCTGCACGACGCCGGAGACCCGCACGTCGGCCCGTCTGCGCCCGCCCATCCGACCACCCACCCGACCGCGCCTGACCGTGCTCGCACATGAGCAGGGGGCTGCGTGGGATCCCACGCAGCCCCCTGACCAGCAGCTGGTGCTACAGGTACTGCCCCGTGTTGGCCACCGTGTCGATGGAGCGGCCCGCCTCGGCGCCCTGCTTGCCGGAGACCAGCGTGCGGATGTAGACGATCCGCTCGCCCTTCTTGCCGGAGATGCGCGCCCAGTCGTCGGGGTTGGTGGTGTTGGGCAGGTCCTCGTTCTCGGAGAACTCGTCCACGCAGGCCGTGAGCAGGTGCTGCACCCGCAGGCCCTTCTGGCCGCTCTCGAGGAACTGCTTGATGGCCATCTTCTTGCCCCGGTCGACGATGTTCTGGATCATCGCGCCGGAGTTGAAGTCCTTGAAGTACAGGACTTCCTTGTCGCCGTTGGCGTAGGTCACCTCGAGGAAGCGGTTCTCCTCGCTCTCGGTGTACATGCGCTCGACGACGCTCTGGATCATGCCGTGGATGGTGGACTCCCGCGATCCGCCGTGCTCCGACAGGTCGTCGGGGTGCAGCGGCAGTTCGGAGATGAGGTACTTGGAGAAGATGTCCTTGGCCGCCTCGGCGTCCGGCCGCTCGATCTTGATCTTGACGTCCAGGCGGCCGGGCCGCAGGATCGCCGGGTCGATCATGTCCTCGCGGTTGGAGGCGCCGATGACGATGACGTTCTCCAGGCCCTCGACACCGTCGATCTCCGACAGGAGCTGGGGAACGATGGTGTTCTCGACGTCGGAGGAGACGCCCGAGCCACGGGTCCGGAAGATCGAGTCCATCTCGTCGAAGAACACGATCACCGGGGTGCCCTCGGAGGCCTTCTCGCGGGCCCTCTGGAAGACCAGGCGGATGTGCCGCTCGGTCTCACCGACGTACTTGTTGAGCAGTTCGGGACCCTTGATGTTGAGGAAGAAGCTCTTGCCGGACTGGCCGGTCTTCTCCGCGACCTGCTTGGCCAGGGAGTTGGCGACGGCCTTGGCGATGAGCGTCTTGCCGCAACCGGGCGGCCCGTACAGCAGGACGCCCTTGGGCGGACGGAGCTTGTGCTCGCGGAACAGGTCGGCGTGCAGGTAGGGAAGCTCGATGGCGTCCCTGATCTGCTCGATCTGCCGCATGAGGCCGCCGATCTCCTCGTAGGAGATGTCGGGGACCTCTTCGAGCACCAGCTCTTCGACTTCGGACTTGGGGATGCGCTCGTAGACGTAGCCCGAGCGTGGTTCGAGCAGGAGCGAGTCGCCTGCCCTGATGGGCTGGCCGACCAGCGACTCGGCGAGCCGCACGACGCGCTCCTCGTCGGCGTGCGAGATGACCAGTGCGCGCTGGCCGTGCTCAAGGAGCTCCTTGAGCATCACGATCTCGCCGACCTCTTCGTAGCCGAGGGCTTCGACCACGTTGAGCGCCTCGTTCAGCATGACCTCCTGGCCACGCCGGAGCGAGTCGACGTCGACGGCGGGGCTGACGTTCACCCGCAGCTTGCGGCCGCCGGTGAACACCTCGATCGTGCCGTCTTCTCTGGCCTCCAGGAAGGTGCCGAACCCGGACGGCGGCTGCGCCAGCCGGTCGACTTCCTCCTTGAGGGCGACGATCTGGTCCCTGGCCTCCTTCAGTGTGGCGACCAGGCGCTCGTTCTGGCCGGTGACGGCCGCGAGGTTCGCCTGCGCCTCGTGAAGACGCTCTTCAAGGACCCTGGCCTGACGGGGTGACTCGGCCAGCTTCCGCCTCAGCGCGGTGATCTCCTCTTGGAGGAAGGAGACCTGTGTTGAAAGATCAGCGACCTCCCGTTCGCGCTGCGCGGCTCGAGCCTCAGCATCATCGCGAGCTGCCACGCCCCGTCACCTCCTTCCCAGTCGAGGGCGACTACTAAGGACCTTACCTATCTCGGGCCCCTCCGTAACCTGGCCGGGCAGTGTTCGTCGTGTGACAATCGGTATGCGGTGAATAATCCCTAATAGCGCGTTTAATACTGCCAGCACAGGAACACTTCGATCTGTTCCCGTGTCACGCACCAACGCACCCTCGTGGCCAAATTGTCATAGTTCTTCGGTCGTTCCCTTCGGTCGTCGGCGGCGCGGCGGCGGTGCCACGCCGTCCGCCATGCGGCGGGCGCTGACGAGGAAGCCCGTGTGGCCGATCATCCGGTGATCGGGCCGCACGGCCAGCCCTTCGACATGCCAGTCACGAAGCAGGGTCTCCCACGCCTGAGGCTCGGTGAAACTCCCGTGATCGCGAATGACCTCGACAGTCTTGGACATCTGCGTGGTCGTGGCCACGTAACAGCAGATCACGCCGCCGGGCGTGAGGGCCTTGGCGGCGGCGTCGACGCACTCCCAGGGGGCCAGCATGTCGAGGATGACCCGGTCGACGTCGAGCTCGTCGATCGAGGCGACCAGGTCGCCGACGACCAGCCGCCACGTGTCGTCCATGGGGCCACCGTAGAACTTCTCGACGTTCTTGCGGGCCACGTCCGCGAACTCCTGGCGCCGCTCGTAGGAGGTGACGTGCCCCTCCGGCCCGACGGCGCGCAGCAGGAAGCAGGTCAGGGCGCCGGAGCCGACCCCGGCCTCGATCACCCGCGCGCCCGGGAAGACGTCGGCCATGCCGACGATCATGGAGGCGTCCTTGGGGTAGATCACGGCGGCGCCGCGCGGCATGGCGAGGGTGTAGTCCTGCAGCAGGTGGCGGAAGGCCAGGTACTGGGTTCCGCCGGACGAGCGCACCACGGAGCCCTCGGGCTGCCCGATCAGATCGGCGTGCGGGATGGCGCCCTTGTGCGTGTGGAAGACACCGTCCTCCTTGAGCGTGATCGTGTGGCGCTTGTTCTTGGGGTCGGTGAGCTGCACCTGATCCCCCGCCTGGAACGGCCCATGCCTGCGGAAACCCATGGCGGCAAGGTTATAGGGCTTTCGAGCACCGGCTGACGCGCGATATCTATGAGGGATGCTCCCGCGCGAAGTGATCTCCACCGGCCCCCTGATACTGCGCAAGCCGTCCCAGTCGGACGTGGAGGCGATCACGCGCACCTGTGACGACCCGGTGACGGCCAGGTTCCTGTTCTCGCTGCCCTCCCCGTACACGCGCGCGGACGCGATGGAGTACCTGCGGGCGGCCGAGACCAGGTGGCTGGACGGCGGCGCGGAGTTCACGATCACCGAGAACGGCCGGTACGTGGGCGCGATCGGGGCCAGGCCGCCGGACCGCTGGGGCGTGTCCGAGATCGGCTACCTGGCCGCCCCCTGGGCGCGCGGCAAGGGCGTGGTGAGCACGGCGGCCCGCGGGCTGACCGACTGGCTGTTCGACCACGGGGTGCAGCGGGCCGAGATCAGCGCCGAGGTGGAGAACATCGCCAGCCTGCGGGTCGCCGGCAAGGCCGGATTCAGGGAGGAGGGGCGCAGGCGCGAGGCCAGGACGCTGCCCGACGGGCGGCGGGCCGACTTCGTCACCTTCGCCAGGCTCCCGCGCGACTCCGGCGAGGCGGCCGAGCCCTACCTGCCGTTCTTCGACGGCGGGGAACTGGGCGACGGCGTGGTGCGGCTGACCCCGATCGGGCTGGACGACCTCGGCGACTACCACCGGATGATGCTGGAGCCGACGGTGCAGGCGTACGGGATCGGACCGGCCAGCACCTACGAGGAGGACGAGCGGCGCTGCCGCCTGACCGGCTGGTGGTGGCTGTCCGGGCAGCGCGTCGAGCTGGCGATCAGGGACGCGGCCACCGGGGCGTTCGCCGGGCACCTGCAGCTCACGCAGGTGGTGCCGGTGCTCGGGCAGGCCATGATCGGCTACTCGCTGCTGCCGGAGTTCCGCGGCAGGGGGCTGATGTCGCGGGCCGTGCGGCTGCTGACGGACTGGGCGTTCGCCGCCACGCCGCTGCACCGGATCGTGGCCGGGACCGAGGTGGGCAACCTCCCCTCGCAGCGGGTCCTGCAACGGGCCGGGTTCTCCCGCGAGTCGATCCAGCGCGAGATGCTGCCCAAGGCGGACGGCTCCCGGGTGGACGAGGTCACGTGGCTGCGCCTGCGGGGAAGCTGACCGGAAATTCCCATTTCCTGTTGAGGGGTGGTCAAGCGGCACGACGGCGGCGAGACTCAGGGTCACCGCCCCTGAGATGAGCGTGATCGTGCGCGCTGTCTCGATCTCCCCTCAGCCGAGGGATACCGCGATGCCTTACAACCGTGTCGATTTCGCCATGCGTGAACTCATCGCCTCGTTCACCTGCCTTGACCCCGCGGGACTGATCGACAGGCTGAGCCGGACCGCCGCCGCGGTCGCCGGAACTGCCTACGCGGGATTCGTACGGGTGGACGTGTTGCGGGAGGTGGCGCACACCGTCAATGTCCATGCGCCCCCGGGCGATCCGCTGCGGGTGCGCCCGTGGCTGGAGGAGTCCGGGGTGCTCAAGGCGCTGTCCGCCGCTCCGGGCCCGCTGCTGATCGCGCCGGACCTGGTGCTCGGCGAGCCGGGCTTCCTGGCCATGCCGCTGCCGCTGGCCACCTGCGACCACGGGTTCGTGTGGGTGGCTGGGCGGCGGTTCGGGGAGCCGGACGAGCACCTGCTGAGCCGCTTCGCCACCGCCGCCGGCCGCGCCCTGGAGGCCGCGACCGGGCTGGAGGCCGCGGTGCGGCTGTTACGGGGGGTGCAGGCCTTCCCCGGGACCTGATCCCGTACGGGGTCGCCGTGCCGCGTGCGGGGCCCGCGGGCCGCCTGCCGGGCGGCCGGGCCACGCACCGGGCCGACGGTTTCGTACGGGCCGGATCCTCGCGTTCCGGACGGCCGCCCCACGGCGTCCCGGGTACGGGAAATGCGGCGTGAGCAGCACTTGGCACGCGTCGATTTCCCGCGAATTACCCGGCTTTTCGCGCCTTTTGCGGAAATGCAGGTGGGCGTCAGGAAAACGTCACACACGTCGCCTCGCCGGCGCACCGTCGCGC
>NZ_JAHKRL010000003.1 GCF_019396405.1 Nonomuraea rhizosphaerae | reverse complement strand
CCGGCCCTGGGCCGGAGCTTTCTATGCGGTGGTCGACGGGGGCTCTACTCGTCCGTGAGCGCCGACACGACCTTCAGGATCGTGTAGAGCGTGAACCCCTCCCTGTTAGGGTCGGCCTCCTTCGTGATGTCCACCATGCGGCGGCGCGTCACCAGGCTTTTCTTGTCACTGGCGGGCACACCTTCGGGCGGGCCCGCTGCGGCGGCAAGGGCCTCGTTGAACTTCTCGGTCGCCTCGCCGATCACCTTGTAGTACTCGCGGGCCGCCTCCAGGAGGGCCTTCTCCGCAGCGGCTCTCTGATCTGCCGGAGGGAGCCGCCCAGGGTTCGGGTTCGTCATGAACATCATCCTGCCACACCTCGTTTCGTTTTCGCGCCAACCTTGCGGGATTGGCGGCGTCTCCCCACCAGCTCGGCTACGTGCTCCTCGTACTCCTCCTCGGTCCACAGCGCGCCGCACCCGCCGACCTGCTCGCGGGCGTCGCACTCGATGTACCGCTCCCCCGCGACCCGGACCAGAGCGCGCTTGCCGCACGACCGGCACGGCCCGACAAGCTCCTGCACATGCACGGCCCACGGCGCGAGCCCATGCGCCCACCGACGCAACGCCCCCACCTCGCCGATCATGTCGTCCACCCAGGGCTGGCCAGTCACCCAATCCAGGTGACGCAGCAGCCACGCCGACAGCTCGGCGACGCTGGCCGCCTGCGGGTAGATCAGGCCCCGGTGCTCGGCGATCAGCCACGCCCAGTTCCTCAGGGTGGACGGGATGGACGGCGGCCCGATCTGCTCGTCGTCGTCGCCGTGGATCGGCGTCGCCCCCTCCTGCAGCATCGACAGCACATCGAGCCGCGCCGGAGTGCCGGCCTCCTGCGAGCCGGACACCCGATCGCCGCCGCCCTGGCCAGGCGTCACATGCTCATTGAGCCACCGCATGAGCAGCGGCGTGACCTGCAGATCGCGCCGCAACCTGGTCGTGCAGGTCTCGCAGATGAGCCGCCCCGCCACAGCTTGGCGGGGCTCCCGGCCACAACGAGGGCCGATGCACAGAGGGTTCGCGGTCCCGGGCATCGCCGTCCTTCCGAA
The DNA here is from genome assembly GCF_019396405.1 of Nonomuraea rhizosphaerae. Taxonomy (GTDB): domain Bacteria; phylum Actinomycetota; class Actinomycetes; order Streptosporangiales; family Streptosporangiaceae; genus Nonomuraea; species Nonomuraea rhizosphaerae. The sequence goes on along the minus strand of NZ_JAHKRL010000003.1, from coordinate 7,065 downwards.
GTCCAAGAGAGCGAGGGGAGACGAGCTGTGTGGTCCGTTGCAAGCAATACAGCCCTCCTTACTGGGCTACAGTACGTCCTTCCAGGTGAGAACGCCGTTCGCTTCTACAATTCGCTGCCCGTACCTGGTTCTTCCATCAGCTCAGCGCGGCGGTACTGCGACTAGGAAAGGGGAGCGAAAGAGGGGCTGAGAATCTGCCCCAAGACTCGCTGCCGGAAGGGACTCAAAGTTGACCACTGTGGCCACCTCCTCGCCGATTAGCTAAGCGGCATCCGAGCAACCGCCGACTGCCGATGGGACAACCAACGCATCCAGAACTTCGTGGAGACACAGGTGTAGGCAAATGAGGCTTGCTCTGGTGCGTCCGACCGGTACAACCAAGCGCCACTGGCGAGGGAATGACACCAAGCAGCTGTACGCCAAAATCGCTGTCGACGAAATGACTTTACGCAGGTGTGATGCAAGAGCGGAGCTGCACCACAAGATTCCGCGCTTGCATTTCGATCTCCGCGTTTTGCAGCCAGGCTCGAACTAGGTAAGAAGTAATGGTATCTTCCGAAAGGCCCATATGGCGCGCGAATCGGCCAATTTGATACTGGTGATCTAGCGAGGCGCAGGCGTCTACGCCTGCCATGATTTCACTAGACGACCTACCCGAAAGATCAGACAAGAAGCTCGCGTGGCGTATAGCGCCATTCAATAGCTCCTGCTCGGGTGTTGATGCCCCCGGCAGATATAGAATATTTTCCGACATTACCTTCGACAGCGTTGATGCATCCCTCTGATCTCCATCCAGCACACCCACAAATTTGACTCGCCGCGCATACCGCAGACTCTGAACTCCGGACCTGACGCCCGACTCGCCATCGCAGCGTACAACCTCCGCGTCTCGATACAGCGCGACATCGTAAATCGCAAACAGAGATTTCAGCACCTTCGCAGCGAAAGCGTCTTCTACGAGAATCAATCCTCGCACAGGTCCATCGACACCCACTGCGTCCCTGATCGTGGCAAATGTAGCGGGTTGAACAACATGAATTTTTCCGTCTATGCGCAGACATAGCCGTATGTTGTGAAGCGGAAATCTGTTCAGCATATCAAAAGAGTGCGTGCCCACGATTAACTGCGAGTCCTTTTTAAGGATCTCCCGTGCCGCTTGATCGACAAAAGGCCGCTGTGCGCTATTGGCCAAGAATGTCTCAGGCTCGTCAATAAGTGCAAGTCTCTCATTGGCAAGCTCGCGAGAAAGGAAGTCGCCAAGAATGTGGTGAACCCAAAGCTCTCCCTGACTCAAGGTCCAACTGTCCACCCTTCTGCCATCTTCGACACCGATCACAAAAAGGCTGTAATATTTTATACCGTCCATTTCGTCCGTTAGCACAGTGCGATAGGTGAGCTTGTCGTATGAGCGTCCGGTTATGTTCCTGATCGCATCCAGTTCTGCCCTTGAAGCATCTCGCTCTCGTACTGCATTTGCCGGATCAGAATTATCGAACATGTAGCCAATATCAGAGAAGGCGGCTATTGGCGTTGCGTAGCAAGCGCCAAATATGGGCGCCCACTCTATTGCGCGTTCCTTGGGGCTAGCCTGTAGTTCGATATCCCTGACGATTAACCCGTCGGGGCATTTGACCGTGACTCGAAAGTTGCCTGACGGGCGCGAAAACTTCTCATTATGATACTTCATGCTTTCGCCAACAAAGGGTGGCGCATAAGGAGGCGTGGAATACCCGAAGAGTGCCTCAATGGTGCGGAGTAATAGGCTCTTACCTGTTCCGTGGCGCCCTATGATCGCCGTAACTCTAGAGAAAACAATAATTTGATCGGCAAATATGTTCGAGTCTGAGATCTCGATACTTTGCAGCTGTCGAGGAGCGTCTGTCTCAAGAAGACGCTGCCATCGTTTGGCCCGAGGATCACTTACATTTTCTTTTTTACTATCTCCCACCGGAGTAACCTTACATCTTCTGGCTGCGTTCCTCTCCTTTATCGCCAAGATCGGATTTGTTTCAGAGCCTCTTACGACTCGCTCACCTCCGGGCAAGCATGTCCTTGCTCCGGTGCCTCTACACGCCGTTCTACAACACCATCCGGACCGGGTCGGCTTCCAGGGCGATCCCGTAGCGGATGATGCAGCCGTGCCGTGGCTCGCTATCCATTACCTACAAAGAGTCCGGCATCCGCCGCGGCCTCAGCGACGGCAGCCGACAGGATTTTGCAGGTCAGCTTGTCGCTGGAAGCGACGGCCTCGTTGTCGCAGCGCAGCAGCAGCGTCCCCACAGCGGCCGGGCGTCCGACCAGGCTGACCAGGTGCCGCCATGCCGCGAGCACTCCGGATTTCTGCTGGTAGGCGCGCAGGACCTCGCCTGCGGCCACGTACGGGTCTGTCGGTCGCGGGCTGGTCATCGCTTGATCGACCCGGTGATGGCGTCGTGCACATCGCGTACGCAGCGGGCGTCGCCGAGCGCGGTGTGCTTGGTCGCCCAGGTCTGCGTGACGCCGACGATCTCCCAGGGCAGCACGTCGGTGCTGGTTTCGAGCCAGTCGCGGACGTGCTCTGCGGCCTCGCCTGTGAATGCCTTGTCCACCTTGCCGCCGTGGGCGGCCAGGCGGCCGTACACGTAGCCGGTCAACAGGGCCCGGATGTCCTCCATGCGGTGCGACGCCGTAAACGCCTGCCCATTGGCGTGCATGAACGCGCGCAGGAAATCCCGGTCGTGGCGCGGGTTGTTGGCGATGATCGTCGCGCCGTCGAGGTGCCGGGCGAGCTGGAGCGCGATCTCGCCCGCCGTCATCGTGTGCATGACGGTCCCCTCGGGGGTGTCACCGTCTTCCGTCCCGCACAGCAACTGCACGCCGAACCCGACATTCATGTGAGCGGCAAGGCTCCGCTCGTAGTACTTGCCGACCTGCAGCGACGCGGGGTCGGCGGTGGTCAGGTCGGGCTTCACCTGCCACCAGAACTCCGCGTCGCCGCCGTCAGGGAAGTCGGTGTCGCGGCAGATCAGCGCGATCTCCCACAGGGAGCCGAGCGCGGGGTCGAGGTGGGTCGTCTCCGTGTCCAACATGACGTACTTCAAGGGGTGTCCCTTCGGTTGTCGTATCTCGGTGAACAGGTCAAGAGAGTGAGGGGCGGCCCGGCGCGTGACCGGGCCGCCGTGGGTTGTCAGTCGGACTGCTGGCTGTCCGGCGGGACCCGCTTCGCTGCCGAGCTGGTGGAGATCGGCCGCCGATCGGGGGTGCGGTGGTCCTGCCGGTGGTGGCGGGCCGTCTCCTCCGCAGCGGCCTTGACCACGCTGGCGTGGCTGGCCCACGGGCCGCCGTCGACGCCGAGCGTGCAGCTGGGGGTGTAGCAGACGGCCTGATGCCGGGCCTGGCCGTTGACGGTGACGGGTTCGATCTTTACGACGATCCGGGCCATCAGGTGCTAGCCTTTCTGCTTGCGTTAACGGGTTCGCTCTTGGCCCAGTTCTTCCAGGCGACGTCTTCCATGCCGAGCCAGTCCGGGTCAACGACGCGCATGCCGTCGCAGGCGATGCCGACGAACCAGCCGACGTTCTGGTGCTGGGTGTCATCTGCGCCGGGCTGGACGCCGCACACCGGACACGTGAGGGTCAGCCACTGCATGATGAACTTGGGGTGCGTGTTGATGCCGCTGGCGAGGCTGGCGAGGTACCCGGCGTCGTCGATGAAGAACGTGTGGTTGTCGAGGACCTGCCGGTCGTGGGACTCGTGGAAGTTGTCGTCCATGTCGTCGATCCACCGGTCTTCGTGGGCGGCGATGTAGGACGGCAGCTCGTCCGGCGTCACGCCGACGTGGACCTCGAAGTCCGTCTCCCAGTCGTAGGTGACGATCTCCTGCACCCTGACCCGGATCCTGCGGGTCTCGCGGGGCAGGCCCTCCTCCACCTCGTGCGGAGCCAAGGGCAGGTGGCAGTGAGGTTTCGTGACGGTGGTGTGCTCCCACACGTCGGGGCGGCCGTCCGTCGCCTGGTTTCGGATGGGGGTCCTGCACGCGGTGCAGGTCGTTTCCGTGTTCTCCACGGTTCTCCTTCAGGGGTTGGTTGAGGGCGGGCGCTGGGTGGCGTCCACCCTGGGGGTTAGGCGTTGATGGCGCGCTGGCCGCTGCGCCCGAGACGAGCGCTGCCGCCGATGTCGGAGCGGTCGCCCGCGTCGCGGCCGGCGAGGAAGGCGTGCGAGTCGCCGATCTTCGGGCCTTTGGAGGCGCGGGTGTTGGGGGTCTGCCGGTTGAAGTAGTCGTCAACCGCGGCCCGCCGGTCGCGCAGGACGAGTTCGGTGGAGCGGCCCGTGCTGGCAGTGGGGGCCTCGGCGGCGGCGGTCTTGTTGGCCTCGCGCAGCTTCTCGCCGACGCGGCTGGCGAACCCGAGCATGAAGCTCTTGCGGATGGTGGCGATGCTCTTGCGACCGGTGCGGGTGACGGTCTTGACTTCCTTGGCCATCTGCAGCGCCAGGGAGGCGTACAGCATCTGTACGGCGTCGAGGTCGCTCTGGTAGCCGGACACCATGAGGAACGTCTGGCCGTCGACGCGCCACGACAGGACGCGGCAGGTTCTGGCGTTGACGACGGCGGCGAGGAGTTGGATCTGCTCGGCCTGGTGGGTGCCGTTGACGACGAGGCCCCAGCTGGCGAGTTCGTCGGTTATCTGCCCGGCGGCGGCGAGGTGGGCGCGTTCGATGCCGTACTTGGCCATGAGGGCGTAGGCGCGCTCGCGGAAGGTTTCGGCTTCTTCGGTGCCGGTGTTGGGGTGTTCGGCGATGGCGAGGTAACCGCGGATGCGGTCGAGGGTCTTGTCGGAGGCGGTGGTCACGTGGTGCCTTTCGTGGGTTGGTTGGTGTGTGCTGTTTTGCTTGCGTGAGCTGGGTTGTGCTCGCGTTCGCTCGTGTTTTGATCTTGCGCCATTCTTGCATGCTCATTCTGTTTTCGCAACAACCTTTGGGGCGTGCTGAAACGCACGCTGGCGGACCCGAGACGCGTAGCGCTCCGATCCCCGCAACTCATGATCCGCGACGCTCACGCTGGCTCTCAGGGATGCTCGCGCATGCTTTCAGGCCCACGTCATGAAGGGCAATCCGCCCGTTCGTCGCCCCGTCACTCCCGACACGCAAGCACTGTCACTTGCAGAACAAACCGAAGCACGGGAAGGTAAGGGGCAACATCACGCCCCACCGCGCCAAGGAGACACCGCCGCCCATGCCCCGCTCAACCACAGCCGCCGCCACCCGCAAGGCACTGGTCAAGCAAGCGGAACAGCAAGCGGCAACCCGCCCCCGCACCAAGGCCCGCCAGGACAAGCCCACCCTCAGCACCCGCCTCAGCTACCACCTCAACGAACGCCTCAGCCACGCCAACGAGATCACCGGCCTCGGCGTGTCCGGCATCGTTGAAGCCGCCCTCGCCGAATACCTGGACTTCCTCGGCATTCCCGCCGACGCCGAGCCGCCCCGCAGCCCGGACGGCAGCCGCCCCAAGCGCGAGCGCACCGTGAAAAGTCGCACCCGCCGGGCGAAAGAAGAGGTCGATGACGTGAACGTCGGCCCCCGTATCACCCGGCAAACAGACAACCGGCTCACCGTCGCCTGTCTGGACACGGCCACCGGCCCGCAGGACATCCTCGAAACCGCCCTTAAGGCATGGATGCGCAAGCACAACATCCCACTCACCCGGCGAACGCCTGGCACCTAATAGCCGCAGATCAGGCGAACACGGCGGATAAGGCGACAGACTTAAACGCGAGTGAAGGATCTGGACTCCGAGAGGATGCGGGCCTATCTGGTTCAGATTTTTCTACGCACAGTATTTACGATGTGGCGGCGATTACACGGCACGGCGGGCAAACATGGGCTCGGCTTAGGTCGAGTTGCAAGACTACTTTCGCCCGATCGCGGTTGCAGATGTCACGCTGCCTTCGCCGGGATGGTCTGCATCGGCGCTGGTGTTGGATCCGGCGCAATGGACGGGGTTCGGCCGACGGTATGCCACGATGCGAGCGAGACTAGCAGTGTGATCGATCTGGGATTATGTACTGGTGACTCCGACCCCGTCCGTGACGGGAAGTCCGAAGCTGTCTGTGGTGACTCCGACTCCATCGCCCATATCTACGGCGTCGGCCTCCGACGTCAATTGGACCGACATCGTGTCCGCGGTGAGCGATGCGATCGTCGCAATCGGCACCGTCGCCACCCTAATCTTGATCGTCATGACTGTGCGCCAGCAAGGCAAAGCACTCGGCTTGCAAATTCAGCAACTGGAGCATGAACGCCGTGTCCGTGAAGCGGAACGCGAACGGGTCGAGCAGGAGGCGCGCCAGCAGAGACAGGTTCAAGTCAGACGAGTACGTATCTCCAGCAACGAACTGGAATACGATTCGGCCAGCCCCTACGGGCTCGTAGCGTTCGCTGCTATGGGGAGCCTTATCACTGAGGAACGGAGCCACCCTGGCGCACGCAATGTGTGGCAGGCCGCAGTCATCACAGCCAGGAACGGGAGCGACATGGGTATCCGGAACCTAAGCTTCCATACAGAGAAGCTAGAGCGGCCTGACTACATTTACCCCTCAGGGGCTACTGAACTGCTGAAAACGTATGAGCTAGGGCATCTTCCTCCCGGCCGCGAGGCCACCTTCATATGGATGGACAGAGTCGAGCGGGCCCTGCATAGCGCTAAGGCCGAGTTGCACTTCTCCGATGAGGATGGCCACCGGTGGGCGACGGATCTTCAAGGCAACACCGTTCGCGTGGATCAAGTGGAGTAAGGCTTAAAAGAAGCCCCCGTGCCCCTGGAGCAGGCATCCTGCCCCAGGGGCAGCATCCTCTCCATATGCATTACCACGGCAGAAGCCGCCCCCAACCCGAAGAATTCAGCCTGCCGTCTGCCTCCAATAACTTGGGGTGCCAGCACTTTTACTGGCACCACCAACGCACTAGTGCCGCATCATCTTGGGTTTGCCCCGTTTCGTAGGGACACGCCGATCAAGGTCCCACCTCGGTCGGTGTGATCGCCTCAGACTCTGTTTGTGGCTGAGCGGGTTCGCGTACGCGAGATCG
>NZ_JAHKRL010000266.1 GCF_019396405.1 Nonomuraea rhizosphaerae | reverse complement strand
GTGAGGGCTCCAGCGTCAATCTAATGGACGGTCTCCACGAGCCATAGCGGAGCGACGTCAGCGGGCAGCACACCCCCGATTCTCATCCACGCGAGCACGCCCGAAGGGCGGATCTGGATCTAATGGCCCGGCGATCAGCCCACGACCTGGTGTTTCACCCACGACGCGCACACGCCGACCGCCTGATCATCCGGTAGACGGTCGACCCGCCGCGACGGGGGAAGCGAGAATGCGGACACGGAGAATATGACTAGATGGTTATAATCATTGCATGAGCTGGGAGGTCAGTCTTCATCCGGAGGTCGAGGCGTGGTACCTGGCCATATGCGCAAACGATCCGGAGACTGGAGACCTGATCAAGGACGCGATCGATCAGCTCGTGGAGGAAGGCCCGACAGCGCGCCGTCCCTTGGTTGATCGGGTACAGGGCAGCCAGCACCACAATATGAAGGAACTCCGTCCGCCCTCATCGGGGACAAGTGAAATCCGAATGCTGTTCTGCTTTGATCCAGCAAGGGAAGCGATCTTTCTGGTAGCCGGCGACAAAGCCGGCAACTGGAACCGCTGGTATCGGGAAGCGATACCACTGGCTGATGAACGATTTGCCCAGCACCTGATCACGCTCAAAGAAGAAGAGCAGGAGGAGCGATGAGCACTAGGTACAGCAAGTGGTCAGATGTCAAGGCCAAGGCGGCAGCGCTCGACCCGCGAGACGAGACGGAACGCGCTGCTGGAGAAGCCGTCGCGCGTGAACGCCGCGAAGCGTACGTCCGCGGATTCCAGCTCGCCGAGATTCGTCAGGCCGCCGGTGTCACCCAGGCTGAACTCGCCCACACCTTGGGAGTCAGCCAAGCTCGCATCTCCAAGATCGAGCATGGCGAAGTGTCCGGCATCGACATCGTACGAGAGTACATCGCTGCCCTCGGGGGTCACTTGGATCTCATAGCTACGCTTGGCGACCGAACCTGGAAAGTCGCCTGAGAAAGGCCGCTCCGAATCGGAGCCAAATGGTTCAGAGCCTTGACCATATCTGCCCTGACCTAGGCCTTCGCAGTTGGAGCGGGTGACGGGAATCGAACCCGCGCTGTCAGCTTGGGAAGCTGATGTTCTGCCATTGAACTACACCCGCATCGGCTCAACGCCGCGACCACCACTGTAGCGGAAACTTCGACCACATCAGCAAGCCACGGCCCCCAAGTTTCCGTCCGGCGACGACCCCAACGACGACCCCGGCACAGGACCTCCGCAGGCGATAGGTTGCTCTGCGTGCTGCTATCTGACCGCGACATCCTGGCCGAGATCGACTTGGGGCGGCTCGCGCTCGACCCGTTCGATCGGGACATGCTGCAACCGTCCAGCATCGACGTACGGCTTGATCGGTTCTTCCGGGTGTTCGAGAACCATCGGTATCCGCACATCGATCCGTCCGTGGAGCAGCCGGATCTGACGCGGATGGTGGAGCCTGACGGGGATGAGCCGTTCATCCTGCATCCGGGGGAGTTCGTGCTGGGCTCGACGTACGAGCTGATCAGCTTGCCTGATGATCTGGCGTCGCGGTTGGAGGGGAAGAGCTCGCTGGGGCGGCTCGGGTTGTTGACGCATTCGACGGCGGGGTTCATCGATCCGGGGTTCAACGGGCATGTGACGTTGGAGCTGTCGAACGTGGCGACGTTGCCGATCAAGCTCTGGCCGGGGATGAAGATCGGGCAGTTGTGTGTGTTCCGGTTGAGTTCGCCGGCTGAGTATCCGTACGGGTCCTCGAAGTACGGGTCGCGGTATCAGGGGCAGCGGGGGCCGACGCCGTCCCGGTCGTTCAGGAACTTTCATCGGACCAAGATCTGAGGAGTGAGGTGGGGGAGGGGATGTCGGCGAAAGCCGGTGGTTAGAGGGGCTGCGGCTTCGGGGGTGTGTGGGCGCGGGGTGATGCGGTGGGCAGGTTTGTTGCCGTCACGGAGGCGGGCGGGTGTCCTGGCGGCACGGATTCGTGGCGGCCGACGGCCGCGCCCGCACTAGCGGATGTCCGGAAATATCCCTCAAGATGGACTTTAGGTGGCTGGAGTCCAAACCCCGCTCGCCCGCGCGGCAAAAAGCCATCCAAAGTACCAACAGCCACGGTGTCGCGCACCATACGCCGGGTAGCCAGTAGGAGAAGGGGACATGAAGTTCGTATTTCTCCTGGTAACCCGTACTCTCTTCCACGGACCATCCCCGCACATCTGGAGAACGACGTGCGCCTGCGTCTCACGCCACGTGAGGACAGCTACTACGACCTGTTCGCCGACTCCGCGAACAACCTGGTCACAGCCTCGCGCCTGCTGGTGGAGATCATCAGTGACGGATCGGACAGGGAAACCCTGGCCGAGAAGATGCGCGCTTGCGAGCACGCCGGTGACGAACGCACCCATGCGATCATGAACCGGCTCAATGAGAGCTTCATCACTCCGTTCGACCGCGAGGACATCTACCGTCTCGCCTCGAACCTCGACGACGTGATGGACGCCATGGAGGCGGCCTCCGACCTCATCGTCCTCTACCAGATCGACCACCTCCCCAAGGACGTCGTGCGCCAGGTGGAGGTGCTGGAGCGGGCCGCCGAGCTGACCGCGGAGGCGATGCCGCGGCTGCGGTCGATGAAGAACCTCAACGAGTACTGGATCGAGGTCAACCGCCTGGAGAACCAGGGCGACCAGGTCTATCGCCGCCTGCTGGCCAAGCTGTTCAGCGGTGAGTACGACGCGCTGACGGTCATGAAGATGAAGGAGGTCGTCGACGCGCTCGAGGAGGCGGCCGACGCCTTCGAGCACGTGGCCAACACCGTCGAGACCATCGCGGTCAAGGAAAGCTAGGCTCTAGGTGGACCTCACGCTCGCGCTCGTCATCGGCGTGGTCGTCATCGCGTTGGCGTTCGACTACACCAACGGCTTCCACGACGCTGCGAACGCCATCGCGACCTCGGTCTCGACCCGCGCCCTGACCCCCAGGGCCGCGTTGTTCATGGCCGCCGCGATGAACTTCATCGGCGCCCACCTGGGCACCCAGGTCGCCGCGACCGTCGGCAAGGGCATCATCGACGCCCCGAAAGGCTCGCACGGCCTGGTCATCGTGGCTTCGGCGCTCTTCGGCGCCATCTGCTGGAACCTGATCACCTGGTACTTCGGCCTGCCCTCCTCCTCCAGCCACGCGCTCATCGGCGGCCTGGTCGGCTCGGCGCTCGCGTCGGCCAGTGTCGTGCACTGGGACGGCGTGGTGGAAAAGGTGGTCATCCCGATGGTGATCTCGCCGCTGGTCGGGTTCTCGCTCGCCGCCGCGATCATGATCGCAATTTATTGGATCTTCCGCAACAGCCAGCCCGGTAAGACCAACCGTGGCTTCCGGTACGCGCAGACGGTCTCGGCCGCGGCCATGGCGCTCGGGCACGGGCTGCAGGACGCGCAGAAGACGATGGGTGTCATCTTCCTGTCGCTCGTCGTCGGGGGCTACATCAACCCGTCGGCCAGCATCCCGCAGTGGGTCATCCTGGCCTCCGCCGGGGCGATCTCGCTCGGCACGTACGCGGGCGGCTGGCGGATCATGCGTACGCTGGGCCGCCGGATCATCGCACTTGACCCGCCGCAGGGCTTCGCCGCCGAGTCGGC
>NZ_JAHKRL010000265.1 GCF_019396405.1 Nonomuraea rhizosphaerae | reverse complement strand
TGCGGTCTGCGCCGCGGACTCGCGGCGCAGCTGATCGATGATCTCCGGTTTGGCGTCGAGCAGGGCGGTGCGCCGGTCCTCGGTCAGCGCGCCCTTGGGGGCGCGGAACCTGAGCTGCCCTTCCTCCTCCCACAGTCTGATTCCGGCCGACTCCATGTCGGCGATCAGTTCGCGTACGGCAGGTCCCCGAGTCACAGCACGCCCTCTTCCGTGTCGTGGCTGTCGTTGATCGACAGCGCGCAGTCCGCGATGGTGGGAGCGGCGAAGAATCGCCGCAGGGTCACCTCCACGCCGAGCCGCCGTCTGGCGCTCTCCGCGAAACGGGTGGCGAGCAGGGAGTCGCCTCCCAGGGTGAAGAAGCTCTGGCTGCGGCCCGGTGCCGGGATCTCCAGGAGTCCGGCCCAGATCTCGGCGAGCTGCCGTTCCAGTCCCGGCCGCGGCGGATCGTCGTCGGGTGGAAGGTCTTCCGTCGTGGTGAGGGCGGATCTGTCGATCTTTCCGTTGGGGGTCAGCGGGAACTCGTCGAGGGGAGTGATCGACGGGGGGATCGCGTGGGTGGGCAGGCGGTCGGCCAGGAAGGAGCGGATCCGCTCCACGTCGGCCTGCGCCGGGGTGACGAAGGCGGCCAGGCGGCGCTGCTTGCGCTCGCCCACCGCGACGACCACCGCGCGGGTGACCTGCGGGGCGGCTTCCAGTGCCGCCTCGACCTCGCCCAGCTCCAGCCGATGGCCGCGGATCTTCACCTGGTGGTCGGCGCGGCCCAGGAACTCCAGCGTGCCGTCGGGCCAGTACCGGCCGAGGTCTCCGGTGCGGTACCAGCGCAGGTCCGCGTACCGCACGAACTTGGCCGCCGTGGTCTCGGCGTCACCTCGGTAGCCGAGCGCCACTCCCTCTCCGCCGATCCACAGCTCTCCCGCCACCCAGTCCGGGCAGTCCCGGCCCCGGTCGTCGACCACCCGGAAACGCTGGTTGCGCAGCGGGAAGCCGTACGGCACCGACGACCAGTGCGCCGGCACGTGCGCGACCTCCCACCAGTTCGACCAGATCGCCGCCTCCGTCGCGCCGCCGAGCGCCACCAGCCGGCAGCGGCCACCGCTCTGCGTCGTCAGCCGGGCCTGGAGATCCACTCCGACCCAGTCGCCTGACACCAGCGCCGCCCGGAGGCGGCCCGGCACCCGGTCCACGGCCGACAGCAGCATCTCCAGGAGCGTCGGCACGCTGTTCCAGATCGTCACCGCATGGCGTTCGCACAGTTCCGCCCAGCGCTGGGCGTCGCGCCGCTCCTCCTCCTCGATCAGCACCACCGCGCCGCCGGCCGACAGCAGGCCGAACAGGTCGTAGACCGACAGGTCGAAGTCGAGCGCGGAGACCGCCAGCACGCGATCGTCGCGGCCGACCGCCAGGCGGGTGTTCACGTCGGCCACCGTGTTCAGCGCCGCCCGATGGGAGACCTCCACACCCTTGGGCACTCCCGTGGACCCCGACGTGAAGATCACGTACGCCGACATGTCCGGCGACACCTCCGCCGGGGCCGCCAGTGGCTCACCGACCGGCGGTTCGGTCAGCACCGTCGCCACACCCGCGCGGGCCAGCATCGACTCCCGGCGCGCGGCCGGCTGATCGATGCCCACCGGCACGTACACGCCGCCGGCGGCCAGCACCCCCAGCACCGCCACCACCTGGTCCACGCCCTTGGGCAACACCACTCCGACCGCGTCACCCGGCCCTACCCCCGAAGCGTGCAGATGCCCCGCGACCCGCAACGCCCGGTCCGCCAGTTCGCCGTACGTCAGCGTGCCGGTATCGGAGATCAGGGCGGGCCGGTGCGGCTCGCGGGCGGCCTGGGCGAAGAACCCCTCGTGCAGGGTGCCGTCCGGCACGGGTCCGGCGGTGTCGTTGGCTCGCTCGCGTACGAGGAGCTGGTCGAGCGGCAGCCCGACGGTGGCGGGGGCCGACCAGTCGCCCTCGGCCAGCCACTCCAGCAGCCGCCCGTGCGCGTCGAACATCGCGTCCAGCACACCCGGCGCGAACAGCTCCTCCACCGCGTCCCAGCGGACGAGCAGCTCGCCGTCGACCTCGGCCACCTGGTAGTCCAGCCAGACCTGCGGCGTCTGGGACACGCCCCACACCGGCTCGGCGAAGGTGGGCCCGAGCGTGCCGTCGGCGACGCCGAGCATGCTGGTGAACACCACGGGCATGGTCATCTCGATCGAGTCGGCCCGTCTGGCCAGCTCGCGCATCACCCAGACGGCCGAGACCTCGCCGTGCTCCAGGCCGCGCCACACCTCCTCCTGCAGCCGGCGCGCGCCCTCCAGCCAGTCCGATCCCGACCGGTAGCCGATGAGCATCAGCGAGGTGAAGTCGCCGAGGACACGGTGGATGTCGGGGTGCACCTCGCGCCGGTCGAACAGCGTGAGGTTCAGCGTCAGCTCCGGCTGGGCGCTCCAGGCGGACAGGATCTCGCCGAAGGCGGCCGCCAGCACCGTGGAGGCGGTCAGGTCGTGCTTCCTGGCCAGGTCGGAGACGCGGCGCCAGCGGTCGGCCTTCACCCTGGTCTCGCGGCGGACGAAGCGAGGCTTGTCGATCATGACCGGGTCGACGCGCAGCGGCAGCCGCGGCGCGGGGGGCAGCTCGGGCAGGCGGCCGGCCCAGTACTCCTTGGCCGCCTCGAAGACGACGGGGTCGGGGCTCAGGTTGAGCAGGTAGTCGCGGAACGACACCTCCAGGGGCGGGAGCACGGTGGCGGGGTCGCGGTAGAGCTGGTCGAGCTCGGCGAAGAAGGTCATCGTGCTGAGCGCGTCGATGATGATGTTGTCGAAGCTGACGCCCAGCCGGACGCGGCCCTCGTGCCGCGTGGCCCGCGCGTCGAACAGCGGCCAGACGGCCGGGTCGAACACCTGGTGCGACATCTGCTCGCGCAGCTCCTCCGCGCTGCCGGCCAGGCCGATCGTGAAGTGCGGCACCTGGGGCAGGATGCGCTGGAACCCTTCGGCGTCGAAGACCACGCGCAGCATCTCGTGCCGCTCGATCAGCAGGTTCCACGCGGTCTGCAGCCGGTCGAGGTCGATGTCGCCGTCGAACTCGGTGTAGAAGTGGCAGCCGACGCCGCCGAGCGTGAAGTGCTCGGCGCGGCCGAGCCAGTAGGCGCGCTGCACCTCGGTCGGCGGGAACGGGTCATGGCGGTGCTCGGGGTCGGCGCTCAGCTCGGGGACGGGCACGAGCGCCTCGTCCAGGGTGAGGGTCGCGGCGAAGTTGGCCAGCACCGGCGAGTCGAACAGCAGGGTCAGCTTGGCGTCGGCGACCCCCGCCGACCGCAGCCGCGCGATCATGCGGGTGGCGAGCAGGGAGTCACCGCCGAGGGCGAAGAAGTTGTCCGCGCGGTGCACGGCGGGGACCTCCAGCAGCTCGGCCCAGATGCCCGCGAGCAGGATCTCGGCCGCGCCGGCCGGCGCCTGACCGGCCGGCCCCACCGGTACGTCCGCCGCGAGGGAGACGAGGGCGGATCTGTTGATCTTCCCGTTGGAGGTCAGCGGGAACTCGTCCATGGCGGTGATCGACGGGGGGATCGCGTGCGCGGGCAGGCGATCGGTCAGGAAGGAGCGGATCCGCTCCACGTCGGCCCGGGCCGGGGTGACGAAGGCGGCCAGGCGGCGCTGCTTGCGCTCACCCACCGCCACGACCACCGCGCGATCCACCAGCAGGCAGCTCTCAAGCGCCGCCTCGACCTCGCCCAGCTCCAGCCGATGGCCGCGGATCTTCACCTGGTGGTCGGCGCGGCCCAGGAACTCCAGCGTGCCGTCGGGCCAATATCTGCCGAGGTCTCCCGTGCGATACCAACGTAACCCCGCGTACTCCACGAACTTGGCCGCCGTGGTCTCCGGATCTCCCCGATAACCGAGCGCCACCCCCTCTCCGCCGATCCACAACTCCCCCGCCACCCAGTCGGGACAGTCCCGGCCCCGGTCGTCCACCACCCGGAAACGCTGGTTGCGCAGTGGGAACCCGTACGGCACCGACGACCAGTGCGCCGGCACGTGCGCGACCTCCCACCAGTTCGACCAGATCGCCGCCTCCGTCGCGCCGCCCAGCGCCACCAACCGGCACCCGCCTCCGCTCTGCGCCGCCAGCCGCGCGTGCAGATCCACCCCCACCCAGTCGCCCGACACCAGCGCCACCCGCAACCCGCCCGGCACCCGGTCCACGGCCGACAGCAGCATCTCCAGGAGCGTCGGCACGCTGTTCCACACCGTCACGCCGAACCGCTCGCACAGCTGCGCCCACCGCTGGGCGTCGCGCCGCTCCCCCTCCTCGATCAGGACCAGCGCGCCGCCCGCCGTCAGCAGGCCGAACACGTCGAACACCGACAGGTCGAAGTCCAGCGCCGAGACCGTCAGCACCCGGTCCCCACATCCCAGGCCCAGCCGCTCGCTGACGTCCGTCACCGTGTTCAGCGCCGCCCGATGCGACACCTCCACACCCTTGGGCACTCCTGTGGACCCCGACGTGAAGATCACGTACGCCGACATGTCCGGCGAGACTCCCACCGGTGCCGCCAGCCGCTCACCCGCCTCGGGCAGCTCGGTCAGCACCGTCACCACACCCGCGCGGGCCAGCATCGACTCCCGGCGCGCGGCCGGCTGATCGATGCCCACCGGCACGTACACGCCGCCGGCGGCCAGCACCCCCAGCACCGCCACGACCTGGTCCACGCCCTTGGGCAGCACCACCCCGACCGCGTCACCCGGCCTGACCCCGGACCCACGCAAATGCCCCGCGACCCCCAGCGCCAGATCGGCCAGTTCCCCGTAGGTCACGGCGCTTCCGTCGCGGATCAGGGCAACGCGCTCGGGCTGGTGCGCGGCCCAGGAGAAGAAGCCGGTGTGCAGCAGGCCCGCGGGCATGGGGCCCGCCGTGTCGTTGACCTGCTCGCGGACGAACTGCTGCTCCACCGGCAGCCCGACGGTGGCGGGGGCCGACCAGTCGCCCTCGGCCAGCCACTCCAGCAGGAGGCCGTGGGCGTCGAACATCGCGTCCAGCACACCTGGCGCGAACAGCTCCTCCACCGCGTCCCAGGCCAGGTGCAGCCCGTGCGCGTACTCGTTGATCTGGTGGTCGAGCCAGACCTGCGGCGTCTGGGTGATCATCCAGCCCGGCTCGCCGAGCGCCTCCCGTACGGCGGGGACGATCAGCTCGGTGCCCAGGTTGCAGGCGAAGACCACCGGCGCTCCCGTGTGCTCGCCGTCGCGGGCCAGATCGCGGAGCACCTCGACACCGGAGTAGCCGGCGTGCTTGGCGTCGGCGCGGAAGCGCGCCTGAAGGGCGGCGGCCCGCTCGGCGAACGGCACGGCCTCGGACAGGTCCGCGGCCAGCAGGATCAGGTTGGTGAAGTCGGCCACCATGCCGGCCACGTCAGGGTGGACGGTGTCGTCGCGGTCGAACAGCGGCACGTTGATCAGGAAGCGGGACTCGCCGCTCCAGGCGGCGAGGATCTCGCTGTAGGCGGCGGCGAGCACCATGGCCGGAGTGAGCCCGTGCGAGCGGGCCTGCTCCTGGATCCGCTGCCACGTGGCGAGGGGCAGCCACCTCTCCCGCCGGACGAATCGGGGGCGCTCCACCTGGCTCGGGTCGAGCGCGAGCGGCAGCTGCGGCGCGCCGGGCAGCTCGGGCAGGCGGCCGAGCCAGTACTCCCGGTCCCTGGCGTGCTCCTGCGAGCGTTCCGCGTCGCGCGCCGCGAGGTACTGGGGGAACGAGCAGGCCAGCGGCGCGGGCGGACGGTCCGGGTCGAGGTAGAGGCGGGCCAGGTCGTTCAGCAGGATCTGCAGGCCGAGCACGTCAGCGACCAGGAAGTCCACCTCGAAGTGGACCCGGGAGCGGCCGCCGGGCAACAGCGACAGCTGGACGTCGAAGACCTCGCCGCGGGCGGCGGCGAAGCGGCGGTGCGACAGCTCCTCCCGCAGCCGCTCGGCGGCGCCCCGGCCGCCTTCCGTCAGGTCGTGCACGGTCAGGCCCGGCCACGGGCTGGTGTCCATGATCTGCTGCGTGCCGTCGTCGTGGAAGATCGCGCGCAGCATGCCGTGCCGCTCGGTCAGGGCGCGCACGGCCCGCTCCAGCCTCGCCGGTTCGACGCCGAACCCGTCGAACTCCAGGTAGGCGTGGCAGCCGACGCCGCCGATGACCTGGCCGTCCGCGCGGCCGATCCAGTAGGCCAGCTGCACGGGGGTGAGCGGGAAAGGGGCTGTCTCGTCCACGATCGGCACCCGCTCGGCCGGGGCCGCCGGCGCCCCGG
>NZ_JAHKRL010000029.1 GCF_019396405.1 Nonomuraea rhizosphaerae | reverse complement strand
GCCGCCCCCGCCGCCCGCCCGCCCGCCGAGGCGGCCGAGCGACGTGACGACGTTGGGCGCCCACTTGGGGTGCAGCTCGATGCCCGGCTCGTCGAGCAGGCCGTTGACCAGCGGCTTGACGTCGTAGGCGCGCCGCGCCGACTCGGGCAGCAGTGTGGAGAAGTCGACCTCGCCGATCTCGCCGGTGCGCACCCGGCCCTGGTGGCCGAGCAGCGTGGCCAGTTGCCGCGCCTTGACGAAGGCGTCGGTCTCGGTCTTGGTGATGACGTGCACGACGCCGCTGCGCTTGCTGTGGGGCTCGGGGCCGCCCAGCGCGGCGCTGGTGACGTCCTCGCCGGTGACGCTGCGGACCACGTCGGGCCCGGTGACGAAGATGCGGCCGGAGTCGGCCAGGATGACCAGGTCGGTCAGCGCGGGCCCGTACGCCGCGCCGCCGGCGGCGGCGCCGACGACCACGGAGATCTGCGGGACGACGCCCGAGGCCTTGGTCATCGCGGCGAAGACCCGGCCGACGGCGTGCAGCGACTCGACGCCTTCGGCGAGTCGCGCACCGCCGGAATGCCAGATCCCGATGACCGGCACCCGTTCACGGACGGCCACGTCGTAGGCGTGCACGATGTGCTCGCAGCCTTCGCTGCCCATCGCGCCGCCCTGGAAACGGGCGTCACTGCAGAAGGCGACGACGGGGACTCCCTCGACGCGGCCCATGGCGGCCAGCACGCCGCTCTTGTCCTCGGGGGTGATCAGCCGCACCGAGCCCTCGTCGAGGAGCGCGGACAGCCGGACGGCCGGATCACGAGGATCGGCGGGCTCCTGATCGGAGTCCTGTGCCGCGCCCCGGTTGTCCAGCACGGTCATCAAGCCCCCTTGAACACGACGGTGGCGTTGTGGCCGCCGAACCCGAAGGAGTTGTTGACCGCGGCGATGTCCCCCGCGGGCAGCGGGCGGTTCTCGCCGTGCACGAGGTCCACCTCGATGCCGTCGTCGGGGTTGTCCAGGTTGATGGTGGCCGGCACGATGCGCTCCTGGAGCGCCTTGATCGTGAAGACGGACTCGATGCCGCCCGCGCCGCCCAGCAGGTGGCCGGTCATGGACTTGGTCGAGGTCACCAGCGGGTGCGTGCCGATGGCCTTGGCCACGGCCTTCACCTCGATGACGTCGCCCGCGGGCGTCGAGGTGGCGTGCGCGTTGACGTGCTTGACGTCCAGGCCGGAGATGTCGGCGTCGGTGAGCGCCTGGGTCATCGCCATGATGATCCCGCGCCCCTCCGGCTCCGGGTTGGTGATGTGGTGGCCGTCGGCGGAGTAGCCGACGCCCGCGGCGTAGGCGTAGATCCGCGCGCCGCGCGCCCTGGCGTGCTCCTCGGACTCCAGCACGAGGATGCCGGCGCCCTCGCCGAGCACGAACCCGTCGCGCTCGCGGTCCCACGGCCGCGAGGCGGCCGCCGGGTCGTCGTTGCGGGTGGACATGGCGCGCGCGGCGGCGAAGGCGGCCATGTTCAGGCCGTGGATCGCCGCCTCGGTGCCGCCCGCGACCACCACGTCGGCGCGGCCCGCCCTGATCATGTCCATCGCGTAGCCGATGGCCTCCGCGCCGGAGGCGCAGGCCGAGACGGTGGCGTGCACGCCGGCCTGGGCGCCCCGGTCGAGGCCGATCCAGGCGGCCGGGCCGTTGGGCATGAGCATCGGCACGGTGAAGGGCGAGAGCCGGTTCCAGCCCCGCTCCTTCCAGGTGTCGTAGGCCGACAGCGTGGTGGAGATGCCGCCGATGCCGGAGGAGACCACGACGCCGAGCCGCTCGGGCGCCACCTCGGGAGCGCCCGCGTCCTGCCACGCCTCGCGGGAGGCGACCAGGGCGAGCTGCTCGCTGCGGTCGAGGCGGCGGGCCTCGGGCCGGGGCAGCACCTCGGTCGGGTCCACGGCGGCCGTCCCCGCGAACTTCACGGGGACAGCGTCGATCCAGTCCGTGGTCAGGGTTCGCACGCCCGACTGACCGGCGAGGAGCGCCGACCAGGTCGAGGTGACGTCTCCACCGACGGGCGTCGTCGCGCCGAGCCCGGTGACCACGACACGCACCCGGTTTGCACTCACGTTTTCGCGCTCCTTGTCGATCAGATAGGGAGTGGATCTGCGGCTTGTCCGTTCTCCGCGTACGCGTACGCGGAGGCGTGCGGAGGGGCGGGACTAGTTCTGGATGAAGTTCAGGACGTCCTTGACCGTCTTCAGGTTCTTGAGCTGGTCGTCGGGGATCTCGACGCCGAACTCGTCCTGGGCGGCCACGGCGATCTCGACCATCGACAGCGAGTCGATGTCGAGGTCGTCCACGAAGTTCTTCTCAGGGGTGACCTCGCTCGCCGGGATGCCGGTGATCTCGTTGATGATCTTGCCGAGGCCCGCGAGGACGTCCTGCTCGTTGGTGGCAGCCATGTCGGTATTTCTCCTTTGGGTTTTCTGGGTTCTGTGCGGCTCACGCCGCACAAGCTCTGATGGGTACGGCGCGGGCCGTACCGGATCCTACGGAATCTCGATGACCTGGCCCGCGTAGGTCAGGCCGGCGCCGAAGCCCAGGACGAGCGCCAGCTCACCCGAGCGGACCTCGCCGCGCTCCAGCATGCGCGACAGCGCGAGCGGGATGGAGGCGGCGGAGGTGTTGCCGGCGGTCACGATGTCACGTGCCACCACGGCCTGGTCGGCGCCGATCCGGCGGGCGATCGACTCGATGATGCGCAGGTTCGCCTGGTGGGGGATGAACGCGGCCAGCTCCGACGGGTCCACGCCGGCGCGCTCGCACGCCTCCTTGGCCACCGGGTGCAGCGCGGTGGTGGCCCAGCGGAAGACGGTCTGGCCCTCCTGGTGCAGGGAGTCGTGGCGGTCGTTGATGATGATCGCGTCGGACTTGTCGCCCGAGCTGCCCCACACGACCGGCCCGATGCCCGGGGTGTCGGAGGGGCCGACCACGGCGGCGCCCGCGCCGTCGGCGAAGATCACCGCGGTGGAGCGGTCGGTCCAGTCGATCCACTGCGACAGCTTCTCGGCACCGATGACCAGCACGTGCCTGGCCGAGCCGGCGCGGATCGCGGAGCTGGCCACGCCCAGCGCGAAGCAGAAGCCCGCGCAGGCCGCGTTGACGTCGAACGCGCCGGGCGACTGGATGCCGAGGCGGTGCGCCACGACGGCGGCGGCGTTGGGGATCTGCGTCTCCAGCGTGCACGTCGCCACGATGACCAGGTCGATGTCGGAGGCCGACAGGCCGCTGGCGGCCAGCGCCTTGCCGCCGGCCTGCGTCGCCATGTCCTCGACGGACTCGGCGGCGCCCGCCACCCTGCGCTCCTTGATGCCGACCCTCGACTGGATCCACTCGTCGTTGGTCTCCATGGTCTTGGCCAGGTCGTCGTTGGTGACGACGTTGGAAGGCTGGTAGTGGCCGAGCGACAGCACCTTGGCGCCGGGGGCGATGTCGGGGATCCTCACTTGATCAGCTCCCTGGCCGCGTCGAGGTCGTCGGGGGTCTTCAGCGCCACGGTCCGGATGCCCCGCAGCCCGCGCTTGGCCAGGCCGGTCAGGGTGCCGCCGGGCAGCAGCTCGATCATGCCGGTGACCTCCAGCTCGGCCATCGTCGCCATGCAGGAGTCCCATCTGACGGGGTTGCTCACCTGGTCGATCAGGCGCCGCATCAGCTGCGCGCCGTCGGTCACGACCTGGCCGTCGGCGTTGGACAGGAGCTTGACCCGCGGGTCGGCGGGGACGACGCCCTGGGCGGCGTCGCGCAGGTGCTCGACCGCCGGCGCCATGTGCGAGGTGTGGAAGGCGCCCGCCACGGACAGCGGACGCAGCCTGGCGCGGGCCGGCGGGTCCTCCTGGAAGGCGGCCAGCTGCTCCAGCGTGCCGCCCGCGACGATCTGGCCGGCGCCGTTGATGTTGGCGGGCGTCAGGCCGTGCCGGTCGATGGCGGCCAGCACCTCGGCCTCGTCGCCGCCGAGCACGGCGGTCATGCCGGTCTCGGTGACCGCCGCGGCCTTGGCCATGGCCTGGGCGCGTTCGCGCACCAGCGTCAGGGCCTGCTCGGGGGTCAGCGCCCCGGCCAGCGCGGCCGTGGCGAACTCGCCGACACTGTGACCGGCCAGCAGGTGACCGGCCAGCAGGTCGGGGGTCGCGCCGAGGGCCTCGGCGGAGGCCAGCGCGGCGGCCACCAGCAGGGGCTGGGCGACCGCGGTGTCGCGGATCTCGTCGGCGTCGGCCTTGGTCCCGTAAGCGATCAGATCGAGGCCTACGACCTCCGACCACGCGGTCAGGCGGTCCGCGAGGCCGGGCAGTTCGAGCCAGGGTGTCAGGAATCCTGGGGTCTGGGCCCCTTGGCCTGGGGCGACGAGTACAAGCACGAAATCCACCTTGCCCTGTAGAAGTTCGACACGCGGATAAGGATCCGTACGAACTTTGTCCAAGGAGTTTTGTAGGAATCCTACAGTGGGGGTTTCGTGGAAGTTACGTTAGAGCTCGCCATGTGACGGCGCTCTCCGAGAGCCTGCCGAGGATCAGGCCCACCTGCAAGGTGAAGGCCGACCTGCCCTCGGTGGGCTGGTAGCCGGTCAGCTCGGTGATCTTCTTCAGACGGTAGCGCACGGTGTTGGGATGGACGAACAGCAACCGGGCGGTCGCCTCCAGCGAGGTGCCCTGCTCCAGGTAGGTCGCCAGCGTGTCGAGCAGCGGCGTGCCGGCCAGCGGCAGGTAGACGTTCTCGACGAGCTGCTCCCTGGCGTCGTCGTCGCCGTCGAGCGCCCGCTCGGCCAGCAGGTCCTCGGCGTGCACGGGCCGGGGCGCGTCGGGCCAGCCGGAGGCCGCCTTCAGCCCGGCCAGCGCCGCCCTGGCCGACCGGGCGGCCGCGTGCAGGTCGCCCACCTCGGGCCCGATGACGATCGGGCCCTCGCCGAAGCGGGCCACGACCTGCTTGGCCGCCTCGTCGACGCTGCCGGCGCCGCCCACGATCACGATCAGCCGATCGGCCTGCACGCCCGCCAGCAGGTCCATGCCGATGCGGCGGCCCTTCTCGCGCAGCCCGTCGATCACCGCGCGCGGGTCGTCGCCGGGCGCGCGGCCCGCGATCACGACCACGGGGGAGGAGGTCCAGCCGAGCGCCGCCGCCCAGGAGTGCAGCCCGTCGTCCACCTCGCCGCGCACCAGCGCGTCCACGATGAGCGCCTCCAGCCGGGCGTCCCAGGAGCCCCTGGCCTCGGCCTCGCGGGCGTAGACGTGGGCGGCGGCGAACGCCACGTCGCGGGTGTAGCGCAGCATCGCCTGCTCCAGCTGGTCCTCGCCGCCGGGCGCGGCCAGCTCGTCGGTCTGCGCCTCGACGACCTGGACCACGACCCTGACGATGTCCACGGTCTGCTGCAGCGAGATCGACCGCTTCAGCTCACGCGGCGCGGTGCCGAAGAACTCGATGCTGGGCGTGGGCCGGTTGGCCCCCGCGTGCTGGAACCACTCCACGAACGCGGCGATCCCGGCCTGCGCCACCAGGCCCACCCAGGAACGGTCCTCGGCGCTCAGCGCGCGGAACCACGGCAACTGGTCGTCCATGCGCGCCATGGCCGCCGTGCCGAGCGAGCCCATGGCGCGCTCCAGCCTGCGGGTGGTGTCCTCCCGGGTCCGGTCTGTCACGTCTCCTAGAGTGCCAGGTGGTCTCAGATGACCGCGACGGCGGTGATGAGCCCGATCGCGACGTGGGTGACCGCCAGCAGCCTGGCGCCCGGCTGCAGCTCCGGCTCCTTGACGAGGTCGCGTACGGAGATGCCGACCAGCTTGTCGAACACGAGCATGGCGACGGTCTGCACCACGATGCCGACCAGCCCGAAGACGGCGGTCCCGGCCAGGCCCTCGGCGAGGCGGCCGCCCGACGACCAGATGGAGGCCGCCACGATCAGCCCCACGGCGGCCAGCGCGGAGGTCGCCAGCAGGGTGGCGTTCGGGTTGCGCTCGCTCCTGATGATCGCGCTCAGCTTGCCGGGGGTGGCCAGGTCGATCACGTAGAAGCCGACGATCAGCAGGATCACGCCGACGGCGGCGTAGGCGGCGATCGCGCCGGCACCACGGAGGAGGGTTTCCAGCAGGGTGGTCATGGGTGCTCGATTCGGTGAGGGACGAAGGAGGAAGTGTCGTCGGTGATCAGGCCGGTGGTCTCCCTGATGCCCAGCCCGGCGGCCTCGTCGGCGACGACCCAGGCGCCGAGCACCGGCCGCTGCCCCTCGAACTCGGGCAGGGCGTCGAACCCCTGGAAGACGTAGCCCTCCTGGCCGTACGCGCCGGGAGTCTCCTGGGTGGCTTCAGGCGTGACGACCCGCATCGAGGCGCCCTCCCTGCCCAGCAGCGGCTTGACGATGTAGGAGTCCAGGTCGCGGGGGCCGTCGAGGTAGGCGGGCAGCAGGTTTGGGTGCCCCGGGTGCAGCTCCCACAGGACGGCGAGCAGCGCCTTGTTCGACAGCAGGCACTTCCACAGCGGCTCGATCCAGGTCGCGTACCGGACGGCGTGCCGCCCGAACGGCTCGGCCAGCATCCATTCCCACGGGTAGAGCTTGAACGCCGAGCGGATCATGCCCTCCTCGACGTCCACGAAACGCCGGTTGAGCGCGTCCCAGCCGATGTCCTCCATGGCGACGGCGACGGTGCGCCGCCCGGCCTGCTCGGCGGTCTCCTGGAGGTAGGCGAGCGTCATCGCCTCCTCGCCGGTCTCGTCCATCTTCGTCCAGGCGAAGTGGACGGGCCCGTCGGGCAGGGCGATCTCGCGCCAGCGCTCGATGAGCCGCTCGTGGATGGAGTTCCACTGGTCGTCGGCGGGATGGACGTCCTTCAGCCAGAACCACTGCGCCACCGACGACTCCACCAGCGAGGTGGGCGTGTCGGCGTTGTACTCCAGCAGCCTCGCCGGGCCGGTGCCGTCGTAGCGCAGGTCGAAGCGGCCGTACAGGTGGGGGTCGCGCCGTTCCCACGAGCGCGCCACGTCGGCGGCGGCCCACTCGGGGACGGCGAAGTCGGCGAAGCGCCCGTTCCGCACGACGTGCTCGACGGCGCCCAGGCACATCTCGTGAAGCTCCTCGACCTGCTCCTCCAGCGCCTCCACCTCCGCCAGGGAGAAGACGTAGTGCACGGACTCGTCCCAGTACGGCCGCTCCAGCCCCTCCGGGTGGGCGGCCTGGTGGTAGGCCAGGCCGTGGCTCTCGATCGTCGCCTCCCAGCCGTCCCTGGGGGCCCCGTGTTCGCGCCGCATCGCCGCTAGCTCCCGCCGCTCCACTTGCTGCCGAAGCCGCCGCGCTGGATCTCGCGGCCGTGACGGGTGGTGATGTTCACGTCGGAGGGGCGGTAGGTGGTGCCGCTCTTGATCCGGTTCGTGCCGAAGCGGGTGCCGCCGTAGTACCAGTGGTAGGCGCCGCGCGAGCCGCCGTAGTAGTGGGAGGTGCCGTTGTCGTCGTCGTCGCAGAGGTCGTCGTCGACGACCACGTACGAGCCGTCGGCCTGCTGGTTGCCCATGTCGACGCAGTCGGCGGTCACCTCGTCGTCGCCCTGGGCGGCGCAGTAGCCCACCAGGAGGACGGACACGACGCCGAGGACGGAAAGGGTGACCACCTTCGACGCCTTCGGCCGCTTGGGGGCTGCGGGCATCGGAGGCGGCGGGGGTGGCGAGAATGACATCAGGATCCTGCTTTCATTGGCCGCACAGCCTATAGGTGCAGTTCGTAGCGCTTCAACGTCTACCTGATACCGGTTGCAACCGGCTGCGGTAGTAATGGACGCATGGAACCGGTCGAAGCGCTCAGGGAGATCGCCTTCCATCTCGAACGGGCGGGAGAGCCCACCTACCGGGTGCGCGCCTTCCGCAACGCGGCCGCCGTCGTCGGCGAGCTGCCGCGCGACGAGCTGGTACGGCTGGCGCGCTCAGGCGGGCTGACCGGGCTGCAGGGGGTCGGCAAGGTGACGGCCCTGGCGGTCACCGAGGCGCTCGACGGCCAGGTGCCCACCTACCTGCGCAGGGTGCGGGCGACCGCCGAGGTGGACCTGGACGACGAGACGGCCGCGCTGCGGGCGGCGCTCAAGGGCGACCTGCACAGCCACTCCGACTGGTCCGACGGCGGCTCGCCGATCGAGGAGATGGCCGAGGCGGCCAAGACGCTCGGGCACGAGTACTGGGCGCTGACCGACCACTCGCCCCGGCTGACCATCGCGGGCGGTCTGTCGCCCGCCCGGCTGCGGCGGCAGCTGGAGGAGGTGGAGCGGCTCAACGAGCGGCTGGCGCCGTTCCGGATCCTGACCGGCATCGAGGTGGACATCCACACCGACGGGACGCTCGACCAGGAGCCGGAGCTGCTGGAGCGCCTCGACGTGGTGGTGGCCAGCGTCCACTCCAAGCTGAGGATGAACCAGTACGAGATGACCCGCAGGATGGTCACGGCCATCGCGAACCCGCACGTGGACGTGCTCGGCCACTGCACCGGGCGCATCGTGCAGGCGGGGACGAAGCGGGGCGGGCGGCGGCCGGAGTCGGAGTTCGACGCCGAGCTGGTCTTCGAGGCGTGCCGCCGGTTCGGGGTCGCGGTGGAGATCAACTCGCGGCCCGACCGGCTGGACCCGCCCAAGCGGCTGATGCGGCTGGCGTACGAGATGGGATGCGACTTCTCGATCGACTCCGACGCGCACGCCCCCGGGCAGCTCGACTGGCAGCGGCACGGGTGCGAGCGGGCCGCGAGGTGCGGGATCGGGGCGGAGCGGATCGTGAACACCTGGCCGTTGGAGGACCTGCTGGCCCGGCTCGCCTGAGAGGGTTTCCGGGCCGGTTCGCCCCCCTCTGGCGCGCCTCCTTGTACTGAGGTTGTGTGTCTGGTAGGGAGCCGGACGCGTAATTGTCGGTGGCGCGGCGTAACGTCACGTGGTGTGAACCGTACCGATCGGCTCTACGCGTTGGTCGAAGACCTGCGCGCCATCTCGCCGCGCTGCCGTTCCGCCCGTGACCTGGCCGGACGGTTCGAGGTCAGCGTGCGGACGATCGAGCGCGACATCACCGCGCTGCAGGCGTCCGGGGTGCCGATCTACGCCCAGCCGGGGCGCAAGGGCGGCTACGCGCTCGACAAGAAGATGTCGCTGCCGCCGCTCAACTTCACCCCCGCCGAGGCCGTGGCCATCGCCCTGGCGCTGAGCCGGGCGGGCGACCAGCCGTTCGGCAGGCAGGCGCGCAGCGCGCTGCGCAAGGTGGTCGCGGCCATGCCGGGGCCGGAGGGCGAGCTGGCCAGGGAGCTGGCGCGGCGGGTGCGGACGTTCAGCCCGGTCCCCGAGGAGGGCGAGGAGATCCAGCCGCTGGGCGCCGAGGGCATCTCGCGGGCGATCGAGGAGGCGCTGCTGCGCCGCCGCGTGCTCAGGCTCGACTACGCCGACAAGAAGGGCATGCTGACCTCCCGCGACGTGGAGCCGGGCGTGTTCCTGGGCGGGCGCGGCGGGTTCTGGTACCTCGTGGCCTGGTGCCGGCTCCGCGACGACGTGCGCGTCTTCCGGCTGGACCGGATCGCCGCGGCGGCCGTCTCCGCCGAGCGGTGCCCGGACCGTCCGCTGGAGGGTTTCACCCGGGACGTCCCCGACATGATCGTCCACGGGACGGTGCTCGATCAATGACTCGAAAACACCGACATAGGGTTGTCGTTCAAGCGATGCATCGTTGTCTTGTTCGAAAACAAGGGAGACGATGATGGACAACACGGTTACCTGGTTCGAGGTCGCGACCGCCGACCCTGACGGGGCCGAGCGGTTCTACGGTCAGCTCTTCGGCTGGACGTTCGCCAAGGCCGAAGGCCCGATGGACTACCGGGGCATCAGCTACGCGGGCAGCGAGCAGCAGGCGGGCGGCCTCTTCAACACCAAGGGCGAGTTCCCCGACCACGCCGTCTTCCACGTACAGGTCGCCGACGTCGAGCAGAAGTGCGCCGAGACCGAGGCGCTCGGCGGCAAGGTCGTCACCAAGATGATCGGCGACGGCGCCGGGGTCGACTTCGCCTACCTGCGCGACGGCTCGGGCAACCTGTTCGGGATCTTCCACCCGAGGCAGGCGGCCGAATGAGACCAGGCCGCGCGCCCCGCCCGGGAAGGCGCCTTCCCCGCCGACCGGGCACGTGCGTGGCCTTCCATGCCCTGGACACGCCGCCGACCGCCGAGTGGCGGCGCGTCCAGGGCCTCAATCCCAGCTAGAGCGAGGCCGCCGCCAGCCAGCGGTTCAGGAAGGCGCGGTCCCCGAAGACGGTCAGCGTGTCAGCGTCGGGTGAGCGCCTGCCGTACAGCAGGAGCAGCAGGTCGCTCACCGGCCCCTGGACGGCGGCGTCGCCCTTGGCGTGGCCGCGCTCCCAGCCGATCCTGCCCGCAGGCTCCTGGGTGATCGTCCACTCGCCGTCGGCGTCGCTCGCGTGGAGGTGGATCGTGGCCCCCTCCACGCCGAGCGCCG
>NZ_JAHKRL010000264.1 GCF_019396405.1 Nonomuraea rhizosphaerae | reverse complement strand
GGACTGCGAGGTGGCACGGAGGTTCCGTGCCACCTCGCCGCTATTGTGAGGGAATTGGGCTCCCATTTCGCCCGTTGAAAACCCCGGGGGGTGCCGCACGTGTTCAAGAAGAACAGGCATGGAATCCAGATCAAGACGCCCGAGCAGCTCGACAAGATGCGGGCGGCCGGTCTGGTGGTCGGGCGTACGCTCGACCTGCTGAGGCGCTCGGTCGAGCCGGGGATGACGCCGCTGGACCTTGACGTGATCGCGGAGAAGGCGATCAGGGACGAGGGCGCGGTCCCGTCGTTCAAGGGCTACCAGGGCTTTCCGGCCACGATCTGCGCCTCCGTCAACGACGAGGTCGTCCACGGCATCCCGACGAACGCCCGCGCGCTGCGCGAGGGCGACATCCTCTCGATCGACTGCGGCGCGATCCTCGACGGATGGCACGGCGACTCCGCCGTCACCGTCCCGATCGGCGAGGTGGACCCCAAGCTCACCGAACTGATGCGGATCACCGAGGAGGCGATGTGGCACGGCATCGCCGCGCTCACGCCCGGCCGGCACCTGTCCGACATCGGGTACGAGGTCGAGCGCTACGTGAAGTCCCAGGGGCGCTTCGGCATCCCGCCCGAGTACGGGGGCCACGGGATCGGCACCGAGATGCACATGGACCCGTGGATCGCCAACCACGGCCGTCCGGGCAAGGGGCCGGTGCTGGAGGCGGGGATGTGCCTGGCCATCGAGCCCATGGTCAACCTGGGGACCGAGCGCACGCGCGTCCTGGCCGACGACTGGACCGTCGTGACGATCGACGGGAAGCAGTCCGCACACTTCGAGCACAGCGTCGCCGTGACACATAATGGTCCTTGGGTGCTAACCGCTCTCGATGGGGGCGAATCGCGCCTAGCGCAGCCATAGTTAGACGTTGTAGACAAAGCCCCTCAGGCCGGGAAGTGGTGGGTATGGCGCAGAGCCCCGAGATGCGTGCCTCCGACTCTGACCGCGACAAGGTGGCCGCCGTGCTGCGTGAGCACACAGCGCAGGGCCGCATCACCATGGACGAGTTCAACGAGCGGCTCGAAGCGCTGTACGCGAGCAAGACGTACGGCGAGCTGGCCCGGCTCACCTCCGACCTGCCGGACGTGGACCTGCGGCACAAACAGCCCGCCAAGCTGACCAGCAGCGCCCCCTCGACCAAGGCCGGCATGCACAACGGCATGCGCGCCGCCTGGGGCGCCTGGGCCGCGGCCAGCTCGGTCAACTGGGTGATCTGGCTCATCGTCAGCATCACCTCGGGACACGTGATCTATCCGTGGCCACTGTGGGTGATGGGGCCCTGGGGAGCTATCCTGCTCATGAGCACGCTCTTCGGCACTGGGCAGCAGAAGCGTAACTGAGTGTGCAGTAGTGCGCACTGTGCAGTCATGCGCAGAACGTGACGGTGAACTTTCCTAACGTCAGGGGTGTCGGGAACACCACTCACCGGAGGAAGTCACCCAATGCGCAAGTTCCTTGCAGCCGCAGCCCTCACCGGATCCGTCGCCGCCGGCCTGGCTCTGGCCACCGCCCCGGCCCAGGCCGCCACGCAGACCGCCACCGCCACCGCGTCGTCGTCCGGCAACTGGGGCAAGTACTACTCCAGCAACCACAAGGCCTACAGCTACGGCAAGACGTACAAGCAGGGCGGCAAGGTCTACACCCACTGGTACGGGTACGAGAAGTCGCCCAAGCACGGGTACGTGTGGTTCAAGTACTACTCGGGCGGCAGCTGGCACCAGTTCTACCGCGAGTGGAACAACAAGCACAACGAGACCTGGGGCAAGTCGGGCATCAAGAAGGTCTACACGTGGACCTGCTGGGGCGGCAAGTTCAAGTACTGCGGCAGCTCGCACCGCATCTACTAGGAGACCGCTTCCAGTAGGAGACCGCTTCTGCTGAGAGGCCGCTTCTCCTGAGGGGCCGCGTTCGCTGAGAGCGTGTCTGCTGACAGACCACCTCTGCCGAGAGATCGGCGATCACCCCTGGATCGTGGATCTCCTCCCACGAAGGCCCGCCGGATCTCCGAGATCGG
>NZ_JAHKRL010000263.1 GCF_019396405.1 Nonomuraea rhizosphaerae | reverse complement strand
CGGGAACTGCCCCACCCTCACGCCCGCCGAGACCCCCCCCCGCTCCGCCTCCTGCCGCCGGGCCGCCGCCAGGATCGCCTGCCGGGCCCGTTCGGGGTCGCGGCCGCGCGCCAGGTCCTCGCGCAGCGTCGGCACGGCGTCGGCCAGCTCGCGCAGCGCGCCGGGCAGCCAGGGCGGCGGCACGCCGGGCCTGCCGGTCGCCGCGACGACCCGCCTGGCCAGCACCCGGAGGTTCCTGAACGCGTGGTCGAGGGGCACGGCCGCCCGCTCGTACCCGTCGAGCCTGGACCTGCGCGAGCGGTGCAGCGGCGAGATGGTGGCGATCTCCCTGCTGGTCGCCACCGCCTGCTTGAACTCCTCGACGCTCGCGTGCGTGGCCCTGGCCGCCTCCAGCGCCTCGTCGGCCGGCCCCTTGTCGGCAGGCCCCTTGTCGTCGGACCCTCTGCCGGTCGGCCCGCGATCGGCGCTCTCGTCGGGCCCCTCGTCGAGCGCGTCCGCGATCCGCCGCAGCACGTCCACCAGCGCGTCGAACATGCCGGCCGCGTGCCTGGCCACCAGCGTGGCCGGGTTGACCGGCAGCAGCGCCACCATGGCCAGCCCCACGACGCCGCCCACCGCCGCGTCGGCCATCCTGTCCAGCCCGCCGGTGCCGGACGGCGGCAGCAGGGTCGCCACCAGCACCCCCGACGACCCGGACTGCGCCACGATGAGCTGGCCGTTGTCCAGCAGCACGGCCGCGGTCATCGCCAGCGCGACCACGAACGTGATCTGCCAGGCGCCCGACCCGATCCACGACACCAGCAGGTCGCTGACGCCCACGCCGAGGCTGACCCCGACGACCATCTCGCCCATCCGGCGCAGCCGCCGCCCGAGCCCCACGCCGATGCAGATGATCACCGCGATCGGCGCGAAGAACGGCCGGCCGTGATGCAGGACGTCCTTGGCCACCAGCCAGGCGAGCGCGGCCCCGACCGCGCACTGGCCGATCGACGGGGCCATGAGGCGCAGCCTGCTCAGGGACTCCTGTACACGCACCAGGCTGACCTACCCAGGATCACCCGTCCCGACCGGCCGGGAACCGGCGAGGAAGTCGTCGACGACCCGCGTGAACTGCTCCTTCGCGTCCGCGTGGACGAGATGCCCGGCCTCCAGCGTGGCCGTCTCGGCCCCCGGGATCAGCTCCGCCACCACGCCCATCTCCAGGTGGCTCGTCCGCCCGAACAGCACCAGCGTCGGCGCCGTGATCCGGGCGAGCCCGTCCGCCCACGCCGGGTCCGGCGCCAGGAACTGCCGCTCGCTCTCGTGCACCATCCTCCAGTCGAACCCCTTGGCGTCGGTCTCCACGATCGGCGGCCGTCCCGTCAGCGGGGTCGGCGGGGCGGGCTCCTCCAGCACCAGCCGTTCGACCCGCCCGGGGCAGGCCATGGCGAGGTGGTAGGCCACGAGCCCGCCCAGCGAGTGGCCGATCAGCGTCACCCGCTCGAACCCCAGCTCGTCCATGAGCGCCACGATGTCGCGCGCCATGTCGGGGAAGGCGTAGGAGCCGGGGTAGTCGCTCTCGCCGTGACCCCGCATGTCCGGGGCGATCACGTGGTAGCGGCCGGTGAAGTGGCGCAGGACGCCGTTCCAGTCGTTGTGGTTGGCGGTGCGGCCGTGCAGCAGCACCATCGGGGGCGCGGCCGGGTCGCCCTCCTCGCGGTAGACGAGCCGGATCCCGTTGACACGTGCTTCGCGAATCACACCGGTGACCCTACATTCGGCAGACATTGCCGGTGAAAGCCCTCTCGCCGATGGGTACCGTCCCGCAGACAACCACGACTAAGGGGCAGGACATGCCGGATCCGGTGGAAGTACGCAAGGTGCCGATCGAGAGCGTGACCGACGCTTCCGGTCTCGCGCGGCTGATCGACGACGGGGTGATCGAGGCACACCGGGTGCTGGCCGTGGTCGGCAAGACCGAGGGCAACGGGGGCGTGAACGACTACACCCGCATCCTGGCCGACACGGCCTTCCGCCAGGTGCTGGCCGCCAAGGGACATCCCGCGCCGGAGACCGTGCCGCTGGTGTGGTCGGGCGGCACCGACGGCGTGCTCAGCCCGCACGCGACGATCTTCGCCACCGTGGACCCGGCCCGCGCGCCCCGCTCGGACGAGCCGCGCGTCTCGGTCGGCGTGGCGATGAGCGAGGTCATCCTGCCCGAGGACATCGGCCGTCCGGCGATGGTGGAGAAGGTCGCGGCCGGCGTACGGGAGGCCATGAAGATCGCCGGGATCGACGACCCGCGCGACGTCCACTACGTCCAGACCAAGACGCCCCTCCTCACGCTGGCCACCATCACCGACGCCAAGAGCCGCGGCCAGGACACCGCCATCGAGGAGACCGGCCCCTCCATGGACCTGTCGAACTCCACCACCGCCCTCGGCATCGCCGTCGCTCTCGGCGAGATCGCCATGCCGGCCGCCGAGCAGATCCACAAGGACCTGTCCCTGTACTCGTCCGTGGCCTCCTGCTCCTCCGGGGTGGAGCTGGACCGGGCGCAGATCGTGCTGGTGGGCAACGTGCGGGGGATCGGCGGGCGCTACCGCATCGGCCACAGCGTCATGAAGGACGCCCTGGACGCGGACGGCATCTGGGAGGCGATCCGCTCCAGCGGCCTGGAACTGCCCGACCGGCCGCACCCGTCCGACCTCGGCGACCGGCTCGTGAACGTGTTCATGAAGTGCGAGGCCGACCCGTCCGGCCGGGTGCGGGGGCGGCGCAACATCATGCTCGACGACTCCGACGTGCACTGGCACCGGCAGATCAAGGCGACCGTGGGCGGGGTGGCGGCGGCCGTCACCGGCGACCCGGCGGTGTTCGTGTCGGTCGCCGCCGTGCACCAGGGCCCGTCCGGCGGCGGCCCGGTGGCCGCCATCGCCGACCTGGGCTGAGCGACCCGATCG
>NZ_JAHKRL010000262.1 GCF_019396405.1 Nonomuraea rhizosphaerae | reverse complement strand
GACGCGCACCGTCGCGAGTGGGCCTTCGTGCTCGCCGCGACGGTGCGCGTCGCGCGGGACCTGGACCTGGCCGAGGAGTGCGTCCAGGAGGCGTACGCCACGGCGCTGTCGGCCTGGGAACACGACGGCGTCCCCGCCAACCCCGCCGCCTGGCTCACCACCACGGCCAAGCGCCGGGCGATGGACGCGATCCGCCGCGAACTGACGTTCCGCTCGAAGCTGCCGCTGCTGGTGGAGCCCGAGGAGACCACCGGTGAACTCGCCGCGCCCGAGCCGGACGAAAGGGACGCGATGGAACTGGAGGACGCCGTTCCCGACGAGCGGCTGCGGCTCATCTTCACCTGCTGTCACCCCGCGCTCGCCCAGGAGGCGCAGCTCGCGCTCACACTGCGGCTGGTGTGCGGGCTGCCGACGCCGGACGTCGCCCGCGCGCTCCTGGTGTCGGAACAGACCATGGCCGCCCGGATCACCCGGGCGAAGAAGAAGATCAGCATCGCCCGCATCCCCTACCGGATCCCGCGCCCGGCGGACCTGCCCGACCGGCTGGCGGCCGTGCTGGGCGTGATCCACCTGCTGTTCACCGCCGGGCACACGGCGCCGTCCGGCCCCGCCCTCATGCGCGCCGACCTGGCCGACCGCGCGCTGCGCCTGGCCCGCGCGCTGCGCGAGCTCATGCCCGACGAGCCTGAGGTACGGGGACTGCTGGCCCTGCTCGTGGTCACCGACGCCCGCCGGGCCACCCGCACCGGCGCCGATGGCCGGCTGCTGCGGCTGCGGGAACAGGACCGCTCGCGGTGGGACCGCGCCGCGCTGGCCGAGGCGCACGACCTGATCGTGGCCGGGCTGCGCGGCGGCCGCGCCGGGCGCTACATGCTGCAGGCGGCGATCGCCGCGCTGTACGCCGAGGCGCCGTCGTACGAGGAGACGGACTGGCCGCAGATCGTGGCCCTGTACGACAGGCTGCTGGCGCTCTGGCCGTCACCGGTCGTCGCGCTGAACCGGGCCGTGCCGGTGTCGATGGCCCACGGACCGGCGGCCGCCCTGGCGCTGGTGGAGGAACTGGAGCGGGACGGCCGGCTCGCCCGGTACCAGTACCTGCCGACGATCAAGGCGGATCTGCTGCGGCGGCTCGGGCGTACGGACGAGGCGGGGGCCGCGTATCGGCGGGCGCTGGAGCTGACGGACAACGAGGTTGAGCGGGCGTTCCTGACCGAGCGACTGACCGGCCAGGGCTGATCGCCCGGACTGCGGCCACCGGGCCCGGTGACGATCTTCGGAGCGCAACCGAAGGCGGAGGCGGCAGTGTGACCACCTGTGCAAACACCCCCTCTATCGCTGGCTGAGCTTCGATCGCCGGACACTCCCCTTCGGGGGGAAGCCGTGTGGGAAGGCGGCGGACAGCGGAAGCCGCGTAGGACATGCGTGTAGGACATGCGCGTTGGACATGCGCGTTGGACACGCGCGTTGGACACGTGGGGACAGCGGGGAGCCGCATGAGGCAGCGTGGGACAGCGGAAACCACCTGAAACAGACGGGAGCCGCGTGAGGAGGCGGGGGCGTGTGACCGAGCGGTGAACGCCGCCCCAACGTTGACGCACGCTGGGGCGGCACCCTGACGCTGGGTGTAAGGAGTAGCCCAACGGAGACGCTTTCGCTCGGCAAAGGTGGATATTTCCGCATTTATCCGGCGCTGTCACTGTTCAGGGTGCCTGCCCTCCTCTCCCCCTGACAGGCACGTCCGCCTGCCCGAGGAGCGCGGCAGAAGGGCCACCCCTCATGCATCGCAGTCGTGCGTTATCCGCTGCCCTCGGAACCGTCTGCGCCACCGCCCTCGTCCTGCCGATCACCACCCAGCCGGCCGCGGCGATCCCGCCCAACATCCCCTCCGCCGCCACCGCCACGTCCCGCCTCGCCACCCTCACGGTGGCCGCCGAGTCCCACTCCAGCACGTACGACCGCGACCTGTTCCCGCACTGGATCACGGTCAGCGGGAGCTGCAACACCCGCGAGGAGGTCCTCAAGCGCGACGGCACCTCCGTCGTGACCGACTCCTCCTGCGCCGCCGTCTCCGGTTCCTGGTACAGCCCGTACGACGGTGCCACCTGGACCGCCGCCAGCGACGTCGACATCGACCACATGGTCCCCCTGGCCGAGGCGTGGGCCTCCGGCGCCTGGGCCTGGACCACCGCCCGCCGCCAGACGTACGCCAACGACCTCGGCGGCCCCGAGCTGTGGGCGGTCACCGACAACGTCAACCAGTCCAAGGGTGACAAGGACCCCGCCGAATGGCAGCCCTCACGCACCGCCGAACGGTGCCGGTACGCCCGCGCCTGGATCCAGGTGAAGTACTTCTACGCGCTGACCGTCGACAGCGCCGAGAAGTCGGCACTGACCACCATGCTCGGCACCTGCTGACCGGCATGCTCGCCACTTGCTGACCCCCTCCGCCGACGCCGGCGAATGGCTGAGTCGCCGGGCCAGGGCGGCCCACGAAGCGCCCGGCCGGACACCCGACCAACCGCCCGCCAGGGCCGCCGACGAGTCGAGGTGGCGCTTGGCAAGGCCGCCGACGAGTCGAGGCGATCCCGAGGTGATCCCTGGCGAGGCAGCCGATGGGGCGCGGAGGCCCCTGGCCGGGCAGTCGGCGAGGCGAGGTCGCGTTCGGCTGGTCAGGCGCGGAGATTCATGGTCGGGCAGGAGGCCGGTCGTCGCGCGGGATCCGATCGATGGCAAGATCGATTGCACCCCCTCCGCAATCGATCTTGCTATCGTTCGTCTTCCTGATGCTGAGGCGGTTTCCTTGAGTTCACCGGCAGACGCGCCCCTCCTCCCGCCCGACAGCCACGTCCACAGCGAATGGTCCTGGGACGCCCTGGCCGGCTCCATGGAGCGGACCTGTGAGCGGGCCGTCGAGATCGGGCTGCCGTCCCTGGCGTTCACCGAGCACGCCGACTTCACCCCGTGGAGCCTCGGTGATGACGTCGAGATCCCTGACGCCTGGCGCCCGCTGGTGAGCGGCAAGGTGCTCACCCCTCCCGCGCTCGACCTCGACGGTTATCGCGCGTGCCTGGAGCGGTGCCGCGAACGGTTCCCGGCGCTGCGCATCCTGTCGGGGGTCGAGCTGGGTGAGCCGCACTGGCACGGCCACGGGGCGGGCGAACTGCTGGCGCGCGGGGAGTTCGACCGGGTGCTGGCCTCCCTGCACTGCCTGCCGGTGGACGGCGGTTACGCCGACCTCTCCAACAGCTACGGGGACCGGTCGCCGGGGACGGTCGTACGGGCGTACCTGGCCGAGGTCGCGGCGATGATCGAGAGGTTCGACGGGTTCGAGGTGCTAG
The DNA here is from genome assembly GCF_019396405.1 of Nonomuraea rhizosphaerae. Lineage (GTDB taxonomy): Bacteria > Actinomycetota > Actinomycetes > Streptosporangiales > Streptosporangiaceae > Nonomuraea > Nonomuraea rhizosphaerae. Next base: position 5,771 of record NZ_JAHKRL010000262.1, on the reverse strand, counting down.
CCCACGTCGACTATCCGGTGCGGTACTGGCCGGTGGGCGGCGAGCCGTACGAGCCCGCCGCGTTCGAGGACGACTACCGCGTGGTGCTGCGGGCGCTCGCGGGCGCCGGCAAGGCGCTGGAGATCAACACCAGGGTGCCGCTGGATCCGGTGGTGGTGCGCTGGTGGTACGAGGAGGGCGGGCAGGCCGTCACGTTCGCCAGCGACGCGCACGAGCCCGACCTCGTGGCACACGGCCTGGTGGAGGCGAGCGCGATGGCCGGGGCGTGCGGGTTCAGGCCGGGTGCGCATCCGTACGACTTCTGGAGGCGGGCCTGATCGCCTCCAGAGGCGCAGTTGATCGGCGGGGGCGGGGGTGATCGGGATGGTGGTCGGGAAGGTGGTTGGTGGGGTTATGCGGCCAGTGCCACTCGCTTGCGGAACACCCAGTACGTCCAGCCCTGGTACACCAGCACGAACGGCAGCGTGATCAGCCCGATCCAGCTCAGCATCGTCAGCGTGTACGGGCCGGAGGCGGCCGAGGCGAGCGTCATGCCGGGCAGCGGCGCCGAGTAGAGCTGCGTGAACACCGCCGCCGAGGTCAGCGCGACGGCCGCGGCCGTGGTGGCGAAGGCCCAGCCCTCGCGGCGCCGGTAGGTCAGGGCCGCGCCCGCCGCCAGGGCGGCCATGGCGATCAGGGCGGGAACGGAGCCGAGGGCGGACAGCGCCACCACCGCCAGGGGGAGGATCGCGGCGCCGGTGAGCAGGGCGACGGTGCGGGCGCGGTGGCGCACGGGGCCGTCGGTCTTGAGCGACAGGAAGACGGCGCCGTGCAGGAGGCACAGGACCAGCGTGAACACGCCGCCGAACAGCGCGGCGGGCACGCTGTCGAAGAGCAGGTCGGCGAAGAGCGCGCCCCACAGGAAGGCCGGCAGCGCGCTGCCCATCACGATGCCGAAGTCGCACCAGGCCGGGTTGGCGACCTTGCCGCGCCACTCCAGGCCGACACCGCGGACGATCAGGCCGACCAGGATGAGCACCACCGGCATGTAGAACGAGCTGAACACGCCGGAGTACCAGGCCGGGAAGGCCGCGAACATGGCGCCGACCGCGGTGATCAGCCACACCTCGTTGCCGTCCCAGACGGGGCCGATGGTCTCCAGGCTCTGCCGGTGCTGCGCGGGGGTGCGGGCCAGGAACGGGGCCAGCACGCCGACGCCGAAGTCGAAGCCCTCCAGCACGAAGTAGCCGGTCCAGAGGAAGGCGATGATGACGAACCACAGGTTGATCACGGTGTGCACCTCAATACATCAGCGACGGCTGGAGCCGCTCGGGCTCGGGGACGGGCTCGGCCAGCTCGGGGCCCTTGCGTACGTGCCTGGTGAGGAGCAGCACCTCGGCCACCGCGAGCCCCCCGTACAGGAGGGTGAAGATCGTCAGTGAGGTGGCCACCTCGGTCAGGCTCACGCCGGGGGAGACGCTCGCGGCGGTCAGCAGCTCACCGGCGACCGTCCACGGCTGGCGGCCGATCTCGCTCAGCAGCCAGCCCGCGATCATGGCGAGGAACGGCAGCGGCAGCGCCGCCACCAGGAGGCGGGACAGCCAGTCGGGCACCGCGCGCCTGCGGCGGGTCAGCCACAGGCCGAGGACCGACAGCCCTACCGTGCTGAGGCCGAAGACCATCATCACCCGGAACGACCAGAACACGATCTGCTGGTCCGGCCGGTAGTCGCCGGGGCCGAACTCGCGCTCGAACCTGGCCTGAAGGTCTTCGATGCCCTGGACGGTCGCGGCGGGGTCGCCGGTGGACAGGAAGCTGAGGACGGAGGGGATCTCGATGCCGGGGGCGATGCTGAACGGGGCTCCGGCGGTGTCGTGTTCGAGGCCCTCGGCGGAGGCGAGCTTCATCGGCTGCTGCTCGTACAGGAGCTTGGCGGACATGTCGCCCGTGCCCGCGACGACCGCGCCGGCGAGCGCCGTCATCACCAGCGCGGCGCGCGCGGCCGAGCGCCACATCGGCGCCCGCGTGCGCAGCAGCCAGTAGCCGCTGACGGCCAGCACGAACCCGCCCGCGACGATGAACGCGGCCGCGATGACGTGCGGGACCTGGGCGATCGCGGTGGAGTTGGTGAGCACCGCCCACAGGTCGGTCATCCTGGCCCGGCCGTCGACGACCTCGTAGCCGACGGGGTGCTTCATCCAGGCGTTGGCCGCGAGGATGAAGTAGGCCGACAGGTTCGAGCCGATGGCGGCGGCCCAGATGCACGCGAGGTGGACCTTCTTCGGCAGCCTGTCCCAGCCGAAGATCCACAGGCCGAGGAACGTGGACTCCATGAAGAACGCCAGCAACGCCTCCATGGCCAGCGGAGCGCCGAACACGTCACCGACGAACGTGGAGTATTCGCTCCAGTTCATGCCGAACTGGAACTCCTGCACGATGCCCGTCACCACGCCCATGGCGAAGTTGATCAGGAACAGCTTGCCGAAGAACTTCGTCAGCCGGAGGTAGTGCTCCTTGCCCGTCCTGTGCCACGCCGTCTGCAGCCCGGCCACGAAGATGCCCAGGCCGATCGTCAACGGCACGAACAGGAAGTGGTACACGGTGGTCACCCCGAACTGCCACCGCGCCAGGTCGAGCGCGTCCATCGTCCCCCCACCGGGTGTGTTGCTCTACACGCTGTAGTACATCTACCTACAGTAGTACTACAGGCTGTAGAGTGAGGCTATGCGATCTTCGTCACACGCCTGCTGATCGGTGGTCACACGATCCCGCGCGGCGGGGTCGCGGCGCGTCAACCGGTGGGCTGATTCCGGCGTACGCCTACGGGTGGACCCGCGTACGGCGTTTTCTCGTGCGCGTTCATGTGCCGCTTCATGTGCCACTTCATGCGCAGGTTCACGCGCGTGTTCACGCGCGTGTGGGATTTCATATGAAGTGTGCATTTGAGGCGGGCGGACGAGGCGCCAGAATGGCGTTCTGGAAATGCGCGGGGAATTCCGGCCTATTCGGCTTACAGCGTGCTGAGAAGCTGGCGGATGATTCCGGGCGTCGCCGACGCGGGCTGCGCGTGCAGGACGAGCTTGTTCATCAGGTGCTGGTACGGGAGCACGTCGGACTTCCTGGTCAGGTACTGCGCGCCGGCGATCTGCTGCAGGTAGATCACGTCGCCCAGCTCCGCCTCGGCGAAGCGCAGCTGGGTGACGGGTCCGACGTCGCCGACATGGCCGCCGGAGCTGAACGGCAGCACCTGAACGGTGACGTGCGGCAGCTCGGCCATGCGTTGCAGGTGCTCCAGCTGGGCGCGCGTCATCGCCCTGCCGCCCACCCGCCTGCGCAGCGCCGCCTCGTCCATCACCGCCCAGAGCTTGCGCGCCGAGGGCTCGGCCAGCAGCCGCTGGCGTCGCAGCCGTACCGCGACCAGCCGTTCCACCTGGTCGGACGTGCTGCTCTCATGCCCCTGCGCGATGACGGCGCGCGCGTAGTCCTCGGTCTGGAGCAACTGCGGGATCAGCTGGATCTCGTACGTGCGGATGAGGGCGGCGTCCTGTTCCAGCCCCAGGTATGACTCGTGCCAGTCGGGGACGACGTCCCGGTAGTCGTGCCACCAGACAGGCGTGCCGGCCCGCTCGACCAGCGTCAGGATGGCCGATCGCTCGGCCTCGTCCGCGCCGTACAGGGTGAGCAGGTCGGCCACGTCGTACGGCTTGAAGCTGGTCCGTCCCAGCTCCAGGCGCCTGATCTTGGAATGTGAGGCCCGGATGGCGTATCCGGCGTCCTCACGGGTGATGCCGCGCGACTCCCGTAACCGGCGCAGGTGCGCGCCGACCAACATCCGCAGCACTGCCGGGCCCGACTGGCGGGAATCCCCGGTTTCGGCCAGGTCGTTCGCGCCGCGAGCAGTCGTCATATGTGCTCCTGAATAGATGAACGGCCTGTAAGGGCTCGTGCGGCAATCGCATCCGGCCATGCCAGCCCAGACACCATATTCCACGCGAAGTGGAAATTCGATGTCATTGGGGGGTGAGAAATGTGTGTGAGTTCTGTTTCGGGGGCGGCAGGGCGTACGGGCGTCCTTAAAGCGCGTGCGGCTTATGGGGCGGCGGGACGGTGGTTCAGCGGGCGGTGGCCGCGTCCAGGTACGCCTGGAGGTTGCCGAGCTCGAAGCCCCGGCGCTTGATCTTGCCGACCAGGACGCGGAAGTCCCTGGCCAGGTTCGGGCGGAAGTGGAGCAGGAGGATGTCCCCGGGGCGCAGCCGCTTGTCCGGCACCTGGTAGGCGATCTTGCCGCCCGGCTGGACGGTGGCCGTCCAGAGCAGGACCGCCTTCAGGCCGCACTGCTTGGCGGCCCTGAGCGTGTCGGTGTTGTAGTTGCCGAACGGCGGCCTGAACAGCGTGGGCCTGCTGCCCAGCTCCTTCCTGATGACGGCGGAGGAGCCGCAGATCTCCTTGCGCTGGGCGTCGTGGCCGAGGAGGCGGAGGTTCGGGTGGGTGAGGGTGTGGTTCTCCACGGGTACCTGGGCGTCACGCAAGGTGCGGAAATATCCCCACTTACCGGCGCCGACGTACTGGCCGGGGCCGCCTGCCGGGTCGGGGGTGCCCTTCGCCTCCACCGCGTCCCGCATGGCGAACGCCGTGATCGGGATCCGCTGGTCGCGTACCTGCTCGGCGAAGCCGGGGTCCTGCTCCCAGCCGTCGTCGATGGTCAGGAAGACGACCTTGCGCTTGGTGGGGATGGAGCTGATCACCGGAGGGAGGGAGCCGGTCGCCGTGATCTGCCGGACCTCGCCGGGGCGCGGCACGACGCCGGGCGGTCCCTGGGGCGGCTGGGTGGCCGTGGACGGGCCTGAGGCGGTGGGGGCGGCGGACGGGCCCGGGGTGGTGGAGGTGGCCTGGACGTCCGGCGTGCCGCCGCTTCCTGGAGCGGGCGCCGTACGGGTCGGCCCGCCGCAGGCCGCCAGCAGGACGACGGCCACGGCGACGGCGGTCGCACGGGTCACGGCAGCGCCGGTGGTGCGGGTTGTCGCCACAGCGGCCGAACGGGGCGCGGCGGAGATGAGCGTGCGGGGTGTGGCGGGGATCGCTCTGGTTGCTTCTGTCATGCTCTGTCCCTTGGTTCGCCCCTTGCGCACCGGCCCCATCTTGCCAGCCGCGATCACCGGCCGGTCGCATCCGCCACCGGGTGATCACCCGTCTGGCAGGTGTTGCCCTTATCCCGGCGGGCCGGCGTCCCTAGAGTGGCGATGTGAAGGTGGCAGGCAGTGCCGTGATCGGCGTCGAGAGACATCGTGTGTGGGACGCGCTCCAGGACCCGGCGGTGCTGGTGCGCACCATCCCGGGGTGTGAGCGCCTGGAGGAGACGGGGCCGGACACGTACCGGATGACGGTGACGGCCGGGGTCGCCTCCATCAAGGGCGTCTACCAGGGCGAGGTGGTGCTGGCCGAGCCGTCGGCGCCGGACAGCTTCGTCCTGCGGGCGCGCGGCCAGGGCGCTCCGGGGACGGTGGACGCCACCGTGCTGGTACGGCTGAGCGAGGTGGACGAGGCGACGACCAGGGTCGACTACGACGCCGACGCCGTCATCGGCGGCATGATCGGCGGGGTGGGGCAGCGGATGCTCGGCTCGGTGGCCAAGAGGACGGCCGGGGAGTTCTTCGCGGCCGTGGAGGGTCACCTGCGCTCCCCCGTACAGGAGGAGGCCGGTGACGGGGCCATGGCGGACGAGCTGGCCGCCCGCCGCGCCGCCACCGGTCGCGCCGGCGAGGGCGGGGCGGGGGCGCAAGGGCGTGCGGGGG
>NZ_JAHKRL010000261.1 GCF_019396405.1 Nonomuraea rhizosphaerae | reverse complement strand
GAGGTCGCGGCCTCACTCGTTCACCGGCTTGTCACACCCGGCGGCTACGCTGGTAATGACATGACAAAGCACATCATCTGGGACTGGAACGGCACGCTGTTCCACGACATCGATGCCGTGGTCGGAGCCACGAACGAGGTCTTCAGGGCATACTCCCTGCCCGCGCTCGACGCCGACGGCTTCCGCGCCGTCTACACCCGGCCCATCTGGGTCGCCTACGAACGCCTGCTCGGCCGCCCGCTCGAAGAGGGCGAGTGGGAGCTGCTCGACGACGGCTTCCACGAGCACTACTTCCGCCTGAGCGCCGCCTGCGGGCTCGCCGCCGACGCCCTGGCCTCGCTGGCCGGCTGGGTGGGCACCCAGTCGCTCTGCTCGATGGCGCCGCACGCGCACCTGGTGCCGCTGGTGGAGTCGTTCGGCATCACCCGCCACTTCACCAGGGTCGACGGTCTGCTCGGCCTGACGGGCGGGGAGAAGGCCGTGCACATGACCGCCCACATCGAGGCGCTCGGCCTGCCGCCCGGCGACATCCTGGTGATCGGCGACAGCGTGGACGACGGGCTCGCGGCCAGGCACGTGGGGGCCAAGGCCGTTCTCTACACGGGCGGCATGAGCACCCGCGCCGAGCTGGAGGCCACCGGGCTGCCGGTCGTCGACACACTCGCCGAGGCGCTGCGCCACGCCTGACGCGCCTGCCGAGGGGCTCGCTGAGTGTTCGCTGTAGTGCTCGTTGAGGGGCTCGGTCGCGTCTGAGAGGCGGGCCGCGAAGTGCTCAACCATGCCCGAATCGCCCAGACGGGCGCTTCAGCGGCGGCGATGGCCGTACCCTGGCTGGGACCCCTCAGGAGGCTGCCATCAAACGCCTTGTGCTCTGGAACATCGACCTCACGCTGGTCGACGTCGCCATCGTGACCAGGGACGCCTACGCGGAGGCGTTCCGTCTGGTGACCGGGCGGCCGCTGGTCAAGCTGACCGCGGCGGCGGGGCGGCCGGACTCCGAGATCGTCTTCGAGACGCTCGCCGTCAACGGCATCGTGGCCCAGGACGACCACCTGCCCAAGTTCCTGTCGGCGCTGGCCCTGGCCTTCGCCGACCGGCGCGGACGGCTGGCCAAGGAGGGCCGCGCCATGGCAGGGGCCAAGGACGCCCTCAAGGCCGTGGCCAGGCTCGACGGCGTGGTGCAGTCCGTACTGACCGGGACCATCAAGAGCAACGCCGTGCACAAGCTGAAGGCGTTCGGGCTGGACAAGCACATCGACTTCGAACTCGGCGGCTACGGCGAGGAGGTCTACCCCAAGGCGACGCTGCTCCAGGTCGCCCAGGGACGGGCCAAGGCCCGCTTCGGCCAGCCGTTCACCGCCGCGAACACCGTGGTGATCGGCGACTCCACGCGCGACGTCCAGGCGGCCAAGATCGGCGGGGCGGCGATGATCGGGGTGGCGTCGGGACGGTCGATGGCCGGCGAACTGCGCGAGGCCGGAGCCGACCTCGTGCTGCCGGACCTGTCGAACGCCTCGGAGGTGGTGGCCGCCGTGGCGGGCCTCACGGCCCCGGTCAGCCCGGCCCGCTGACCCAGCTCGGCACCGCTCGGGCCTCCGCCTTCGGGGGCGCTTTTCGCGCTACGGGGCTCCGGACTGCGCCCCCTGGGGGGCTCAGCGCCCCCCAGACCCCCACAAAAGCACGGTCCTCGCTGACGCTCGGGCGCCTTCCACACGCAAGCGGCCTCTTGACCGGAGCGAGCCCAGACAACGCCAACAGGTGATCGCTCAGCATCCGAGAAGTCAGGCTCAGTGCACATGGCCTGGATGCCGTCGCTGAGACTGATCACCGATGCGGCCTGGTCGTCCGGGCTTGCCCTAGTAACCGGCTGAACAGGTAAGTGTGCGGCCCGGCGGCGTCAGGCGGCGCCACCGATGTCACCTGGAGAACTCGCGCGTCACCCCGGCAGCGGGGCCAGCTTGGTGGCGACGGCGTCGAGGACCCATTCCAGCCCGGTCGAGAAGGACGTCTCCGCGTCCACCTCCGCGCCCTCGTGCATGGCCTTGGCCAGCGCCGGGAAGCGGCCCGTCGCCAGCATCCTGCTCACGTGCGGCCCGTGGGCGCGCTGCCAGTCGAGCTTGGACAGGCCGGTGGCGCGCTCGGACCGCAGGTCCGCGATCTCGCGCCTGATCGCGCCGGTGGTGTAGGCGCTGACGGTCGCCACGGCGCGCATGACGGTGTCGACGTCGGCGAGGCCGTCGAGGGCGGACAGCATGGTCTCGCTCACGGCGAGGGCGTTGGGGCCCAGGGTGAGACGGCCGCCGAGCAGGTCGGCCAGCCATTCGTGGCGGAGGGTGGCCCGCCTGGTGCGGTGGGCGTGGCCGCGCAGCGCTTCCCGCCAGTCGCCGGGCCGCTCCTCGGGGAGGATCTCGGCGTGCACCTCGTCCACCATGAGGTCGAACAGCTCCTCCTTGGTGGAGATGTAGCCGTACAGCCGCATCGGGCCGGCGTCCAGCCGGGCGGCGACCTTGCGCAACGACACCGCCTCCAGCCCGCCCTCGTCGGCCAGCGCGATGGCGGCCGCGACGATTCGCTCCCGGTCGAGCGGGGTGGGGCGTGTCGGCGGCTCCGGCCGGTCCCACACAGTCATGAGTGCATCGTACTGTTGCGATACGCCGTAAGGCATCGATACAGTGTATCGACATGAGACATCGTATCGCCGTGATCGGGGCCGGTCCTGCCGGACTCACCTTCGCCCGCGTCCTGCACCGCCACGACTGCCCCGTCACCGTCCTCGAACGTGATCCCGGCTCCGACGCCCGCCCCCCGGGAGGCACGCTGGACCTGCACGAGAAGATGGGACAGCTCGCGCTGGAGAAGGCGGGGCTGCTGGCGGAGTTCGAGGCGCTGTCCCGTCCCGAGGGGCAGGCCATGCGCATCCTGGACGTGGACGGGACCGTCCTGCGTGACTGGCCAGCCCGTCCGGATGACCTGGCCAACCCCGAGATCGACCGGGGGCAGCTCCGCGACCTGCTGCTCGGCCCCCTCGACGTCCAGTGGGGGAGGGGCGTGACGGAGGTGATGCCGGGGACGCGGGACGGTGCGCTGGTGCGTTTCGCGGACGGGCGGGAGGAGACGTTCGACCTCGTGATCGGTGCGGACGGCGCCTGGTCGCGGGTCCGCCCGGCGCTCTCCTCCGTGACGCCGCACTACACCGGCGTCACCTTGGTCGAGACCTCTCTGGACGACGTCGACACCCGCCACCCCGACCTCGCCCGGCTGATCGGCGACGGTTCCATGGCGGTGTACGGCGTGAACCGCGCCCTCGTCGCCCAGCGCAACAGCGGCGGCCACGTCAAGGTGTACGCCCAGTTCCGCGCGCCGCTGAACACGAGCGCGGACACGAGCGCGGACACGAGCGCGGTCGCGGGCCTGGACGGGGCCGACGTCGAGGCCGTGCGGTCAAGTCTGCTGGCTCTGTTCGACGGCTGGGCCGCTCCCGTCCTGGACCTTCTCCGCCACGGCGCCGCTTTCATCCCCCGCCCCCTCCACGTCCTGCCCGTGTCCCACACCTGGGCCCACGTCCCCGGGGTGACCCTCCTGGGCGACGCCGCCCACCTGATGCCCCCCTTGGGGCTGGGCGCGAACCTCGCGATGCTGGAGGGCGCCGAACTCGCCGAGTCCATCGCCGCCACCCCCGACCCAGGTGACCTGGACGAGGTCGTCCGCGCCTTCGAGGAACAGATGTGGGCACGGGCCGCCAAGTGGGCGGAGTTCACGGCGGCCGGTCTGGAACGCCTCGTGAGCCCGGACCCCGCCGAGGCCCTCGCCCTCTTCGACTCGGTCCAGCCATCCTGAACAGCGGTTCAGCCTTCCTGGCCCGCGGTCCAGCCATCCTGACCGCCGGCCTCACGTCAGCGCCGCTCCCGGGACACGGGCGCGGATCGCGTCCATGGTCGCCTCGTCCGAGACGCCCTGCCAGTCGTACCGTGGTGTTCAGGGGGCGGTGAGGGCGCGTACGTCCTCGTCGGCGAGCTCGACGCCCGACGACGCCACCGCGTCGTCGATCTGGGAGGCCGGGATCGTGCTCGGTCGGCTCGGCTCGTTCCGCGACGTGCCCGAGGTGTGCGAGCTCCTGTCGGACTACCCCTTGGATGGGCTTAGCGCGGTTGGTAGCCGGGCGTCCTGAAAGGCCAGTCCGCGGCCAGCCATCCCTTCACGGCCTCGTACAAGGGCACGTCCAGCTCGGCCCGGTCGGCCCGGACCCAGGAGGACACCTTGGCGTCGTGGTCGGCGTCGCGGGAGGGATAGATGTAGAGGCACCCGATCACCTCGCCGTCGTCCGGGTCGAGGACGGTGTAGGTGAAGCCGCGGCGCTGGACGAAGTCGTTCGCGTGGCGCTCCAGGTCGGCGAGGTTCGCCTCCAGGGTCATGCCGTCCGCGGGCGGCCATTTCCCCTCCCGGAAGCCCGGGGTCGCGCGGACGTGCTCGATGCTGCCGGTCCAGGCGGCGTGGTCGGAGACGTTGTGCTGGGGGCCCAGGGGTTCCAGGCGGAACCGCGGGGTGGCCAGGGACGTGGGGACGGCGAAGTCGTCCGGGACGAAGGCGCGGTCGTTCATGGGGCCGAGGCTACGAAATCGAGCTGGTGGGGTGCATCTGAATTGATTCCGCCCCCGGGCGGGCTCAGGCCAGCTCGGTGAGGAAGCGGGCCGCGATCGGGGCCGCCACCGCCGAGCCCGCGCCGCCGCCCTCCACGACCACCGCGAACGCCAGGTCGCCCCGGTAGCCGACGAACCACGAGTGCGCGGGCGGCTCCTTGCCCGAGCCGTACTCGGCCGTGCCCGTCTTGCCCGCCGTACCGCCGGGGAAGCTCACCTCGTGCGCGGTGCCGTCGGTGACGACGGCGGGCATGAGGTCGCGCAGCGCCTTCACCACGCCGTCCTCCAGCGGGCGCGCCCGCAGCGTGCGGTCGGGCACCAGGTTCGCGGGGACCAGCCGGGGCGGGCGCCAGGAGCCGTCGGCGATGGCGGCGGCGACGGAGGCCATGTTGAGCGGGCTGGCCAGCACCCTGCCCTGCCCGATCGACGCGGAGGCCAGGTCGGTGTCGTCCTTCGGGACGGGGAACTCGGCCCGCACCGCCGGCACGCCCGGCGTGATCGCCGCGCCGAAGCCGAACGCCGCCGCCACCTCGGCGAGCCGGCCGCCGCCCAGCTTGTCCACGCCCATCGCGCCGAACGTGGTGTTGCACGAGTGGGCGAACGCGTCCCGGAACGAGAGCCGGCCGTAGTCGTGGAAGCCCGCGTTGTGGAACGGGAAGCCGCCGATGTTCTGCTCGGCCGGGCACTCGACCCGCTCGTCCGGCTCGGCCCCGTCCGCGACCAGCGCCGACGCGGTGACCACCTTGAACGTCGAGCCCGGCGGATACTTGCCGAGCAGCGCCCGGTTGAACCCGCCCGGCTTGTTGACCACGGCGAGGATCTCGCCGGTGGAGGGCCGGACCGCCACCAGCGAGGCGGGTTTGCGCACGTCGTCGAGCGCGTCGGCGCCGGCCCGGTGGACCTTCAGGTCGATGGTGGTGCGGAGCGGCTTGTTCTCGCTCGGTCTCGCCAGGGTCTGGAGGAACCGCTCACCCTGGTACAGATCAATCCGCCGCTCGCCGGCGAACCGGTCCGGGTAGGTCTGCTTGAGGCCGTCCACGAGCTGCAGCACCGAGCCGGGCGCGTCCGTGGTGTCGACCCGGGTGCCGTCGGCCGCAAGCACCTGCGGCGTCGCGGCCTTGTCCGTGACCAGCCGCAGCGATCTGCCCTGCTTGAGCGACGGGTTGACGGTGGCGGGGGTCCAGGAGACCTTCCACTCGCCGCCCTGCTCGACCAGCTTCAGCCGGCCGTTGTAGGCCCACGGCTTGGGGCCGGTCAGCTCGGCGCGGAAGGTGACCTCGCGGCCGTCCGCCTCCTGCTCCGGCCGGTCGGCCGCAGGGCGTTTAAAGGTTGCCCCAGTGAGCTTGAGGTCGGTGCGGAGACGCTGGTGCCAGCGCTCGAAGTCGGCGGGCGGGTCGGCGACGAGCCTGCGCATCTCCGCATAGTTCTGCTCGGACCAGGCGGACAGGTACGAGTCAGCCGTCGCCTCCGGTGAGCCCTTGGTGCGCAGGAACCAGATCGTCCCGGCCGCCGCGACGGCGGGCACCAGGACGGCGGCGGTGGCCCACGGCCACCGCCCCCTGCGCCTGGGCGGGG
>NZ_JAHKRL010000260.1 GCF_019396405.1 Nonomuraea rhizosphaerae | reverse complement strand
GCGGCGCGCAGCCGCTCGACGGCGGCCTCGGCGTAGGTGACCGCGTCGGCGGCGCGGCCGGCGTCCACGAGCGCGGCGACATATTGGGTGACCAGGCCGGTGTAGGCGGGGTCGGCGGGCTGGAGGCCCTCGATGACCGCGTTGAGGGTCTCCAGGCGCTCCGGCGCGTAGCCGGGGCCGTCGGTGTTGGCCCACGCCATCGCGAGCGCCTCGACCGCGGCCGGGCCGGCCGGGCACTGGCGCACGTCTTCGCGCTGGGCGAACGACAGCAGGTGCTCGGCGTCACCGATGGCGACGGCGCCCTGCGAGCGGTCACTGACCCGGCCGAGCAGGTGCCAGTAGCGGGCGTAGAACTCGAGCCACGGCAGCTCCAGGGCCTCCGCCTGCTGGGCGATGGCCGGCGCCATCACGTCTAGCTGGGGATATCGGCCCTCGTAGGCCTGTGCGGGCAGGTCTCCCAGCGCCATGGCGAGCCCCACGTTGCCCGCCTCAGAAAGCTGCTGCTGGGTGTCGCCGACCCAGGCCCAGATGTCCACGTCCATGGGCAGTCAGTCTGCCAGGTCAATGAGCATGCCCAAAACGCAGGAGCTCGATGAGCTCGTCCGATTCGGCATCGTTCAGTACCGAAAATACGGGTGCAAGCAGATCATCGGTCGCCTCTTCCACCTCGGCCCGTCTGCTCACCACCGCAGGGCTGGGCTGAGGGTAGGGCTCGGGCCAGAGGAAGAACTTGGCGATCGCCTCCCCGGTCACCTGTCCGAAAGGGGTGGCGTCGTGGCCGGCGGCCAGCGTCGCCTCCAGCGGGGTCAGCCCCGCCGCGATCACCGCGTTGGCGTGCAGCGCGCCGCGCAGCTCCCGCAGGACGTGCATGAGCTGGGTGGCGCGGGCCGGCGGGTCGTCCGGCAGCGGCACGGCCCGCCACCCGGCGAACAGCGGCGCGCCCGCGACGGGGGCGTCGCGGACGACCGGTTCGAGCAGCTCGGCGATCCTGGCGCAGCCGTCGAAGTGGCCGATCTTGCGCCGCCCCCACTCGTGGCAGGCCCGCGCGTAGAGCTCGACGGCCTGCTCGACCGGCATCTTGCGGCCGCCCAGCCAGCTCTCCTCGACGTGGGCGGCGGGGAAGAAGACGGCGACGGAGGTGACGACGTCGGGCTCGCACTCGCCGAGCACCCCGCAGCGGCCGCGGAAGTAGAACTCGCGGGCGCCGAGCCCGTGCTCCTCGCAGACGGCCTTGGCCTCCCTGGAGACCATGAAGCCGCCGCCGTACTGGCCGATGGGAGCCTTGACGCGTGCCGCCGTGGTGCGTGGGTCCGCCATGTCCGCCCTCTCGGTTCAGGAAGCAGACCCAGGATCCCTCAGGAGAACATCATTCTGCAAGGGTCAGCTCGCCCGCCGCCACGATGACGGCCGGGCCGGTCAGGTAGCTGGTCTCCGCGTCGAGCGTGACCTTGACCCGGCCGCCGGGCACCTCGATCGTCCAGACGCCGGTGCTCTCGCCGGTCAGCGCGGCGGCCGCCGCGGCGGGGGCGACGGTGGCGGGGCCGCAGGGGGCGG
>NZ_JAHKRL010000259.1 GCF_019396405.1 Nonomuraea rhizosphaerae | reverse complement strand
GCGGCACCAGCATCGCCACCGCCGCGCCGAGACGCCGCAGCCGCCGCTCGTCCCGTGCCGACCAGCGCAGACCGAGCTTCTCCCGGACGAGCGGCGGCAGCGTCCCCACGGTCACGAAGTGGTTGAACTCCCCCGACCCCACCCCCAACGGCGTCCAGAGCCGCCGCAGCGGCCGGGGCAGGCCGGGCGGGGCGGGGGTGCCGCGCATGACGGCCAGCACCTCAAGCGCCGTGGGATGCGGCTCCAGCCGCTCGGCCAGCATCGTGTCGAAGTAGCGCCAGAACGCCTCCACGCTGTCCGGCATCTCCCGTCCGGGCACCCGCAGGATCGCACCGAGCTGCCGCGCCTCCTGGTACAGGCGTCGCTCGCACTCCTCGGTGTACGGGGTGCCGAAGTGCCGGTTGAGTGCGACGAACCGCTCGAACAACGACAGATGCACCCACGCCCACGCCTCACCGTTCAGCGCGTGGTACGACCTGCCCTGCTCGTCCACCCCGCTGATCGGCTTGTGGATCTCGCGCAGCCGCTCGCCCTCGACGAGCCCGCCCGCGCCCGCGTACACCCATTTCTGGACGGACGCGAGCGTACGGTTGAGCCGCCCCCAGGGATCCTCCTTGTACGTGGAGTGCTGGGCGACGGCGGCGCCCACGGCCGGGTGCATGGTCTGCAGGACCAGCGCGCTCCCGGCGACGAGCAGGTTGCGGTATTCACCTGCGGTCTCCCAGTGCAGTGAGCCTGGTCCGAACGGCTCGACGTCCATGACGGCGCCTCCCGGGGTGATACAACCTCACTCTCTTTGTATCACCCGAGGCTCCACGAAGTAACCCTTCACTTATTCAGGCGGTGAACACCACCTTGCCGAAGATCTCCCCCTCCGCCAGGGCGGCGAAGCCGTCGCGGGCCTGCGTCAGCGGCAATGTCCGGTCGATGACCGGCCGCAGCCCGGTCTGCTCCAGGAACACCGCCAGCCGCTGGAGCTGGTCCCGCGTGCCCATGGTCGAGCCGACCACCGAGAGCTGCAGGAAGAACACCCGGTTCAGGTCGGCGGGCGGCACGGCGCCGCTGGTGGCGCCGCAGACGACGATGCGCCCGCCCGGCTTGAGCGACTTGAGGGAATGGTCCCAGGTGGCCTGGCCGACCGTCTCCATGACCGCGTCCACCCGCTCGGGCAGCCGCGCGCCGGGCTCGAAGACCTGGTCGGCACCGAGTTCGAGGGCTCGCTCGCGCTTGTCGCCCGAGCGGGAGGTGGCCCACACCCGGTAGCCGCCCGCCCGGCCGAGCGCGATGAGCGCCGTGGCCACCCCGCCGCCCGCGCCCTGGACGAGCACGGTCGAGCCGGGTTCGAGCCCGGCCTTGTCGAACAGCATGCGATAGGCCGTCAGCCAGGCCGTCGGCAGGCAGGCGGCCTGCTCGAACGAGAGCGCGGCGGGCTTGGGCACCAGGTTACGGCGCGGCACCGCGACCCGCTCGGCGAACGTGCCGTCATGGAACTCCGACAGCAGCGTCCGCTTCGGGTCCAGCGTCTCGTCGGCGCCGGTGCCGATCACCGAGTGCACGATGACCTCGTTGCCGTCGGCGTCCACGCCGGCCGCGTCGCAGCCGAGCACGATCGGCAGCCGGTCCTGCCTGATGCCGACGCCCTTGAGCGTCCACAGGTCGTGATGGTTGAGCGCGGTCGCCCGTACCGTGACGGTCGTCCACCCGTCGGGGACCTTGGGCTCCGGGTGCTCCCCGAGCGTCAGCCCGGCGAGAGGGTTGTCGGAATCGGTCTGTGTGGCGGTTACGGCGAACATGGCCGCACCTTACTTCAGCGTGATCCTGATCTTGGCGACGGCCGTGTCGACGAACGAGCGCGAGCCCGACGCGGCGATCAGCATGTCACCCCTGCACACGGTGCGCGCGGGACGACCACGGTTGTTGGCCTGCGACGGCATCCTCTCCCCCGTTCTGCAGTCGGGCATGGGGATGAGCGCGACCATGTCGCCGGCGCCACCGCCGAACCACAGCTGCGGCCCGATCAGGCCGCCCTCCGCGGTCTCGCCGGGCCGCGCGAGGCGGACCGCCCCGCCGCCGCTCAGCACCAGGTAACCGTCCTTGCCGACCTTCCCGCGCACGCTCTTGGCCGCCGCCATCCGGTCCTCGAAGCTCAGCCCCTCCGGCCGGTCGTACATGGCCAGCCGCCACTTGCCGAACGCGAACATCAGCATCTGCCCGAACGAGCCGCCCGGCTGGCGCGGCCACAGCGTGACGTTGGGGGCGAAGTTCCGGATCGGCTGACCGCCTCGGGTGATCTCCATCTCGCCGCCCCACGGCGCGTACAGCCCGCGATAGTTCTGCCCCACCCAGATCCCCTGGAACGGGCGTGCCCCCAGCTCGTTGAGCCGCAGGTCGGCCGGATAGCGCACGTCCGCGCGTGTCCCGTCGGGGAAGACGACCCGGATGACCTCGTCGCCCCCCTTGGCCTGGACCGGCGCACGCAGGAGGTTGGGCGCCCCCTCGATCCTGGTCAGCGTCCGGATCGGCGACGACGTCTCGGCCGGCGGCGCGGACTCCGGCTCCGGCTCGCGGCTGACGAGCAGGCCGATGACGGGAACGGCCAGCAACGCCACCACCACGCCGAGCCCCACCCACCGCCGGCGACCACGGTCGCCTGCCTCGATGACGTCGAACTGATCGGCCACGGCGGCCCCTTGCCGGTAGTGCGTTTCGTGTCCTCAGTTCAGTTGAGCGGGCGCCTCCAGCGCAAGCCCTGGAACTTGGCGAAGTCCTTGTCACAGGTCACGAATTCACAACCGTGCTCGATGGCGAGCGCGGCGAGATAGGCGTCGGGCACGAGTTTGCCGGTGGCGCCCGATTGACGGCAGAGCTTGGTGAAGATCTCCCAATGCCTGGACCCGGCGTGCACCACGACGGCATGCGGCTGGTTGCGGATGACTGCCGCGAACCCCAGCGCCGCGTCGAGCGAGGTGCTCTGCGGCATACGGGGGTTTGTCACGATGCGCATGAAGCCGCTGATGACGAAGTCGCTGACCGCATATGCCTCGTCACCGTTCACGAGATCCTCGACGACCCCCAGACACTCCTTGTGGTGCTCGGCGTCGCGACGCTGGGCGTTGAAGAGGATGTTGACATCAAGCATCCTCATCGCGCACCCCGCAGGACCGCAGCACGTGCAGACAGTAGTCCAGGTCGGCCATCTCCTTGATCTGCTCCCACTGGAGCACCGGCCCGTCGGGGTCGCCGGAAAGGGGCAGGTCCACGCGGGGCCGGTC
>NZ_JAHKRL010000258.1 GCF_019396405.1 Nonomuraea rhizosphaerae | reverse complement strand
CAGCGCGTTCTCCCCGATCGGCGACGTGGGCTGGGTGGCCGCCGTCAAGCACTTCCGCGGCGAGGACCCGGGCTCGTTCGGCGACAACGCGAAGCAGGCGCTGAAGGAGTTCGCCGCCTCGGTCGCCTTCTACGGCGTGTACGACGCCGCCGCCCCGCTGACCAGGACCGTGGTCAAGAACACGGACGTGCAGGCGTTCGTCAACCGGCTGGCCGGCGGCTCGATCGGCTACGGCCCCACGTACGACGTCCTGAGCGGGGAGAGCGGCTCGGACCTCCTGCCCACATGGAAGCAGACGCTGGGCCGGGCGCTGCTGTACTACACGATGGCCCACAAACCGATGAGGTGAGGCATGGCTCCCGAACCGCAGCCGCCGCCGGAGCGGCCCGAGACCGTCACGGTCACCTCGTCGAGCGGCCCGTACCACACGCTCTGGGACATCGCCGAGCAGCTCTTCGAGGACGGCTCCCGCTGGGAGAGCATCTACCAGGCCAACCGCGACACGCTCGACAACCCGAACGAGCTGCGCCTGGGCATGACGCTACGGCTGCCGATGGAGATCTACCCCGCCCACATCAGGGCGGCGGCCGGGGCCTTCGACACCGAGAAGAACGAGCTGGGCGAGTTCGTCAAGGGCGCCGCGGCGGAGCTGAACACGATCGGGGCCTTCTGGGGCACCGGGGAGCTGGGCACGAAGTTCTTCAGGGGCGAGGGCGGCCGCATGGGGTACGAGGCCGTGTCGGGGCAGGTCATCGACGGCGTGGACGTGCTGAGGAACGCCTACCACGAGGTGCCGGCCCGGCTGCGCTCGACGGCCGACCGGGTCCAGGTCGCCGACTGGGACAGCGTGCTCACGGTCATGTCCGCGCTGCCGACCCCGGACCCCGACGAGCCGGTCTGGGGCGAGGACCGCTGACCCTCAGTCCTGATCGAAGCCCAGCACGCGCTCCAGCTCGGCGGTCGCCTCCACGGGGTCGTAGCCGGGGATGCCCTCGCGCATCAGGTCGTGGATCTGGCGCTGGGCGTCCGCGTTCGCCTCGCGTACGGCGGTGACGGTCTCCTCGGCCAGGTCCTCGCTGGGCAGGCGCATGGCGCGGGACCCGTAGGTGACCTCCAGGACGCGGCCGGTCGAGTCCACGCTCGCCCCGACGTGGCCCGACGGGCCCTTGCCCGTGCCGACGACCTTGCCGAGGTCCTCCTGCGCCGTCTCGATCCAGGCCAGCATCCGCTCGCTCTGGCGGGTGGCCTCGTCCAGGTCCCGGTCCGTGATGTTCCCCGGGTCGTACTTCGGCCCGAACATGTCTCCCCCTATCGAACGTCGAAGGCCGCCTGAGCCGCCTGCTCGACCCGCTGGTGGACGAAGTCCTCGTCGAGCGGCGGCGGCAGCGCGGCGGCCGACTCCCTGGCCTCCTCGACGATCTCCTGTGCCTGGCGCGCCGCGTCCTCCTGGGCCGCCTGGAGCACCGCCGTCACCTGCCTGCCGAGCGCCGCCTCGCCGAGCCGCAGCGCCCTCGGGTCGAGGCGCAGATCGGTCACGCCGCCCTGGCCGTCGGCGCTCGCCTCGATCAGGCCGTCCGCGCTCGTGGCCTGACCCCGTAGCCGCCGGATCGCCGTCCGCGCGGCCCGCAGGTTGCCGATGATCTGCCGGCTCTGGGTGATGTATCGGTCCATGTACTCGGCGTCGTCTTCCGGCGCGGGTGTCAGCATGGGGTGCTCCAGCGGTCAGAGATCGGACGGGTGGCCAGTCTAGACACACCTGACGTGCGGGTTGACAGCGAGACATCCATTCAGCGAGAGACTAAATGTCCCGATTGCTATGGTGTATGAGCATGACGGGACTTGAGATGTCCATGGGGGCTTTGGGGCGAGAAGCCGCGGAGATCGAGGCCCACGGGGCGAACTACGACGCCGCACCGCTCGCCGAACGCGGGGAGGGCGGGACGTCCTGGGGAGACGACGGCCTGTTCGGGGTGTTCCAGGCCGCGTACGCCGAGTGCACGCGGATCGCGGTCGCGGCCTACGGCGGGATATCCGCGGACATGACCGGCCACAGCGACGGGATGCGTCTCTCGATCAGGAGCATAGAGGACGCGGACGCCGCCAGCAGGGGGCCCGGTCTATGGGTTTGATGCTTCCCTCAGAGCTGACCCTGTTCGTCCCCTTCTGGCCGAACATCAACGAAGACCACCCGCGAGCGGACGGCCAGGCCTGGCGGCTCCAGAACGCCAGGGCCGAGCCCTCGGCCCAGAGCGCCGAGATGGCGGCCCACCGGTCGCGGCAGTACTACAGCGGCCAGGCCGCCACGGCCATGGCGGTCGACTGGAACAGGATCGGAGCCGGCGGCAACCTCACCCAGGCCACCGCCGCCGCGCGAACCGCGCCCGTGCTCCTCGACGGCTTCGCCAACGTGGTCAGCGGGGTGAAGGTGTTCGCCGCCACCCAGGCGGCCAGCACCGCGGTCCAGGTCGCCACGTTGGTGGCGCTGGGGGGCGCGGTGGGGGCGACGGCCGCCCACGCGCGCACCATCGCCGGCCGGGCGGCCGTGGCGAGGGGCATGCGCGTCGGCGCGGAGGGCGCCGGCCGGCTGAGCCCGATACTGGAACGGTTCGTCACCGGACCGCTGCGCGCCCTGCGTTTCGGCGGCAGAGGCCCGGGAGGAGGCCCGGCGCTGGCCACCGCGGGCGGCCGGGTCCCGGGGGGCAGCATGGTGCCGAGGATGCCGGCCGCTCCCCGCTCCTTCAAGGACGGCATGGCCCAGATGAGCCGTGGCAGGGGCGGCGGCAGGGGTGGCGGTGGCGGCCGCAGCGGTTGGCGAGGCCAGTCGCACAAGTTCAAGGGCTCCGTCCCCAAGGACACGAGCAACATGACGAAGGAGCAGGCCGAGGAATTGGAGAAGAAGCTGGCGCAAAGTGTCGACGAGCGGACGCTGGAGAGGAAGTGGTTCAACACCCCTGACCCCGGACACGAGCACAGGCTCGAGTCGGAGAAGAAGGCGTTGGGCAGGATCCGGCGCTTCCTCGGGAAGGACGAGTAGCCGATGCGGACGCAAGCGGGCGACGACCTGATCGAGCGCATCCGCGCGCACTCATCCGACGGCGCCGTGGTCGGCCCGGCGGCCAACGACCTGCTGAGCGAGCTGTTCGCGGGCTACCCCGTGGAGAACCTCGCCCGGCTCCTGCGCAGCGGCGACGACGCGGCCGTGCGGACGGGCGCCTGGCTGCTGTCGGAGCTGGGGGATCTCGCGGCCCCGATGCTGGGGGAGGTGCCCGCCCTGCTCGTCCACCCGCTCCCCCAGGTGCGGTTCTTCGCGATCGACGTGGTGCCGTCCGGCGGCGACGCCCGGCACGGACCGGCCGTCGCGCGCGTCCTGAGCCTGAGCGCGGACCCCGAGCCGGGCGTGCGCTGGAAGGTCCTCGGCTACCTGGCCGACGCCACGGCCGGGCAGCTCGCGGCCGGGGCGTCGTACCTGGAGGAGGGCCGGGTCAAGGAGCTGACCACGTGGTTGGCGCGCCTGGAGGACGACGGTCCCGATCCGCGCGAGGTGCTGGCCCGGCTCGACGACCCGGATCCGACGACCCGGCTGTTCGCCGCGGCCGCCGCCGCGCGCCTGTACGACGAGGACGGCAGCCTCCTGGAGCACGCCGCCACGCTGGAGGACGAAGAGATCCGATCATTCGCCCAGGCGGGCTTGGATCGCTGAGCCTCCGGGCCGCCCGGTGAGGCCGTCCGGTGAGGCCGTCCGGTGAGGCCGTCCGGGTCAGAGGACCGACCGGACGGCTTCGGCGGTGCGGCCGACGACCGCGGACCGGTCGCCCGCCGTGATGATGGGCCGCTGGATCAGGATCGGGTGGCTGGCCAGCGCCTTGATCCAGCGCCCGCGGCTGGAGGCGTCGCGCGGCCAGTCGGCGATGCCCAGCTCGGCCGCCGTGGCCTCGCCGAACCGGGTGATGTCCCAGGGTTCGAGGCGCAGCTTGCTGAGCACCTCGCGCAGCTCGATCTCGTTGGGAGGATCCTCGAGGTAGCGCCGTATCGTGTAGTCGGCTTGCTCTGTGTCGAGGAGCTGCAGCGCGGAGTGGCACTTCGAGCAGTCGGGGTTGATCCAGATCTCCATGCCGGTTCCTTCGAGATCATTAAATTGCACTAGCAAGTGTTGGCTATACCGGTTAAGACGTCAAGCTCGGCCGCATTTGGCCAACTACAGCGGGTGTTAATCTGGGGCGCGTGGACCCAGCGCTCGATGCCGTCGCGGTGCTCAGCGACGACCTGCGGCACCGCATGTACGACTACATCCGCCGCGCGGACGGCCCGGTGACCAGGGACGAGGCGGCCGAGAGCGTCGGGATCTCGCGCAAGCTGGCCGCCTTCCACCTGGAAAAGCTCGTGGCCGTGGGGCTGCTGTCGGCCTCGTACACCCAGCCGAACGGGCTGCGCCGGGTCGGCCGCGCCCCCAAGGTCTACCGGCCGACCGACCTGAGCATCCAGGTGAGCATCCCGCGGCGTGAGCACGACCTGCTGGCCGACCTCCTGCTCGACGGCGTCCGCGGGCAGCGTCCCGGGGAGAGCGGGCGCGACTCCGCGTTGCGCGCCGCCGCCGACCGTGGCCGCGCGCTCGGTGACGCCCACCGCGACCAGGAGCGTCCCGGGCGGCTCGGCGCCGAACGCGCCCTCACCTACGCGGCTCGGATGCTCGAACAGCACGGCTTCGAGCCGTCCCGCGTCACCCCGACGCTCGTGCGGCTGCGCAACTGCCCGTTCCACCCGCTGGCGGCCAAGGACCCCGATCTGGTGTGCGCGATCAACCAGGCGTTCGTGTCGGGGCTGCTGGACGGCCTGGGCGCCGCCACGCTCGACGCCAACCTGGTTCCCCGCCCGGGGGCGTGCTGTGTCGAGCTGGCTCCGGCTGTGACTCCGGTCACGGCCTAAATATTTTGTTACCGGCTCTTTATCTGCCCCGACCAGCCCCTCCGACGCCTCGGGGACCCCTTTGGTTTACCCCCATCACAAATTAATGTCCCAAATTTCATGACAAAGGGTGGCTGACGCGTACAGAATGCGGAACGCCCAGCAACCGTCCACTCCTTCTGGAGGACACCCATATGCGTAGACCCCTAGGGGTACTCGCGTGCATCGTGAGCCTTGCCGCGCTCGGTACGCCGGTCGCCACGGCCCACGCCGCGACGGTGCCGCAAACCGCGTGCCGACTGACCGTGGCGAAGCCGCAGGTCACCGCCGCCCGCAAGATCACGACCTCCGCCTCCCGCCGCGGCTGCGAAGGCACCGCCCTGGTCCGCGTACGCATCAAGCGCGCGGTTCCCGGTGCGGACCCCGTCGTCAAGAGCGCCGCCGGCAGAGGCGTCAACCCACGCGTCAGGGTGGCGCTGCCCTGCACCCCCGGTGTCTACTACGCGGTCGTCACCGACTACCGCGGCAACATCGGCAAGTCCCGGCCGGTCCGGTTGACGACGTGCGCGCCCACGACCACCACGCCGACGCCCACCCCCACGGACACGTCGACCCCCACCACGTCGCCCACGGCCACGCCTACGCCCACGCCCAGCACGCCCTCCAGCGGCGGCGTCGGCACGAGCGAGGAGAACGAGGTCGTGCGGCTGACCAACGCCGAGCGCGCCAAGGGCGGCTGCCAGCCGCTCAAGCACGACGCCCAGCTGCGCAAGGCCTCCTTCGACCACTCCGCGGACATGGCGGCCAAGAACTACTTCAGCCACACCTCGCAGGACGGCCGTAGCTTCCTCGACCGCATCCGCGGCGCCGGCTTCACCGGCGGCAACGCCTGGGCCGAGAACATCGCCATGGGCCAGCCGACCCCGGCCTCCGTGGTCACCGCCTGGATGAACAGTTCGGGTCACCGGGCCAACATCATGAACTGCAAGTACAACCTCATCGGCGTCGGCGCGGCCAAGAACTCCAGGGGCCAGATCTACTGGACCCAGGACTTCGCCGCCAGGTAAGCCGCCAAGGTCCCCGCGAGTCCGCTCGCGGGGCCTCCATATATAGGGCGGGAGCGGACTCGCCCGCACGGCGCCCGCTCCCCACCCCCTGCTGAGCCGCCCCCCCC
>NZ_JAHKRL010000257.1 GCF_019396405.1 Nonomuraea rhizosphaerae | reverse complement strand
GGGGGGGGTGGCGGGCGGCGCGGAGCCCGACGCCCGGAGGCTGGCCGAACAGCTGACGGCGGCCGGGCTCCTCTCCGTCGTCTCCGCGGACGGCGGCGACTGCCGCTACCGTCCCCACGATCTGGTCGCCCTGTACGCGCGCGAACTGGCGGCGCACGAGGACCCGCGAGCCTCCGGCGAGTCCATGGACAGGATGCTGGACGCGCTGATCGCGGCCACGGAGTCGATGTATCCGCACCTGCCCTGGTCACTCGAGGGTCTGCCGCTGGATCGGGCCCGCGAGCATCATCCGGCGTACGTGACGGCCGTACCCGCGGTGGAGCCCGGCGACTCCGTACGGTGGGTCCACGCTCAACGGTCCCTCCTGCTCAGCGTCATCGAGCAGGGGTGCCGCTTCGGCCACGTCTCCAAGGCCGAACGACTCTCCGGCCTCGTCGCCCCGACCTTGGCGGCGTTCGGCGGGTTCGAGGAACTGCTGCGGACCATGGCCATGCTCCGCGACGCGGCCCGGTCGGCCGGGGACGCCCTGGCCGAATGGAGGGCCGAGTACGCCCGCGCCGCGCTGCTCCTGACCAGGCAGGTGGATGAGTCAGCGCGTCTCTACGCGCGGTGCGCCGAGGAGTTCGAGCGCCTGGACGCCCCCGTCGAACAGGCCCAGAGCCTGGCCTGCCTGGCTTTCGCCCGGTCCATCCGGGGCCACGTGGACGAGGGAAGCAGCCTTGCGGCGATCGAGATCGCCGGCACTCTCGGCCGGCCGGCCATCAGCGCGCTGGCTTTCCGCAACCACGCCGAGGTGCTGCTGCGGAGTGGACGCCGCGCGGAGGCGCTCGAGCGGTATCGCGAATCGCTGGCCTGCGTCCAAGGTCTCGACAACAACCTGAGGGTGCGGGGTGACCTCAGCCGGCGCTATTCCCGGTGCGCGCTGCGCCTGGGTGACCTCGACGAGGCGAGGACCTCGTGCCGGCAGGCGATCCTGCTGGCGGAGGCCGCCTACGACAGTCACGGACTCGCCTGGTGCCTGAATCTGAAAGGTCAGATCCTGCTGGCCGACGAACGGCCGCGGGAGGCTCTCGAGGCCGCCGAACGATCCCGGCGGCTCATGGCCGAGACCGGCGACGCGCAGGGCTCGGCGACCGTGGCGCTGGTCCTGGCCCGCGCCCGCCTCGCGGCGAACCGGCGCCGGTAGCACCGCCTCCGCTCAGGTGGTGTGGTCCTCGTCGTAGATGTCGGCGGCGGAGCGGACGATGAGCGGGTCGGGGGTGCCGACCACGTCGTGGTTCTTGTTGTCGTAGTCGAACAGGTTCAGCACGTGCCGCATCGCCTCCACCCTGCCCCGCTTCTTGTCGTTGCTCTTGATGACCGTCCACGGCGCCTCGGGGATGTCGGTGCTGTGGAACATCTCCTCCTTGGCGACGGTGTACTCGTCCCACTTGTCCAGCGAGGCCAGGTCCATCGGCGACAGCTTCCACTGCCGCACCGGGTCCACCTGCCGGATGATGAACCGGGTGCGCTGCTCCGAGCGCGTCACCGAGAACCACAGCTTGACCAGGTGGATGCCGTCGCGTACCAGGGCCTGCTCGAACTGCGGCGCCTGCAGCATGAACTCCGCGCACTCCGCCTCGGTGCAGAACCCCATCACCCGCTCCACCCCGGCCCGGGTGTACCAGGACCGGTCGAACAGCACGATCTCCCCCGCCGCCGGCAGGTGGGCGACGTAACGCTGCAGGTACCACTGGGTGCGCTCGCGTTCCGACGGCTTCTCCAGGGCCACCACCGTCGCGCCGCGCGGGTTCAGGTGCTCCATGAAGCGCTTGATCGTGCCGCCCTTGCCGGCCGCGTCGCGGCCCTCGAAGAGGATCACCAGCCGCCCGCCGTGCTCCTTGATCCAGTACTGGAGTTTCAGCAGCTCGATCTGCAGCAGCCGCTTGGACTGGTCGTACTCCTGGCGATCCATGCGCTCGGGGTACGGGTAGTGCTCGCGCCAGGTGTCCACCCGGGTCCCGTCGGGGCGCAGCAGGACGGGATCGTCGTCGTCGCTGTCGTCCACGATCAAGCCGGGGGTCGAGTCCAGCAGCGAAACATAGTTCATGACCATCGCCCTGCCCGTGTCTCGTACCGTCAACGCCGATCAGTGGAATTGCGGACGATCAGGTAGATACCCCCCGTACGCCCGCGCCGCCCTATATCGCCCGCCCCATCGTCTTGGCGTCGTCGAAGACGTTAGGGGCTCGGGTTGAACAGACCGTGAATCCCTGACAGACAAAAAATAACAAAACCGTCATATGTTCATATATCCCCAGAAGGCCCGCCGGCAGAAGGCCGGTTGCCAGCGGTCGCCGGTGGGATCACACTGACGGCGTCAATCGGCGTGGTGCCTGTCCGGACAGGGAGGGCATGATGAGCACGACAGACGCAGGCCCCGGAAGCTTCGACCAGAAGATCGAGGTGGTGGTCGTCCCCGTCTCGGACGTCGAGCGGGCCAAGGAGTTCTACGTCAGGATCGGCTGGCGGCTGGACGCCACCCCGCCGTGGGTGGTGCAGCTCACGCCGCCCGGCTCGGGCTGCTCGGTGCAGTTCGGGGAGAACCTCACCCCGGCCGCCCCCGGCTCGGCCACCTCGTACGTCGTCGTCTCCGACATCGAGGCCGCCAGGCGCGCGCTGGTCGCGGCGGGCGTCGAGGTGGAGGAGATCTACCACATCGGCCCCGGCGGCAGGGCCCCCGGCCTGGACCCGGAACGCGGCACCTACCGCTCGCGCGCCTCGTTCCAGGACCCTGACGGCAACAACTGGTGGTTGCAGGAGATCACCACCCGGCTGCCCGGCCGGGTGGACCCCGCCCCGGCCGCCTACACCTCGGTGGGGGAGCTGGCGGCGGCGCTGCGGCGGGCCGAGGCCGCCCACGGCGAGCACGAGAAGCGCACCGGGGAGCCGGACGCGGACTGGCCCACCTGGTACGCCACGTACATGCTGGCCGAGCAGGCCGGGACGGAGCCGCCGATCTGAGCCCGCGAACAGCCTGACCGCCCTGGGAAGCGGGAGCGGTGTAGGGAAGCCGTCAAGATTCGGCCCCCCGGCGTAGGAAAGCCGTCAAGAACGGAAAAACGCCCCAATTTCGGAGTTTTGCTGTGCCCTGCACGCACATGTTCCGGAATTGAGGAGTGGAGATGGCCGACGTCGTCTTCGTCGCCCTGACGATCGCGATCTTCGTGGTCCTCGGGCTGGTCGTGAGGGCGGTGGAGCGCCTGTGAGCGCCGTCAACGCCGCCGGTCTCGTGGTCGTCGTGGCCCTGGTGGTCCTCATGGTGGCGGCCCTGCTGTTCCCGGAGCGGTTCTGATGAGCGAGACCGCCGCGGGGCTGCTCTTCGTCGCCTCCCTGATCGTCGCCCTCGCCGTGGTCCACCGGCCGTTCGGCGACTACATGCACCGCGTGTACACCTCCCCCCGGCACAACGCCGCCGAGCGCGGCCTGTACCGGCTGCTCGGCGTGCGCCCCGACGCCGAGCAGAGCTGGGGCGTGTACGCGCGCGCCCTGCTGGCGTTCTCGCTGGTCTCCGTGCTGTTCGTGTACGGCGTGCAGCGGCTGCAGGACAAGCTGCCGCTCAGCCTCGGGATGGGGCCGGTCACCGACCACGTCGCGTGGAACACCGCGATCAGCTTCGTCACCAACACCAACTGGCAGGCGTACTCGGGCGAGTCCACGATGGGCCATCTGACCCAGATGGCCGCGCTGGCGGTGCAGAACTTCGTCTCGGCCGCGGTGGGCATGGCGGTGGCGATCGCGCTGGTGCGCGGGTTCGCCCGGCACAAGGCGGGCACGATCGGCAACTTCTGGGTGGATCTGGTCCGCGGCACGATCCGGATCCTGCTGCCGATCGCCTTCGTCGGTGCGCTGGTGCTGGTCGCGGGCGGGGTGATCCAGAACCTGTCCGGCCCGCACGAGATCACCACGCTGACCGGCGGCGCCCAGGCGATCACCGGCGGCCCGGTCGCCTCGCAGGAGGTCATCAAGGAGCTGGGCACCAACGGCGGCGGCTTCTACAACGCCAACTCCGCCCACCCCTTCGAGAACGCCACCTCCTGGACCAACTGGTTCGAGATCTTCCTGCTCCTGGTGATCCCGTTCGCGCTGACGCGCACGTTCGGCCGGATGGTCGGCCAGGTCAGGCAGGGGTACGCGATCCTCGCCGTGATGGGCGTGATCGCGCTGGGCAGCGTCCTGCTGACCAACGCCTTCGAGCTGTCCGGCGGCGGCACCGTGCCGCAGGCCGTGGGCGCGGCGATGGAGGGCAAGGAGGTCCGCTTCGGGGTCTCCGGCTCCGCCACGTTCGCCGCCGCGACCACGCTCACCAGCACCGGCGCGGTGAACTCCTTCCACGACTCGTTCACCCCGTTCGGCGGCATGATGACGCTGTTCGACATGATGCTCGGCGAGGTCGCGCCGGGCGGGGTCGGCTCGGGCCTGTACGGCATGTTGGTCCTGGCCGTCATCACGGTGTTCGTGGCCGGGCTGATGGTCGGCCGCACCCCCGAGTACCTGGGCAAGAAGATCGGCCCCCGCGAGATCAAGCTCGCCTCCCTGTACTTCCTCGTCACCCCGGTCCTGGTCCTGGCCGGCACCGCGGCCGCGATGGGCTCCGAGCGGCAGCGCGCGAGCATGCTGAACTCCGGCCCGCACGGCCTGTCGGAGGTGCTGTACGCCTTCACCAGCGCCTCCGGCAACAACGGCTCCGCCTTCGCCGGCCTCACCGTCAACACCCCCTGGTACGACGTGGCGCTCGGCCTGTGCATGGTCCTCGGCCGGTTCCTGCCGATCGTCCTGGTGCTGGCCCTGGCCGGGTCGCTGGCCGTCCGGTCGCCCGTCCCCGAGGGCGCGGGCACGCTGCCGACGCACCGGCCGCAGTTCGTCGGCCTGGTCGTCGGCGTGACGGTCGTCCTGGTCGCCCTCACCTTCCTCCCGGCGCTCGCGCTCGGCCCCATCGCGGAAGGACTGTCCTGACATGTCGACCCCCGTACGGGAAAGGCCGGCGCCGGAGAAGGCGGACGGCCGCGTGAGCGGCGGCCTGCTCGATCCCCGGCAGCTGATCCGCGCGCTGCCGGACGCGCTGCGCAAGCTCAACCCGGTCACCCTGCGGCGCAACCCGGTGATGCTCGTCGTGGAGGCCGGCGCGGCCTTCTCCACCGTGCTGGCCGTGCTCGGCCCGTCGCTGTTCGCCTGGGCCGTCGTGGTGTGGCTGTGGCTGACCGTCGTGTTCGCCAACCTGGCCGAGGCGGTGGCCGAGGGCCGGGGCAAGGCCCAGGCCGCCACCTTGCGCAGGGCCAGGACCGGCACCCGGGCCCGCCGCCTCACGAGCCGCGCCCCGGCCGAGTGGGACGTCGTCGCGGCGCCCGACCTGCGGCAGGGCGACCTCGTCGTGGTCGAGGCCGGAGAGGTCATCCCCGGTGACGGCGACGTGGTGGAGGGCATCGCCTCGGTGGACGAGTCGGCGATCACCGGCGAGTCCGCCCCGGTCATCCGCGAGTCCGGCGGCGACCGCAGCGCGGTCACCGGCGGCACCAGGGTGCTGTCCGACCGGATCATCGTGAAGATCACCCAGAGGCCGGGCGAGAGCTTCATCGACCGGATGATCGCCCTGGTCGAGGGCGCCGACCGGCAGAAGACCCCGAACGAGATCGCCCTCAACATCCTGCTGGCCGCACTGACGGTCATCTTCCTGGTCGCCACCGCGACCATGCAGCCGCTGGCGATCTACTCCAGGTCCGTCAACCCGGGCGGGCCCGACTCGCTCGCGCTGACCGGCGACGGCGTCACCGGCGTCGTGCTGGTCTCGCTGCTGGTGTGCCTGATCCCGACCACGATCGGCGCGCTGCTGAGCGCGATCGGCATCGCCGGCATGGACCGCCTGGTGCAGCGCAACGTGCTGGCGATGTCGGGCCGCGCGGTGGAGGCCGCCGGGGACGTCTCCACGCTGCTGCTGGACAAGACCGGCACCATCACGCTGGGCAACCGCCAGGCGGCCGGGTTCGTCCCCGTCGCCGGGGTCGGGGAACAGGACCTGGCCGAGGCGGCGCAACTGTCCAGCCTGGCCGACGAGACCCCCGAGGGCCGCTCGATCGTCGTGTTCGCCAAGCAGCGGTACGGCCTGCGCGAGCGCGAGGTCCACGGCGCGCGGTGGGTGCGGTTCACCGCGCGGACCCGCATGTCCGGCGTCGACCTGGGCGATCGGCAGATCCGCAAGGGCGCCGCGACGGCCGTCATGACGTGGGTGCGCGAGGCCGGCGGCCACCCCGCTGACGAGGTCGGCCATATCGTGGACGGCATCTCCGCCTCCGGCGGCACCCCGCTCGTGGTCGCCGAGAAGGGCCGGGTCCTCGGCGTGATCCACCTCAAGGACGTGGTCAAGCAGGGCATGCGCGAGCGCTTCGCCGCGATGCGCCGCATGGGCATCCGCACCGTGATGATCACCGGCGACAACCCGCTGACCGCCAGGGCCATCGCCGACGAGGCCGGGGTGGACGACTTCCTGGCCGAGGCCACCCCGGAGGACAAGCTGGCCCTGATCAGGAAGGAGCAGGAGGGCGGCCGGCTGGTGGCGATGACCGGCGACGGCACCAACGACGCCCCCGCGCTGGCCCAGTCGGACGTCGGCGTGGCCATGAACACCGGCACGTCGGCCGCCAAGGAGGCCGGCAACATGGTCGACCTCGACTCCGACCCGACCAAGCTCATCGAGATCGTCGAGATCGGCAAGCAGCTCCTGATCACGCGCGGGGCGCTGACCACGTTCTCGATCGCCAACGACGTCGCGAAGTACTTCGCGATCATCCCGGCGATGTTCGCGGCGGTCTACCCGGGCCTGGACACGCTCAACGTCATGCGCCTGGCAAGCCCGCAGTCCGCCGTCCTCTCAGCGGTGATCTTCAACGCACTGATCATCGTGGCGCTGATCCCGCTGGCCCTGCGGGGCGTGCGCTACCGGCCCTCCAGCGCCGCGAAACTGCTGAGCCGCAACCTGTACGTCTACGGCCTGGGCGGCATCGTCGCGCCGTTCATCGGCATCAAGCTCATCGACCTGATCGTCCAGTTCCTCCCGGGGATGTCATAAATGGAACACCTGCCCAGCTGGATCCGCCGGCACCTCACCGCGCTCCGGGCGGTCGCCGTCCTGACCGTGCTGCTCGGCCTCGTCTACCCGCTGCTCACCACCGGCGTCGCCCAGGCGCTGTTCAGCGACAAGGCCAACGGCTCGATGACCGGCCACGGCAGCGCCCTCGTCGGCCAGTCGTTCACCGGCAAGGACGGCGCCCCGGTCAGGAAGTACTTCCAGTCCCGGCCGTCGGCCGGCGACCACGACCCCACCGCGACCGGGGCGAGCAACCTGGGCCCCGAGGACGTGATCGACACGCCCGCCAGGAAGTCGCTGCTCACCCAGGTGTGCGCCCGCTCCCTGGCCGTCGGCGAGCTGGAGGGCGTCAGCGGCGCCCGCCCGTACTGCACCCCGGACGGGATCGGCGCGGTGCTCAAGGTCTTCCCCGGCCGCGCCGTCAGCGTCAACCAGGCCTGCCCGGCCGTGCCCTTCGTCACCTCGTACGAGGGCCTGGAGGTGGAGTGCGCGCGGCCCGGCGAGGACCACGCGGCCGGCCGGACCGTGCCCGTCCGGGGGAACGTGACCGCCGTCCAGGTGCCCGCCGACGCGGTGACGGCCGGCGGGTCCGGCCTCGACCCGCACATCTCCGTCACCTACGCCGACCTCCAGGCGCCCCGCGTCGCCAGGGAGCGCGGCCTGGCCCTCGGCCGGGTGAGGGCGCTGATCGGCGAGCACACCACGGGCCGGGCGCTCGGCTTCATCGGCGAACCCGCCGTCGACGTGCTCGAACTCAACCTCGCCCTCGACAGGGGCTGAGGTGAGGGGCGGCGCCTGACCGGCTGGGCGCTCGCGGTCGCCGGGATGCCCGCGCTGACCGCCGCGCTCGTGCCGTTCCGGGAGGTGCTGTCGCTGCCGAGCGAGATCCTGCTCTTCCTCTGCCTGACCGTCGGCGTGGCGCTGGCGGGCGGCACGTGGCCGGCCGTCACCGCGGCGGTGGGCGGGTCGCTGCTGCTCAACTGGTACTTCACCCCGCCGGTCGGCGCGTTCACCATCTCCGACCCGGAGAGCCTGTTCGCGCTGGTGGTGTTCGTCCTGGTGGCGGCCGCGGTGAGCACGATCGTGGACATCGCGGCCCGCCGCACCCGCGAGGCCGCCCGGGGCGGGCCGCTGGAGGCCGCCGACCGTACGGTGCTGGAGGCCTTCGCCGCCGAGGCCGCCGTCGCACTGCGCCATGAGCGCCTTCAGGAGGCGGCCGAGCGGGCCCGCCCGCTGGTGGCCAACCTGCTCGACATGAGCCGTCTGCAGGCCGGGGTGCTAGGCGTGAGCCCGCGGCCGGTCGCGCTGGAGGAGATCGTCCCGCGTGCCGTGGACGACCTCGGCCCGTCGCGCGACCTGGCCCTGTCGCGCGGCCTGGCCGAGGCGATGGGCGGCGCCCTCGTCCCGGAGGAGACCCCGGGCGGAGGTCTCACCATGATCCTCACGCTACCAGTGGCGACGTCTTCGTGACGCCAGAGTGACGTCATCCCCGCTTGCAATGGCGTCACCACGATGGCACCATGACGTCATGGACCTTGGACCATATGTCGACCACCTTCGCCGCGAGCTCGCGGTCGCCGCGTCGGCCGGCGGTGAGGAGGCCCCCGCGCTGGCCGAGCGGCTCGCCGCCACACTCGAGCCGGCCACCCGGCTCTCGC
>NZ_JAHKRL010000256.1 GCF_019396405.1 Nonomuraea rhizosphaerae | reverse complement strand
GCTCCGGCTCGCCCTGGAGCGCGGCCTCGACAACGTACGGGTCGAGGACATCGCCGAGGCGGCGGGGGTCTCGACGCGGACGTTCAACAACTACTTCGCGAGCAAGCACGAGGCGATCGCCGCCCGCCACGTCGACCGCGTCAGGCAGTCGGCGCGGACGCTGCGCGAGCGCCCGCCGGGCGAGCCGCTGTGGGAGGCGCTGACGCGGGCCGTGCTCGCCCCGTGGGAGAGCGCCACGCAGCCGCCCGCCCCCGAGGTCAGGCAGGCGCTGCGGCTGCTGGCGGGCGCTCCCGTCATGGAGGGGTTGTTCGCCGCCGACGCCGAGCTGGCCGCCGCCGTGGCCGAGCGCACGGGCACCTCCCTGGAGCGTGATCTCTACCCCCACCTGGTGGCCACCGCGGTGATCGCGGCCACGCAGGCCGCCGTGGGCCACTGGCTGCGCGTCGAGCCGCCGGCGCCGCTCGTCCCGCTGATCACCGAAGCGCTGCGGCAGCTCGCCGCCGGGATGCCGGAGGCGCCCCATGACCGCTGACGTCGTCATCGTGGGTGGCGGGCCCAACGGGCTGATGCTCGCCATGGAGCTGGCCCTGGGCGGGGTGCGGCCCGTCGTCCTGGAGCGGCTGCCCGAGCGAAGCCGGACGCCCAAGGCCAACGGCATCGTCGGGCAGGTCGTCCGGCTGCTGCACCAGCGCGGGCTCTGCGAACGGCCGCGGCCGATCCCCGCGTTCCTGTTCGGGGCGCTGCCGCTGGACCTGGCCGGCCTCCAGGACAACACCATGTACGGGCTGGGCATCACGCAGGCCCGGCTGGAGGAGCGGTTCGAGGCGCGCGCCCTGGAGCTGGGCGTGGAGATCAGGCGGAGGCGCGAGGTGACCGCCTTCACCCAGGACGACGACGGCGTGAGCGTCACGCTGGCGGGCGGCGGGCGGCTGCGCGCCCGCTACCTCGTCGGCTGCGACGGTGCCCACAGCATGGTCAGGAAGCACGTCGGCATCGGGTTCCCCGGCGTGACCTCGGCCGCCGTCACCTCGCGCGCCGCCCACGTGGTGCTGCCCGGCGCGACGCTCCGGCCGGACCGGGCCGAGGCCGAGGTGCCCGGCGCGGGCACGCTGGGCCTGTGGGCCTGGCACCGCACCGAGCGCGGGGCGTACGCGCTGCTGCCCATGGGCGCCGAGGTCCTGACGGTCAGCTGCATGGAGTGGGACGGGCCGGAGCCGGGCGGTGAGATGAGCATCGGTGAGCTGCGCGAGAGCCTGGCCCGCGTGCTGGGCGCCGACGTCCCGATGGCGCCCCCGCCGGGGCCGGGGCCGCACCTGCTGCGCCGCCTGAGCGGGCGCGACACGCGCGTCGCCGATCGTTACCGGGAGGGGCGGGTGCTGCTCGCGGGCGACGCCGCGCACGTCCACTCGGCCGTCGGCGCCCCGGGCCTGAACCTGGGCCTCCAGGACGCGGCCAACCTCGGCTGGAAGCTGGCGGCCACCGTACGGGGGACCGCGCCGCCCGGCCTGCTCGACACCTACGAGCGGGAGCGGCGCCCGGCCGCCGAGCGGGTCACCACGCACAGCAAGGCGCAGCTCGCGCTCATGGCTCCCGGGCCCGAGGTGACGGCGCTGCGTGAGGTGTTCGGCGAGCTGCTGCGGGACGAGAGCGCCCGTGGCCGGATCTCCGCGCTCATGTCGGGGGCGGACGTCGTCTGCTCCGGCGGCGGGCACCCGCTCGCCGGGCGCTTCGTCCCGGACCTGGACCTGGAGCCGACGCCGCTGGCCACGCTCACGCGGTCGGGCCGTCCGCTGCTGCTCGACCTGGCCGGAGGGCTCCCGCCGGACGACCGCGTCGAGGTGGTCAGGGTCAAGTGCGCCGAGCCGCCCGCGGACGCGCTGCTGCTGCGGCCCGACGGTTACCTCGCCTGGGCGGGCACGCCCGATGACACACTGGAGGAGGCCGTCAGAACCTGGTTCGGATCCTGAGGAGCGACATGCCGGAGAACCTGATCTTCCGCCTCCCGCCGACGTTCGAGACCGTCGAGGAGGAGCGGCGCCACCGCAAGGAACGTCTCGCCGCGGCACTGCGGATCTTCGGCAAGTTCGGCTTCGAGGAGGGCGTCGCGGGCCACATCACCGCCCGCGACCCCGAGCTGACCGACCACTTCTGGGTCAACCCGTTCGGCATGTCGTTCAAGCACGTACGGGTCAGCGACCTCATCCTCGTCAACCACGAGGGCCAGGTCGTCGAGGGGCGCTACCCGGTCAACGAGGCCGCCTTCGCCATCCACTCGCAGGTGCACCAGGCCCGTCCCGGCGTCGTGGCCGCCGCGCACAGCCACTCCGTGTACGGGCGCGCCCTGTCGGCGCTGGGCCGGGTCATCGAGCCGCTCACCCAGGACGCCTGCGCGTTCTACCAGGACAACGCGCTCTTCGACGACTACACGGGCGTGGTCACCGACTTGGAGGAGGGCAAGCGGATCGCCGCCGCGCTGGGCGGCAACAAGGCGGTCGTGCTGCGCAACCACGGGCTGCTGACGGTGGGCGAGACGGTGGACGCGGCGGCGTGGTGGTTCATCACGATGGAACGCTCGGCGCAGGTGCAGCTCGTGGCGCAGGCGGCGGGGGAGCCGGTGTTCATCGAGCCGGACAACGCCGCCCTCACCCACCGGCAGATCGGCAACGACCTGGTCGGCTGGATCAACTACCAGCCCCTGCACGACCAGATCATCCGCGAGCAGCCGGACCTGTTCGAGTGACCTCACGGGCGCGGAAGGTGCTGCGGTAGGTCAGCGGCGCCACCCCGACCGCCGCGTGGAGGTGCTGGCGCAGCGAGACCGTCGTGCCGAACCCCGCGCGGCGGGCCACCTCCTCCACCCCCGCGTCGGTGGTCTCCAGCAGGTGCCTGGCGTGGTCCACCCGCTGCTTGGCCAGCCACCGCGACGGGCTCAGCCCGGTCTCCTCGCGGAAGCGGCGGGTGAAGGTGCGCACGCTCATGTTCGCGTGCTGGGCCAGCGCCTCCAGGTCCAGCGGCCGTTCCAGGTGCGCCAGCATCCAGGCGCGGGTCGGCGCGGTGGTGGCGCCCGTCGGGTCGGGGAAGGGGCGGTCGATGTACTGGGCCTGGCCGCCCTCCCGCCACGGCGGCGTCACGCAGCGCCGGGCCGCCCGGTTGGCCACCTCGGCGCCGAAGTCGCGCCTGATCACGTGCAGGCACAGGTCCATGCCGGACGCCACGCCCGCCGAGGTCAGCACGTCGCCGTCGTCGATGAACAGCACCGACGGGTCCAGCCGCACCCGCGGGAACAGGGCGGAGAACCGGGCGGCCTCGCGCCAGTGCGTGGTGGCCGGGCGGTCGTCCAGCAGGCCCGCGGCGGCCAGCACGAACGCCCCCGTGCAGATGGACATGATCCTTTCGTGGCCCTGGAGCGCGTCGCGCAGGCCGGGGCCGATCGTGCCGTTCCTCATCACCTGGCCGCCGTGGATGCCCGGCAGCAGGACCGTGTCGGCCGTCCCCAGGACGTCCAGGTCGTGGTCCGGCAGGACGCTGTAGCCGGCCGAGCAGCGGACCGGCCGGCGGCCGGGCGAGCAGGTGACGACCTCGTAGAGCTTCTCGCCCGACGGCGACTCCGCCGACCAGAACACCTGGCCGGGGATGCCCAGGTCGAGCGGGGCGAAGTGGTCCAGGACGAGGACGGCGACGCGGTGCGGCATGGCCGGATTCTTTCATATATTGGCTTTCCGGCCACTCACGGCGACAAGCGGCGATAAATCAGGATTGGCGAATGACCCTCAGCACCACCACCGCGACCAGGCGCCTGCACCGGGCCTGGTTCGTCGCGGCAGTCGCGTTCGTCGCCATCCTCGGAGCGGCCGGGTTCCGCGCCACGCCCGGCGTGCTGATCAACCCGCTGCAGGCCGAGTTCGGCTGGAGCAAGGGCACTATCTCCCTCGCCGTGTCGATCAACCTCGTGCTCTACGGGCTGACCGCGCCGTTCGCCGCCGCCCTGATGGACCGGTTCGGGATGCGGCGCGTGGTGTCCCTCGCGCTGCTGCTGGTGGCGGCCGGCAGCGGGCTCACGGTGCTGATGACGGCCAGCTGGCAGCTCCTGCTGTTCTGGGGGGTGCTGGTCGGGCTGGGCACCGGGTCCATGGCGCTGGTGTTCGTCGCGACGGTGACCGACCGCTGGTTCGTCCGGCACCGCGGGCTGGTCACCGGCGTGCTCACCGCGGCGGGGGCGACCGGGCAGCTCATCTTCCTGCCCGTGCTCGCCCAGCTCGCCGAGGGGCCGGGCTGGCGGGTCGCCTCGCTGACCGTGGCCGCCGCCGCGCTGGTCGTGGTGCCGTTCGTGTGGTGGCTGCTGCGCGACCACCCGGAGGACGTGGGCACCACCGCTTTGGGGGCGTCGCCGGACACCGTACGCGCCGCGCCCTCGCGGGTGAACGCGGCCGTCAGAGCGCTCACCGTGCTCAGGTCGGCGGCCCGCACTCGGGCGTTCTGGTTCCTCGCCGGCGGGTTCGCCATCTGCGGGGCCAGCACGAACGGCCTGGTCGGCACCCACTTCATTCCCGCCGCGCACGACCACGGCATGGCCGAGCCGGTCGCCGCCGGGCTGCTGGCGGTCATCGGGATCTTCGACATCGCCGGGACCATCGCCTCCGGCTGGCTCAGCGACAAGGTCGACCCCAAGATCCTGCTCGGCGTCTACTACGGGCTGCGCGGGCTGTCGCTGATGGTGCTGCCGAGCCTGTTCGCGGCCACCACCGAGCCGAGCATGCTGATCTTCATCGTGTTCTACGGGCTCGACTGGGTGGCGACCGTGCCGCCGACCGTGGCGCTGTGCCGCCGGATCTACGGCCCGGACGGCGCGGTGGTCTTCGGGTGGGTGTTCGCCTCGCACCAGATCGGCGCCGCGATCATCGCCGTCGTCGCCGGGGTCACCCGCGACCACATGGGCGCCTACGACCTCGCCTGGTACGGCTCCGGCGTGCTCTGCCTCCTGGCGACCGGAATGTCCCTGGCGATCGGGCATGCTAAACGAGTATGAGCGAACTGATGGTCCTGCCCCTCGTGGTCAGGATCGAGCGGGCGGCGCCGCCCGAGCGCACCGACGCGCTGGAGGCGGCCGCGATGGCGGTGCTGAGCCTGCTGGACGACCCGGGGGAGTGGGGCGAGGAGCTGGCCGCCTGGCAGTCCACCGGCAAGATCCGCAAGGTGGTGCGCCGGGCCAGGGGCGCCGAGTGGCGGCGGGCGCTGGCGCTGCCCGGCCGTACGGTCGAGCACCGCACGGCCGAGGTGCGCGTCCACCCGCCCGTGCCGCTGGACGACTGGCCGCGCGACCTGGCCCGCCTCCAGGTGTCGGGCACCGAGCTGACCGACAGCGCCGAGCCGGGGGCCGCCGAGCCGCCGATCCTGTGGGCCAACTCGGCGCTGGACATGTCGGCGGGCAAGGCCATGGCGCAGGCCGGGCACGCCGCCCAGCTCGCCTGGTGGGCCAGCGAGCGCGACGAGCGGGCCGCCTGGCGGGCGAACGGCCTGGCCGTGAGCGTGCGCACCGCCGGGGAGGCCCGTTTCGCGTCGATGGTGGCGGCCGGGCTGCCCGTCGTGCGCGACGCCGGGTTCACCGAGATCGAGCCGGGCTCGTGCACGTTCGTCGCGGACGCGCCCTGGCTGTACGGGCGGGTCAGATCTTGAAGATGTCGGCGAGCACTCCGCCGGACGGGGTGATGCGGGCCGGCGACGGGCTGTCGTAGACGACCAGCAGCCTGCCGTCCTCCAGCACGGCCAGGCCCTCGGGGTGGTCGCAGCCGATGCCGTACGGCAGCTCCGCGACGGTCTCCAGCTCGCCGGCCGGCACCACCTCGCCCGCCTTCCGCACCCGCCAGCGCATCACCCTCACCGGCCCGTCCAGGTCCATGCTCGGGCCGGTGAGCAGCAGCACGTCGCGCCCGTGCGGGCACAGGTCGCGCACCCCCAGCCCGCCCAGGTCCAGGAAGTGCTTGCGGTACGGCTCGCGCAGCCGCAGCCGTCCGGGCTCGGTCTCGACCGGGCTGATCTCCAGGACCACCGCCCACCCGCGCAGCACCGGGCCGCGCAGCCCCAGGTAGACACGTTCGTCCACGACCGCGATGCCCTCGATGTCGAGGCCGTTGTCCTTGCCGGGCAGCGCCAGGAACGGCGCCAGGTGCGGATCGCCCTCCAGATGGGCGGCGATGTTGTCCTTGCCCGACATGACCGCCCCGCGCGCCGGGGCGTTCGTGACCGGGTTCAGCGGCAGCCGCGCCAGGATGAAGCGGTTCTCCTCGCGGAGCACGGTCGCCAGCCGCCTGACGGCCTTGGCCGGGTCCTTCGACCTGACGCGGCGGCGCTTGAGGCTGTGCGAGCCGACGGCCCACAGGTAGCCGTTCGCCCGGGCCAGGCCCTCGATGTCGGCCTCGTCGTCGGGGCCGGCGGGCAGGGGCACGTAGTCGGCCAGCCGGAAGGTGCGCTGATCCGCGTAGTGCTCGCCCGTCCAGGCCAGGTGCTCGATGGTGGCGGTCTCGTCGCCCGCTATCCACAGGCCGGTCGCGTCCCGTCGTACGGCGGAGAGATTTGTATGGGTTTGGGAGGCTTTGGATGCTGGGTCGAAATGGAGTTCCACCTGTTCCACTACGCCATGATGACACTTCGGCCGCTTCGCAAGCGGAATGGCGTGATATGTCGTACGCTCCCGATCGTGCTCGATGGGGATGATGGGACCAACGGTTCCCTTGTGAGGGTTGCAGCCAGACCGGGAACCCCTGCTTCCCCGCCTAAGCGCTCTCGCATCGGCGATCTGCGGATGCGGGACGTATACCGGGGGCTTGCGGTGGCGGGCGTTCTGGCGGTCGCCGCTGCCACGCTGGTCATGGTGCTCCCGTTGCGGCCGGACGAGGTCGCAGCACGGCCGGTTGCCGCGCCATCGACCGTGCCGGCCTCGTCCGGACCCGCCCCGTCCGTCAGCGCGTCCGGATCGATCGCGTCCGATCCGGGCGGCTCCGGGCCCAACGCCATCGGCACCGCCACGGCCGCGTCCTCCACGGAACCCTCCGCCACGCCCACGCCGAAGCCCGGCAGGTCCCTCGCCCCCGGCTACACGGCCATGGAGGCTCTGTACGCCGACTCCCGGCTGCCCGAGCTGCCCAAGAAGCCCGACCGGCTGCACCTGGCCAAGCCCGGCAAGCGCGTCTACAAGGACAAGCGGACCGGCCTCGCCGTGCCCGTGCTGTCCTCGCCGTGGAAGGCGCACAAGGCGGCGCCGTTCACCAGCAAGCAGGTGCTGCCGCTCAAGCGCGGCTCGAAGCTGCGCGGCATGTTCGTGACCTGCCCGCTGCCGATCGAGAAGCAGAAGTCGGCGCGCGACAGCGCGCTGCTGGCCGCCCGCTGGACGCTCAACCACCACCCCAAGCACGCCAAGATCCGCTGGCTGGCCTCCCAGCCGGTCAAGCGCGGCTGGCTGCTCACCTACCAGGTCAAGTACGGCAAGCACGTCTCGCGCGCGGCCGTCGTCGTGGTCGACGGGGGAATGGCCAAGCCGGGGCTGGCGTTCGTGACAGTGCCGGACTCGCAGCGCACCAAGTGGCGTGACATCACGCGCGTGGTCTCAGGGGTGCGTGTTCTAGGCTAGAGATCACGAAAGCGGCGAGGTGGGGGAGTGACGCCGTGGAAGGCTCAGGGCAGCCGCAGGAACGGTCGGCGCGGGCGCGGGGGCGTTCGGGGCAGCCGCACGAACGGTCACAGGGGCGCCAGGGGCAGTCGCAGGCGCCCGACGGCAAGCGGCCCAAACCGCCCTGGCGCGCGGAGGGCCTGCCCGGCGGCAACCGGCCGAAGATCAACTGGTGGCGGTTCGTCATCACGCTGCTCGCCGTGTACGCGGTGTTCTTCCTGGTGTCGTCCTTCTTCGACAGCGGCCAGGTCGAGACCATCTCCTACACGCAGTTCACCAGCCAGGTGACGGCCAAGAACGTCAAGGAGATCTACGCCACCGGCTTCTCCGTCGAGGGCGACCTGAAGAGCGCGGCCAAGGACCCCGACAGCGGCAACGCTTCGTACACCAAGTTCAAGACCGAGATCCCGGCCTTCGCCAACAGCGACCAGCTCTACCAGCAGTTGTCCAGCGCCGGGGTGAACATCAAGGCCGACCCGATCACCAGCGGCCGCGGCACGTTCCTCAACCTGCTGCTGTCCCTGCTGCCCGTCCTGCTGCTGGCCGGGCTCTGGATCTGGATCATGCGCAGGGGCGCCAGCATGATGGGTGGGGGCGGCGGCGGACTGAGCGGCCTGGGCAGGTCGAAGTCCTCCAAACCGGTCGAGGCCGGGCAGGTGCGGGTCACGTTCGATGACGTGGCCGGGATCGACGAGGTCGAGAACGAGCTGGTCGAGGTCGTCGACTACCTGAAGGACCCCGACAAATACCGCAGGCTCGGCGCCAAGCTGCCCAAGGGCGTCCTGCTGGCCGGCCCTCCCGGCACCGGCAAGACGCTGCTCGCGCGGGCCGTGGCCGGCGAGGCGAACGTCCCGTTCTTCTCCGCCAGCGCCTCCGAGTTCATCGAGATGATCGTCGGCGTGGGCGCGTCGCGGGTGCGCGACCTGTTCGAGGAGGCGCGCAAGGTCGCCCCCTCCATCGTGTTCATCGACGAGATCGACGCCATCGGCCGGGCCAGGGGCGGCGCGGGCGGCATCGGCGGCCACGACGAGCGCGAGCAGACCCTGAACCAGATCCTCACCGAGATGGACGGCTTCTCCGGGGCCGAGGGCGTCATCGTCATCGGCGCCACCAACCGGCCCGAGGTCCTCGACCCGGCCCTGCTGCGGCCCGGACGCTTCGACCGTACGGTCCAGGTCGGGCTGCCCGACGCGGCCGGGCGCACCGCCATCCTGGGCGTGCACACCAGGGGAGTGCCGCTCGACGGCGCGGTCGGCCTCGAACAGCTCGCCAAGACCACCCCCGGCATGACCGGCGCCGACCTGGCCAACCTCGTCAACGAGTCGGCGCTCCTGGCCGCCAAGCGCGGCAAGGACAAGGTCGGCATCGCCGACTTCGCCGACGCGCTGGAGAAGCTGCAGCTCGGCGCGGCCCGCAGCATCGTGATGCCCGAGGAGGAGCGCACCAGGACCGCCTTCCACGAGGCCGGGCACGCGCTGCTCGGCATGCTCCAGCCCGGCGCCGACCCGGTCAGGAAGATCTCGATCATCCCGCGCGGGCGGGCGCTCGGCGTCACGCTGTCCACCCCCGACACCGACCGCTACGCCTACGACGAGGAGTACCTGCGCGGGCGCATCACCGGCGCGCTCGGCGGGATGGCGGCCGAGCAGGTCGTGTTCGGCGTCATCACCACCGGCGCCGAGAACGACCTCGAACAGGTCACCATGATCGCCCGCGGCATGGTCGGGCGCTGGGGCATGTCGGAGAAGGTCGGCCCGCTGACCATCCTGCCCAACGACGGCCAGCCGCCGCAGGCCTCGCCCGCCATGCTCGCCGTCGTGGACGAGGAGGCGCGCCGGATCGTCGACGAGTGCTACGAACGCGCCGTGCGGATCCTCAGCGAGAACCGCGACAAGCTCGACGCCATCACCCACGCCCTGCTGGAGCACGAGACCCTCGACGAGGCGGGCGCGTACGCCGCCGCCGGGCTCGCCGGCGAGCCCAAGCCGGCGAAGGACACCGGGCTTTCCGCTGACTTGGATAAGGCCAGTACGTAGCCGGGCGCTGCGGTGGGCACGTTCCCGGGATGAGCGATCCGAACGGGTAGGTGCCATGACACTGAACGACGAGCTGCTCGCCGAGCTCGGCGACCCTGGGCTGGAACAGATGTCCGCGCTGCTCGGCGCCGGCGGCACGCCCGGTGCCGCCCGCCAGGCGCTCACCGCCGTGTCGGCCGCCG